>VGGL01000089.1 GCA_016868575.1 Bacteroidota bacterium
TGCCTGAATCTGGTATAGCATTTATCCATCTATCAATGATTCGGTTGATGGTTAATCGAATTTCTATATGAATTTTAAACAGTCTCTAAAATGAGGGATTTTTTTATTTGAAAATTTGGGATTTCCTGGACTACTTCGGATGACACACAACAATATTAAATACTGGGGATTCCTCGCCGCACACAGGGAAGAGCCGCAATGGAAATTTCAAGGGGATTCCTTCGCTCCACTTCGTTACGCTCGGAGGGGACGAGACGTGCTTCAGTGGTTAGTGCCAGGGGGTTCCTTCGCTCCACTTCGTTACGCTCGGAATGACGTATCACCCACTATTGAAAAAAGAGGTCGGGGCATGCGGGTGACTCCGCCACCCGCATGCCCCGACCTCTCCCAAATACCGAGCGGAACCGTCATTCCGAGCGAAGTGAAGGACCCCCCAACAATACCGTTGTGCCGTGTGTCACCAATTCGAAGCGAAGGAACCCCCAATCAATGACCACGTGCGGTGCGTCATTCCGAGCGAAGCGAAGGAATCCCCAACAATACCGTTGTGCCGTGTATCACCGGTGCGAAGCGAAGGGAGCAGCGACGTGGCAATGGTGATTTAGAGACTGAGTGGTTGATCATGAAAGATTCATTATGTGTGGTTAAGGGTCATACTTACTCAGGATAAACCATTGACCATCGTAGGCAATGAGGGTGATGGCAGCATAGGCAGCAAGGGTATGATACCAATTACCATCAATGGTCGCGTTGATCTGAACAGTGCCATTTCCTGTTGCCAGTTGTTTGATGGTAACGATCTTGCCATTTACAGGTATTGGCAGATACACTCCGACATTGAAATAGAACGGATCGATGATGACCACATTGATGTCTTCTGGAAGGCTGTAAAGATAGGAAGGCAGGAAGTCGTTGATGTTAAGAAACAGGATATTCATGCCGATCGATGCATTGACAAAAAGACCTTCCGTAGGATTTGATGTCCCGATCCCGACTTTTCCGTCACTTTTCACGGATATCCCTTCGTTTCCACCATCCCCTGAAAGCCATTGATCATATAAATCGATATTGCCATTGGCTTTGAGTTTGCCATTCACATGGAGTTTTTCCCGGGGGCTGGTTGCACCGATGCCAATTCGGTATAACTGATTATTGAGCTTTAATTATGCCTTTGTTGATGTTCAATCCAGCTGTCTCCAGACCCCGTTCAGATAGCAATAGATATGATGATTACTGCTGTTTACATAGATTTCTCCTTCTGTCGGGCCGGCAGGAGCAGAAGCCCGCGGAGCCAGCTTGATAACATCATGAATGGTTACCTTATTCGTTGAGAAATCTCCATAAATCAATGGGGTTGATGTATCCGAATTATCAATATAAAGCTTGCTGTTTCCTGTTTCATTGTATCCGGCTTCATTCCCAAGAAAAACATTTCCACCGCCATTAACCAGATTGTATCCCGCCATATCCCCAAGGATAACATTGTCATCTCCCGATTCTAAATAAGAGCCAGCACCTGTACCAACAATGGTATTACCGGAATAGGATTGGAGCGAACTGCCATATCCGGCCCCGGCGCCAACAATTGTATTATAGCTTCCGGAAGTGTTATGATAAGCTGCCACATATCCAACCACAGTGTTATCGATACCTGATTGAAGATTCCTTAAGGCATTGGTTCCGATGGCCACGTTATCATCACCTGTTGTTAGTTCCGACAAGGTTGAGGGACCAAATGCAGTGTTTCCATACCCGGTGTGAGTGAAGTTGCCTGATTCATCACCAATAAAAATATTACTCGAAAATGCTGTTTGACCATAGTTATGGATAAAAGGGCTATTACCCTTGTAAATTACTCCTGTCGTAGCTGAAGAGGTCCGTGGAAGAGCGATGGACGCGCTCAATGAAAGCTGTTGGGTAGGATTGGTCAGTCCTATGCCAATCCTGCCATTTGTCAGGTTCCCATAAAACAAGGATTGAGATCCTATAATTACTTCTGATGATGCTGTGGCGGAGGTGGCGCCGAGGTCATACCCAATAATGATGTTATTAGAACCGTTTGTGAGGTTATTACCCGCGGAATACCCTAAAAGGATATTATTTGACCCCCATGTTAGTTGCCAACCGGCGCTGGAGCCGAAAAGCGCATTATTGGAAAAGGATTGAAATCCCCCGCCATAACCGGCGCTGGTTCCCACTATAGCATTATTGCTTCCGGTGATGTTATTTCTACATGTATTAAGACCTACAACCACATTTCTGTTGCCTGATTGAAGATAAGCAAGTGCATATCCCCCGACAACCGTATTATCCGATCCTGTTGTCAGGTTTTGGAGTGAATTTGCACCCAACACTGTATTGTTATTGGCAAATTCAGTTAAGCTGAAATTTCCTGCATTTTTTCCTACAAAGGTGTTGTTGCTGTTGGCAACAGGTAAGTAGTTATGAATGAACGGGTTGGAGTTTTTAAAAATGATCCCGGAAGAACTGGTACTTGTTTCCGGAATGTTGATTGAACCGGTTATATCAAGCCTTTGGGTTGGATTGGTTGTTCCGATGCCGAGATATGAACTTGTCGAGTTCCAATATAGATTGCTGCTTCCGCTTAGCGTATTGGTGCCCGACCATAAGGTCACCTGCCCTGCCGACCCACTCCCCGTGGAGACAGAAGCCGTACTTCTCATTATTTGCCCTGAGGATAAAACAACCATGTTTGGGGCATTTGGGGTTGTAGCAGCATATGCGCCCTGGCAGAATAATGAAGATACGCTTCCATTGCCCAACACCACCTGGTTGGAGGCCGCTGCGATGGCGCCGCTGCCGATGGCAGTGGCATTGGTAAGATTATTGACCGATGCATCAGCGTTGGCGCCAATAAAGGTGTTGCTGAAACCCGTTGAATTGGTTAGTCCAGAGCTGATTCCAAGACCGGTGTTGGCGCTGCCGGTTGTGTTATTAAAGAGTGAACCATTTCCAATCGCGGTATTGTCATCGCCTTTGGTGTTATTATATAGAGCACTATTCCCACTGGCTGTATTGAAAGAACCTGAGGTATTGGATCGAAGCACAGATTCACCATTAGCGGTATTATATTCGCCTGTGGTGTTGGAATACAGTGTGTTAACTCCAAAAGCAACATTAC
The DNA here is from genome assembly GCA_016868575.1 of Bacteroidota bacterium. GTDB lineage: Bacteria > Bacteroidota > Bacteroidia > Bacteroidales > FEN-979 > VGGL01. Next base: position 3,143 of record VGGL01000089.1, read on the forward strand.
ATATGCCTGTGGTGGATGGATTTAGTGCAGAAAGACCATATGATACATTGCCGTTACCCCCTGTTGTTGAAATATAACCACTTTGGATATTGTTGGTTTTCAATACCAATGGTTGGACATCCGTTGTTCCTATGAAGTTGATAGCAGGATTTGTGCCGCTGTTGCCATTCGTTGACCAGCCATTTGTGCTGCTCAGCAATGGAATCCAGTTGCTTCCCCGCCGGTAGTAATAACCACTGTTGGTTGTATTGTAAAGCACCAATCCTTCGGCAGGCGAAGGTATTAATAGCATCTCGGCATTTGTCATCCTGGGTATTAACAATCCTTTGGCATTGCTAACCACATCCAGCATGGCCGACGCATCTGGCTGAGTAGTACCTACGCCCATCTGAGAGAATGCTGGAATACTCAACAGCATCAGGAATTGTAAAATGATTGCTAATTTCTTCATGGTTATGTGATAGATTAGTGAATATTAGATATCCTGCAAACGAATATAATACATTGTCTTTTCCTCCTTCATCCGCTTCTTTTTTGCTCAAGCTGAAGCAGCTACCAATTATGGGATACGAAGGTATTTCGCATTCTGCCCGTTCAAAAGACAGAATTAGAATTCGGTAACAACAAGATATCAACTGGCTGCTTTTCCCTTTTTTTCGAACATTCGTGAAAATTCAATATAGAAATGTTACTACCTTTAGCTGATTTTTGTGTTCTATGAGATCCCTTGGATTTATTCAAACAGCATTGGTTGCACTTGGTTTTCAGTTGTATTTTTCAACCTGTGTCTTTTCAGGAGGCATAGGGAGCAACGACAGGAAGCCGAAAAGTGCTTCTATCAACCGGTCAGCCAGGGAGGTAGTATTAAAGAATCCGGCTCATGCAGCCATGCTGGCCAGAAAAGCATTAGCCCTCTCCCTGCAGGAAAATCAGTTCGGAGAGTATATGATAGCTTGTCACACCCTGGCCGATGTCAAGCGCCTGGCCAGAGATACAGATTCCTCATTGTATTATTGCAGAAAAGGCTTGGCGGTGATGGATCAGGCAAGTGATCCGAAGATTACAGCAACCCTGTTTGGACTGTTGGGATTATGTTTCGAAATATTGGGCGATTACGATTCTGCAAGGAGTTATTATCGGCAGGCGCTCACCATCGGATCGAAAGAAAATGATGTAAATGGGATGGCCGTTTCGAATGATAACCTGGGAGTGGTTTACCGGTACCTCGGTGAATATGATACAGCCTTTTCCTATCATTCGAAAGCATTGGATCTGTTTGTTTCCCTGAAAGAGAAAAGAGGAATCGCCCTGGTTTACAACAACCTGGGAAATCTTTACTATGTAAAGGCTGAATATAACAAAGCCATTTATTATTTTCTGAAAAGCCTGAAGATCAAGGAAGAAGGTAAGGATCTCAAGGGTTCTGCTTCAACCCTCAACAACATCGCCAGTGTTTACTACATCAATGGGAACTATCCCAAAGCCCTGGAATATTACAGGAAAGGTCTTTCGGTCCTTGCCCGGCTTGGTGATACTACAGGCCAGTCTGTTGCCCGGGGAAATATGGGATTGGTTTTTTATGATCAGAGTCAATATGATAGCGCGCTATACTATTTCAATAAAGCATTGAAAGGTTATGGTTACGCAGGTAATCAACCCGGGATAGCCGCAATACTTGGAAATATCGGTCTTGTCTACTATGATCAAAAAGAGTATCCTCAGGCGCTCGAGTATTTTCAAAAAGCCCTGGATGCCAAACGCAGGATCGGTGACCGGCAGGAGATTGCCATCTCCCTGAATCATTTGGGCAGTACATACCTGAAACTCAAAAATTTCGACATGGCCCTCAAACATGCTGATGAAGCCTTTGCCATCAGCCGGGAACTCCATATCAGGAAAGAACAGTATGAAGCCTTTGATCTCCTTTCTTCCATTTACGCTGGCATGGGAAATTTTCGAAAAGCGTACGAATGTCTCTACCAGTATTCCATCTTGAAGGATTCGGTTTTCAATGAAGAAAAACATGCCCAGATCACCGAGATGAGGGAGAAATACGAAACAGGGAAGAAAGAGCAGCAGATATCATTACTCTCACGGGATAAAGCGGTGAAGGATCTTCAGATCAGCCGACAGCAAAATATCCTCTTTATGGCCGGGTTGGCTTTCATCCTGGTTGCCTCTGTCTCGGCATTGCTTTTCGGCCGTTACCTGCTCAAACAAAAACAATCACGCCTTGAACTGGAACGGAAAAACCTGGAGATCGAACACCGTCTGCTCCGGTCACAGATGAATCCGCACTTCATCTTCAACTCACTGAATTCGATCCAGTCATTCATTACCGGGAAAGAAATACCGGAAGCCGAAGTCTATCTGGCCAAGTTTGCCCGCCTGATGAGGTATATTCTTGAAAACTCTCGGAAATCCTTTGTTCCCCTGGAGGATGAGATCAATACCTTGACCCTTTACCTGGAGTTGGAGAAACTGCGGTTTGAGAATAAGTTTGATTTTAATATCGCCGTTGATCCCGCGCTTGATCAGGAAACAACTGAGATTCCACCGTTGATCGTTCAACCTTTTGTTGAAAATTCGATCCTGCATGGGATCCGGATGAAGAAAGGAAAAGGCCTGATCGGGATCGACTTCCGGATGAACACCCACGTGCTCCTTTGTGAGGTCACCGATGATGGGATCGGGCGGGAAAAGGCACGACAAATGATCCAACGTTCAGGAGAGCACCAATCCATGGGAATCCAGCTGATCCGGGAACGGCTTGATATCTTCAACAAGGAGCTGCAAACCGATTGTTCATTCTCCATCGAAGATACCATCGATGTAAACGGGGCTGTATGTGGAACAAAAGTATTAATTTCACTCCCTGTTAGAAATGCCTGATAAAAGATGATACGCGCTGTTATTATTGATGATGAGATCAAATGCAGGAATACGCTGCTGAGCCATCTCGACCGGTACTGTCCCGATGTGCGTGTGGTTGGCGAGGCGGATGGAGTGACCGCAGGTGTTGAAGTGATTACAACTCAGCGTCCTGAAGTAGTTTTTCTTGATATCCAGCTAACCGATGGCAATGGTTTTCAGATACTGGAAGCCTTCCCGGAGATCTTTTTCAAGGTCATCTTTACCACCGCCTTTGATCAGTACGCGTTACAAGCCTTTAATTTCAGCACCCTCGATTACCTCCTCAAACCCCTCGAACCGGAAAAACTGCAAAAAGCAGTGGCCAGGGTGATCTCGGAATCGAAAACAACCTATGATCTGAAGATCTCTGTCCTTAGAGAAAACCAGCAACAACTTGAAAAGATCGCCCTTCCAACATCAGATGGTTTGAAATTAATCAGGATAAAGGATATTGTCAGATGCCAGTCAGATAGCAATTACACCTTCATCATCCTGAAAGGGGGAGAAAAATACCTGGTCTCACGAACTTTAAAGGAATACGAAGATCTCCTGTCCCCCCTCAACTTTTTCCGTGTTCACAACTCCCACCTGATCAACATCGATTTTATCGACCGCTATGTGCGGGGCGAAGGCGGCACGGTGATCATGGAAGACGGCACCGAGATCGAAGTCTCCAGGCGGAAAAAGGAACAGTTCCTCTCGCTCCTGAGAAAATCATGATTCCCGATTATACGATCTTAGATTGACGATTGAATTGCAGATTGAAAATTCTCCAACCTCCAACCTCCAACCTCCAATAACTGATTACTGGTAACTGATAACTGCTAACTGACTCACGGTCTCATCTTCCCCACAAACCCCGCCATATTATTCTCCGTCAGCGCCATGTCATTGGTGTCTACGATCCCGTCTCCATTGATGTCCGTAAGAACATAGCCAACAGTGAATGAACATGCGTCGTTATCGATATCTCCCATATCGTTTGTGTCGACCATTCCATCCTGGTTTTCATCGCCGGCGTAGATGGCAAAGGAGGCGGGAGACATCTGTTTCATGTTGCTGCCGTAAGCTTTACCTGCCTGATCGGTAAACCGGTAGGTGATCCGCTGTCCACTGAAATCAATGGGGTTTGCCGACCAGGTCTCAAGGCTGTTGCGGTGAATCATCACCAGAAAATACGACGCATCAAACAGCGAGGGGACTGACACATCACCAAAACCATCGGTATGAATGGCAGTTCCGTGTGCTTGGTGAAGGATATCATATGGGGAGACTGAACGCCCCAGACTGAACGTCATGGTGTCGGCGATTGTGCCCGGGAAATGATCCCCAAATTCATCCTGTGCTTTCAGCAACGATTCTGTCATGGGATCAAATAAACCTTCCAGGAAGAGGCGCACCTGGAGGTGCTTGTTCGTTTTAAACATGACCTGGTCCCCGTAGGATGTCCCAACCCCGTTGGTAGCATGACTTCTAACGTAATATACCGTTGATGGCTGAAGACCGGTCAATTGGCTGGAGAAACTACCTGTTCCGGCGCCGTCGGAAGTATGGTCATCCAGTATCGTTGGATTACCGGATGTATTCCAGCAAACGCCTCGCGCTGTTACCGTTTCTCCGCCATCAGCAGGGATGTTTCCTCCGCCGGAGGCCGTCGTTGTATCGATTGCCACAACCGTGGCTGTTGTCAACATGGGCGTACTGGTCAAGCGGATATCATCCATGTTGAGCACCAATGCATCTTTGTTGTAATGGTGAAATCCAACATAGATGTTATTTGTCACTGGCGCTGTAAAGATCGCTGAATCTGCCAGGTAAACCGCAGCGTGAATGTCGGTCAGGTTCTTCAGGGTTTGTGTCATGGCAAGAGAGTCGGGGTAATAGCCCCATTCTACCCGAAGTTTTTCGTGGTAGGTCTCATCGTACGACCTTGTCCAGAATTTCAGCTTGTAAGCTTTGCCTGCCGTGACGTGGATAGGAGGGGTAAACAACCACTGGTCAGCGTCAATCCACTGAAACGTGTTGTTATACACATAGGCAGATGTTGCTGCCTGGGTGCCGGAGTGGCCTGACATATAAGTTGCGGTATACCAATCGAACAGATAATGATTCTCTCTTCCCCAGTGGGAAGGCAGCAGGGGAGGGGTCACTCCGTCAAAGTTTTCCAGAAAGGGGGGACTCAGGGGGGTACACGACGAGCCGGATACCGGAATGGCATGCGCTCCGGTATTGTCGGTTATGCTGATCTGAGCAGATTTTTCACCGACAGTTACCGGTGTAAAACCTACCTGGAAAGAAAACGATCCAAAGGCAGGAATATGTATTGGATAAGAGAAAGAGCCTGTGATGGAGAAGTCACCGGGATTCGATCCGGAGAGATAGATGCCACCGCTATTGATTTTCAACGTATCGCTGCCGGCATTGCTGATCTTGAAAGAATGATAGCGGGAGGAGTCATCCACGGCAACAGCGCCGAAATTTTTGGATGAAGGAAAAGCTGAAAAAACAGGCCCGGTCGGAGCGGGAGCAGCACTCACAGCGGCGTATACATCCAGTCTTCCGGCGCCATACCGGTTGTGTTTATAGCTTCTGATGGGATAGGCGTTGAGTTCGAGGTATTGATCCACTTCAGCCGGTGTAAGGTTGTAATTTTTTGAAAGCAGAACAGCCATGGCGCCGGCTGCCATGGGGGTGGAAAAAGAGGTGTATGGCCCGGTCATCTGGTAGGCGGTGTTGGAAGAAATACTGGTTGTTTTATTTTGGCAAGGTGCGACGATATCCGGACGGATAAGTCCGATTCCGGGGTTATAAGGATAATCGTTGAATCCGGCTATCGATGCCCAGGTTACAGGACCATAGGCTGATCTGGTTACGATGGTGTCACTGTTATCCGTAGCTCCGCAACATACACAGGAGGACAAGCCGCCTGTGAGCGTCTGATCCGGATGCAGCCAGGGAGGGGGTATTTGTCCAGGCATAGCAATGTTGTTGGGAGGGGGGATTGAACCAACGGAGGTACCGTAATTTCCGGTTGCAATGGCAGCGATCATACCTGCTGCCAGGGCATGATTGAAACAAGTGCGCCAGGCAGCTTTATATCCCGGGTAATTGGTAAGGATAAACTGAAGCGAAAGGTTCATCACATCAGCGCCCTGTTCCATGGCAAACTGGACGGCCTGCCAAACGTCGGTTTGATACCCGGATGCGGATGAGTTCAGTACTTTCAGTGCCATGATCAGAGCGTCGGGAGCGATCCCGGTCTGTGAGCCTGCCGTCCCGTCGCCGGCTGCAATACCGGTACAGATCGTTCCATGGCCGTGATCATCCATCGGATTGTTGTCGTTATTATAGAAGTCGTAACCATGATAAGGGTACTCCGGTGTGGTCCACATATGTCCGGCAAGATCCACATGTGTATACTTCACCCCTGAATCGAGGATAGCCAGGATCACATTTTGCCCTGTGTACCCGGCCAGCCAAGCTGAATCCGCTTTCACACGGAGCACATTTACAGGTATCTCGTCAGAAGGACCTGATGTAGCCTGACCGAGATCCATCTCTTCGGGATCGATCACCTGGATCAAACGGTCATATCCAATGAAGGCGACATCCGGATGGGTTGCGAGGATCTGAATGGCAGATGGATTGGCTTCACATACAATGGCATTTACAACCCACAAACTGGTAACTTTTTCAACCGCTCCCTGCCGGCTGAGGTTTTTTATCTGCTGAATCAAGGCTTTTTGCTTGGTCAACATATCTTTTTTCAGGAGATCACAGACGTTCTTCTGTCTCTCTTTTCTTGAAATGGATTGCCATTGATCCTGACAGGCAGCCGGATCCCATGTCCCTCGGAGGGTGATAAAAATCCTTATTTTAGAGTCGGGATCAAGTCCGGCAACAGCATCTGCCAGGTCCGGCGCAATGATCGCCACTATGGGCGCCACAGATTGGGTGCTCCCAAACAAGTTCAAGAACAAAAACACCCCGAGCAAGCAACGTATTTTCATACTAACAAAGATACACATGAAAATGCTCAGCTTGGGATAATTCTCGAAAAATTAACATTTCACTTATGTCGATAATAAAATCTTTGTAAATACTCAGCAGCAAATGTAAAAACAATATTGTTATTAACAGTGGAGCGTTGAAAAAAGATTTCAAACTACCATTTTCAAGCGATGGCAATGCTTTTCTTTGCTAAAAAA
>VGGL01000090.1 GCA_016868575.1 Bacteroidota bacterium
GGACCAAAGAATCCTGCCTCGCCCTTTGTCATAAATTTCTTTAACGCCCGCGTTACGCTGTCTTCACTTACCCCAAAGGCACGCTCAATATCAACATTACGACACAAACCCTGATGAATGAAATTACTGGTTATGTACCGGAAGGCATCCCGATCATCCTTTGCATGGGAAAATACCGGTAAACCATTGATCAAATATTGAACAAGTCCCTCTCGTTCATATACACCTACATGGGCGTTGATCAAGATCGTTTCTTGTGGAAAAAATGGTAATATAAGTTGCATGAGACAAAAGTACCGCTTTCTCTGTTTGCGTCAACTGCGTCGAATTACTTATTTTTGCTACTCGAGGTCAGGAGTTCTGAACTTGCACAAATTTTATTTGTTTGATTAGTAGTATTTTGTGTTTTTATGAGTTTTTGTGCTTTGGTGGCGAAAATGAATAATAGCACTATCGAAGTAGGCTTAAATTTGGAATTCTCGATCCCGCCTCCGGCGGGATAAATAGTCAAATAGTCAAAGCGTCCTAATCCCTTAGGCAACGCACCGAATAGCCACTTCGCTTATCGGAGACTTCCACGAACACGGTGCCATCGTCGTAATGCAGTTCGCGGGTCCAAGCGTAGTAGGATGTGTACCCCGAAGAAGACCACCAGAAGCCGTAGAGGCCAATGCCGTCGCATATGCCAGAGTCGAAACGGAAGCCGCCCGGAAGACCTGAAAATCCGCTGTTGTTGGTAGCATTGATATTCGGACTTTCCCAAAGAGCGGATGCTGATTTCATCTTCCCCGCTGCAACAGATGTTCCGCCCAGATAGGTGGTTAACGCAGTCCATTCTGTATGGGTTGGCACATGCCATCCCTGCGGACATAATCCGCGGGAGTCGATTCCAGTAAACCAGTTGTACAAAGCGCCGTATTTGGCATTGGTTGGCTGGTCATTGTCATACCAGCAGTATGCTCCGGTAGAGAGGGCTGTCCAGGCATTGTTATCTATCACATTCGGGATGGCCTCCCCGTTCCGGTAATGCGTCACCCGTAGGTTCTCCGCCATCCAGCATTGCGTTCCAATTGGAGTAGTCACATAGAAGTTGCCATCAGCGTCAATACACGGTGGGCAATTGACCGCACAGCTATAGCAACTCCAGTTTGTCCCGCTGTAATAATAATAACCCGGCGTGTTGTCGGTCTGGTATATTATCAATCCGATTGCAGGCGAACCAATGGCATCACGTTGCGTTTTCGTCATGCGAGGTGGCAGCATCCCTTTTTCGGTCGATTTTACATCAAGCATGGCTGAGCCATCCGGGTTGCTGGCATCGGTGTTTATTCCAACCTGCGAATAAAGCTGTAAACTCAGCATTGAAATTTATGCCAGTGTAGCTGCTAAAAATGCTCGTTTCATGATTTTCATTTTTAATGTTAAACATGTATGTTCTTTTATACAATCACTGAATGATTTTTTTGTTGTAGGCGTAATATTATTATTATGCCGGGTAACGCCAGTTCATGCAAGAACCTGTTCAAAGATTGGGTTGGATGAGTTGGGGAGAGAAGAAGCAGCTTTGAAAGAAAATCTTGAGCCTCCGGAACCGGTTTTTGCGTTTCTCATGCACAAAAATAGTTGAAAAAGCGCTTTCTGCAAATTTTCTTCATTTTCCCGGATAAGGGCAAACTCCTCTCGTAATTCGTAATTTCATTCGTGTATTCGGGAATAAAAGAATGATGTTGTATCAGTCGTGTGAAACGTTTGATCCTCCATCCTCCAGCCTCCAACATCCATTTTCCTTTCTGCGGTAATCCGCGGGAAACAAAGATGAAAGTACGAAGCCAGAAGCCGGAAGTACGAATGAAAGTGCGAAGACAGAGGTTCGAAGCCTTCTGGCACTTGACACCTGACACTTGGCACATGACGAGCAACGAACAACGAACAACGAATTTTTATACTTTCGCTGCCAGAAAAACGTGGACGGTAATCAACGGTCGTCACGAACAACGAGCAACGAACAACGAGCAACGAACAACGAGCAACGAAAATCCCCCCACCCATGACTGATCCCCGCACCGTAATGACCCTCGACGCTGGCGGAACGAACTTCGTGTTCAATGCCGTCCAGAACGGGGAAGAGGTGATCGCACCCGTGATCCTGCCCGCTTCCGCAGCCACACTTGAAAAGGTGCTTCGGCAGATCATCGACGGATTCCGGCAAGTGGAAACACAACTCTCTGAAAAGCCCGTGGCGATCAGCTTTGCCTTCCCGGGACCCGCAGATTATACGCGGGGAATCATCGGCGACCTGGAAAATCTTCCGCTTTTCCGCGGAGGTGTCGCCCTGGGACCGATGCTGGAAGAGACCTTCGGGATCCCGGTATTCATCAACAACGATGGAGATCTGTTTGCTTACGGAGAAGCCATCGCCGGATTGTTGAAAGAGGTCAACGACGAACTTGGAAAGAGACATATCCGTCAACGCTATCAAAACCTCCTGGGCGTCACCCTGGGAACCGGCTTTGGCGCCGGCATGATATCCGGTGGCGTGCTGTTCACCGGCGACAACAGCGCCGCAGCCGAGATCAACCGCATGCGCAGCTACCATTTCCCCAACACCAGCATCGAAGACTGTGTCTCCATCCGCGGCATCCGTAGAGCCTATGCCACGGAAGCCAAGATCCCTCCTGAACAGGCACCGGAGCCCAAAGAGATCTTCCTCATCGCCCGGGGAGAAAAACCGGGAAACCAACAAGCTGCCCTGTTGGCCTATGAAAAATTCGCCACTGCTGCCGGCGACGCCATCCTCAACGCACTCACCATGACCGACGGACTCGTGGTCATCGGCGGGGGACTTTCCGGCGCCTCCCCCCTCTTCCTCCCAAAACTGGTTGACTACCTGAAAAAACCTTATGTTAGCGTGGAAGGAAAGCCCTTTTCACGCATGGAAATTGATGTCTATAACCTGGACGATGACAATGACCGGGAACAATTCTTCCGGATGGAAGAACAGGAGATCTCCGTTCCTTTTTGCAACCGAAAAGTTGTCTGTTATCCTGCTAAAAAGACCGGTATCGGGATCAGCCGGCTGGGTACTTCCAGGGCTGTCTCTGTTGGCGCTTATGCCTTCGCCCTTAGCCGCTTATAACACAATTTTTCATGCAGTGACCCGTTATTATTCGTATATTTAGATATATGCGTAAGAATGAAATCATGCAGTTTCGGCAACTCACCCCTGAAGAAGAACGGGTGATCCTCCATAAAGAAAAAACCGACACCGCCATCGTTGCCGGTGGATGTTTCTGGGGCGTGGAATACTATATGAAAAAGATCAAAGGCGTCGTCTCAGCAGAAGTGGGCTACACCGGCGGACATACAGAAAACCCAACCTACGAAGAGGTATGCTCCGGCAAAACCGGTCACCTGGAAGCCATCCGGATCATCTATCACAAGCATGAAACCGACTTCGAAACCATCGCCAGGATGTTTTTTGAAGTGCATGACCCAACCCAGTGGAACCGCCAGGGACCAGATGTTGGAGATCAATATCGCTCGGCCGTATTTTATCAAAATGAAGAACAACGACAAATCACCGAGAAACTCATCGCTCTGCTCAAAGAAAAAGGTTTCCGGATCGTAACGCAGGTGCTTCCTGCCGCCACTTTCTGGAAAGCGGAAACGTATCACCAAAACTATTATGAAAAAGAAGGATCAACCCCCTATTGTCATGGGTATGTCAGGCGTTTTTAAAAATTCATATATTTGCAAATCAATACATGATAACCTTTAATTATACATCAAAACCCTATGATTATGAAAACCATTTTTATCTTCCTCGTCCTTTTCTTTTCCTTCAGCCTTTCGCTTACAGCCCAAACGGTTGAAAGGGAATTTGTCGTCCTCGAGATCGGCACCGGCACCTGGTGTTACTATTGTCCCGGCGCAGCCATGGGAGCCGATGACCTGGTTGAAAACGGCAAAGATGTCGCTGTGATTGAATATCACAATGGCGACGCATTTGTTAACCCCGATGCCACAGCCAGACTCAATTACTACAGCATCAGCAGTTTCCCTACTGCAAAATTTGACGGTGTCCTCTCCGTCGTTGGTGGGAGCCATTCGCAAAGCATGTATCCCCAGTACCTGCCCAAGTACAACCAACGTAAAGCCATTTCTTCACCGCTCACCCTCACCATGAGTGAAACACACAACGGACTGGACTATACAGTGGTTGTTACCGCAACACAAAAAGCCGCCCTTCCGAGTAACACCCTGGCGCTTCAATTTGCCATTACGGTATCCAACATCAGCGTTAGCTGGCAGGGACAATCCCACCTCGACTTTGTGGCAGTCGATATGGTGCCCAGTGCAACCGGTACCATCCTGGACTTCTCCAATGACTCAACCATTGCCACCACCTTAAATTTTTCCCTTGATCCCACCTGGCCCGTCGAAGACGTCGAATTCGTTGCTTTTATCCAGAATAATTCGGGAAAAGAGATCCTCCAGGGAGCCAAGATGAGCGCCCTTCCCCTTACGCCGGATTTCACCGCTTCCACTACCGATACCTGTCCGGGTAGCGCCATTCAATTCAACGGCTCAGCTACCGGCGGATTCTTGCTCGTACCGGAAGAATACGAATGGAACTTCCCCGGAGGCAATCCACAGGTCTCGATAGAACAAAACCCTGTTGTCACATACTCCAACCCTGGTTCCTACGACGTAGAACTCACCGTCAGGAAAACTGCGAAAAATGTAGAGACTACTGTAAAACAGAATTATATCACCATCAGCCCCAATATTAACATTGCATCCTCTCCCGCCGATACCGTCTGCGATTACGAGACCGTTACCCTCGATGCAACCCTGCCAAATGCAGCCTCATACCTCTGGATGCCAGGCCAATACACAACCCCGACTATCACCTTCGATTCAACAGGACTTGGACTGGGATCCCATGAATTCACTGTGGAGATAACCACCCTAAATGGTTGCATCGGCAGCAAATCCATCACCATCACCTTCGAAAACTGCGCCGGAATTGACTCGCCGGATGCGGCCGTTTCATTGACCATCTATCCCAATCCGGGTACAGGCCTGTTTACCCTCTACTATCAGACAGGAAAAAAGGAAATCCTTGATATCCGTGTAACCAACTCGATGGGCGCCACCGTTTTCCAACAGACCGGAATCGCCTCCAGTGGAAAACTGATCCGCGAAATGGACCTCACCGCACTGGGCAATGGGATCTATTACCTCACCATCACCAGAAAAGAAACACAACAGGTTCAAAAAATCATCATTACCAGATAACCACATCTTTCCATGAAAAAATACATCTGCCTCCTCCTTGTCGGTCTCTTTCTGAGTATTTATGCCTTCCCGGACGAGATCATCCGCAAATATTCCTTCAGGGACTTCCGGATCGAACAAACTGGCGGGTACAACCTGTTCAGGGTTGATCAATTGATGCTTTCCGGTCTTCCCGGGGAGCCTGCATTGCCATATCAAACGGTTTCCCTCCTCTTGCCCCCGGGCCATGTGGCTGCTTCAGTGGAATTTCTGGGCTCAGGTTTCGTGGAAATCCCCGGAACCTATGATCTCTATCCGCAACAGCACGTCCAGCCCCTGTCAAAAGGAGCTGATGGCGTATTCATCCGGAAAGATGCCGTATATGCCCTGAAAAGCGCCTATCCGGCTGATCCCAAAGGAGCTATGCTGACCCAATACCTCAATGGCTACGCCTTCCTGCTTACCTCATTTACCCCTGTTGTCTACCATCCTGCTGACGGAAAAATCGGATACTACAAGGAAGTCACTCTCCGGGTGAAAACCAAACCCGATCCGGGGGCTGCCGAGGCACTTAAAAACCTCTCCTCACGGCAGGATATTCAGCAACGCGTGAAAAGCCTGGCTCAAAACCGGGAAGCTGCCGAAGCTTACCCCTTCAAATCACAAAGCAGCAACTATGATATGCTGATCATTACACCGGCGGCCTATCAGAACGGCTTCCGGCAACTGGTCAACCTCTACAACAACGAAAGCATCGCTACCCAGGTGGTGACAACAGAATCGATCTACGGCTCCATGACAGGTCAGGACCAACCGGAAAAGATCCGAAACTTTATCATCCAGGAATACCAAAACAACAACATTCTTTTCGTCCTGCTTGGCGGTGATGTGGAATTGGTCCCCTATCGCGGGTTTTATTGCTATGTGGAATCATCCTCCATTTATGAAGAATACAACATTCCCAGCGACCTGTACTATTCTTCTCTCGATGGCAACTGGAATACCAACAACAACTGGATGTGGGGTGAGCCGGGAGAAGATGACCTCCTGCCGGAAGTCTCTGTCGCCAGAATGCCCTTTGGGGATGATGCGGAATTGGAGAACATGATACATAAGAGTGAGTCTTACCAGACCGGCTTCGTTCCGGGTGAGTTTGAAAGACCCCTGATGGTTGGCGAATATTTGTATAATGACCCGATCACCTGGGGCAGCGACTACCTGGAACTACTCATCGGACTTCACAACGATAACGGCTATACCACCAATGGAATCCCTGAATCCGATGACATCTTCCGCTTGTATGAAGACAATACGGGATATGTTTGGTCTACCGACGACCTGTTGCAAAAGATCAACGAAGGAAGGTCTTTCATCCACCATTGCGGCCATGCCAATGAAACTTATGTGGCAAAACTCTATATCACCGATATCACCAACGCCAACTTTTCCAATGTCAACGGAACTACGCATAACTACACGAATTTTTATAGCCATGGCTGCCTTTGCGGATCGTTTGATTACAATGACTGCATCGCCGAAAAGATGGTAACCATCGACAATTTCCTGGCAACCGCCGTGGTGAACTCACGATATGGCTGGTTCAACCAGGGTCAGACCGAAGGCCCATCCGCCCACCTCCACCGGGAGTTTGTCAATGCCCTCTATACGGATGAGATCCGGCGCATCGGCAGCACCCAGGTGCAATCGAAGATCAAAACCGCCCCCTGGGTAACCGTCCCCGGACAGTTTGAGCCGGGCGCTCAACGCTGGTGTTTCTACTGCTGCAATGTGCTCGGAGATCCAGCCATGGAAATACAAACGGACAACGTGACTGGCCTGCCGGTATCGCAACGATCGGATTTCATCCTCAATCCTTACCCTAATCCAGCCAGCAAGGTGCTGCATATTGAAATCCCGGATATGTCTTCGCATGAATGTCACATAGAGATCCTCTCCCTGACCGGTCAGAAGGTATTCGATCAGGTTATCCTGCTCAACTCATCTGCCATACAGGTTCCCCTGGATGGGATGGCACCAGGCTCCTATTTCTGCCGGGTAACCTCGAACAATCTTACGGGAACCGTGAAAATTATTATCCAGCCATAGGCCGGAAAAAAAGCGGGTTTTACATGGCTTTTCAGGGATTTTACCTAAAAAGCGTTAATCCTCATCAAGAAATGAGCAGATGAAAACAAATAAGTCGTAATTTTGTGAAAATCACACATATCAATAAAACCAATTAATCATATCCAACAAATCCTAAATCCAATGAAAAAATCAATACGTTTTATCTTGTTGGTCCTGGCTGCGTTGCCGGTGATGCTTTTTGCCCAGAAATTCGCTTATGAGAATGCGTGGGGAAAAGCCGGTTTCAACTTGCAGGATTCCAAAGCAAATGGGGTTGAGGTGGTCTTCTCCGTTCCGGAGTTTTCCATTGAAACCGCACAGATCAATGGCGAAAACATGCAAAGCATCGTTTTCCCAACCTTCTTCCTTTTCAATGATGCAGGCGCCCCCAACCTTCCTGCCGGTGGGCGGTACATCGCCATCCCGCAGGGAGCAATACCCAAGCTGCGGATCACCGATTCCAGGATCTCCGTCATCGAAAATGTGAATGTTGCCCCCGCACCTGTCATCCCGCTGGAAACAGATGACAGCCCGATGAAGTATGAAAAAAATGCTGCTATCTACAACCTGAATGCATTCTACCCTGCACAACCTGTTATTCTCTCTTCCATCGAAAATATCCGTGGATGCGATGTCGTGATGCTGGGAATTTCTCCCTTCCAGTATAATCCTGTGACCAAACAGTTGAAAGTCTATCACGACCTGAAGATCGCCATCGACTTTGAAGGCGGCAATGGCCAGTTTGGCGATGTTGCCTACCGCAGCCGCTGGTGGGATCCCACCCTCTCCGATGCCCTGCTTAACTATGCTTCTCTCCCGGTGGTTGACTACAACGCCCGGATGCAGCAGGTGACCGAAGGTAGCGACGAATGTGAATACATTATCATCTCCCCTTCCGGACCCGATTTCATGAGATGGGCCGATTCCATCAAGATTTTCCGTAACGAACAGGGTGTGTTAACCAAAGTATTTGATGTAAGTACCATCGGCGGGAACACAACCACCGCCATCGAATCCTTCCTGAATAATGCCTACAATACCTGGACACTGAAACCTGCCGCTTGCCTCCTGCTGGGAGATTACGGCACCGATGGTTTGAAAAACATCATCTCTCCCATCTACGACGGCTACTGTGCTTCAGATAATATTTATGGAGATGTTACCGGGGATATGATGCCCGACATCGTAATGGCCCGCTTCACTGCCAACAACGACGCTCAGCTCACCACCATGCTCTCCAAGTTCCTGAGCTACGAAAGAAATCCCCCAACAGATACTTTCTTCTATAACCACCCCGTCACCGCTCTTGGCTGGCAAACCGAACGCTGGTTCCAGATCTGTTCTGAAACAATCGGTGGCTTCTTCAAGCATGAACTTGGCAAAGATCCCGACAGGGAAAATGCCATCTATCAGGGTAATCCCAATTCAGATCCCTGGTCGACAGCTACCAATACCAACACCATTCTTGGCGTATTTGGCCCGAATGGACTTGGATACATCCCTGCAACCCCGCAGGAACTGGGTGGATGGTCAGGCGGAACAGCTACCGGTATCAACACCGCTATCAACACAGGTGCTTTTCTCGTGCAGCACAGGGACCATGGTTATGAAACCGGTTGGGGTGAACCTGCATACAGTAACAGCAATATCAACTCCCTCACAAACTCCAACCTGACCTTTGTCATGTCGATTAACTGCCTCACGGGCAAATACAACTGGAGCGGCGAATGTTTTGTTGAGAAGTTCCACCGCCATACCAAGAACGGGCTCAATGCCGGCGCCGTCGGACTCATTGGCGCTTCAGAAACGTCTTATTCATTTGTAAACGATACCTATGTATGGGGGGTTTATGATAATATGTGGACCAACTTTATGCCAGCATACGGAACAACCCCGGAATCCAGGGGCTGCCTGCCTGCTTTTGGCAATGCCGCTGGGAAATATTTCCTGAAACAATCCAACTGGCCCTATAATACCGGAAACAAAGCGGTTACCTATAACCTCTTCCACGCCCATGGTGATGCGTTCATGCCATTGTACTGGGAGATGCCTGTTGCACTGAATGTAACCCATGCCGCTCAACTGATGGCCGGAGCTACTACCTTTACGGTTACTGCCAACCCCGGCGCATTTGTTGCCCTCACCGTTAACAACAACATCATCGGAACCGGACTCGTCGGATTAGGCGGCAGCATCGATATCACCATCCCGGCGCAAACCGTCGGAAGCCTCATGGTGGTTACCGTTACCAAACAAAATTACTTCCGCTATCGCGCCGAAGTTCCCGTCATTACAGAATCTTTAACCGCTGAATTCGCTGCCAGCCAGACATTGCTCTGTCAGGGCGCTTCCATCAATTTCACCGATCAATCCTACGGAAATCCTGTCAGCTGGTCCTGGTCATTTGAAGGCGGTAACCCGTCTACCTCTACGGATCAAAATCCACAGGGAATTACCTATGCTACCCCCGGTTCATACAACGTATCCCTTACTATCACCGACGCCAGCAGCAACCAGAACACAGTGAACAAGCCTGCTTACATCAATGCTTATGATTATCCTGTTGCCATGTTCGGTGTCGACGGTGTCTGCGAAGGCAGTGCCACCAACTTCACTGATGAGTCAACCGGTATGTCTATCTCCATGTGGAACTGGGATTTCGGCGATGGAAACACCTCCACCCTGCAAAACCCTGCCCATACATATGCTGCAGCCGGATCGTACAATGTGACATTAACGGTGAACAATATCGCCTCCTGCGAACATATCTATTCCGCATCTGTCGATATCCTCAGC
>VGGL01000091.1 GCA_016868575.1 Bacteroidota bacterium
GCTTCTCAGCTTTGTGCATCCTTTTGTACGCTTCAACCTGTGCCGGTGTTAAAAATTCTCCCATCGGCAGCAAAGTAAAAAACAACAGTTGTCAGTAACTTCACCTTCCTCCCGATTTTATCAACACCCCATTGTGGATTCATTTGCAAACTCATTCAGCATTGGAATAAATAAGGCTTCGTGTGGTCGAGGAACGAGACCCAATCCCGATAGATCAGGACAAGCTATGAAGCCGTGTTGCACAGCATGAGTGGAAGGAAATGCCAAGAATTGACGAATGACGAATTCACGGATGAAACTACGAATGACGAATTATCAATACAATTGTTGTGTTCCGTCAGGATGTTGTACTTTTGGGATGACTTTGGATAACAGGGGCATTACAGATGTCAGAAAAGAAAAAGCCATCGACGTTGAAGGTACAGGAGGGGATTGAACAGCCTTCGCAGTTCAATCCGGAGGCGGTGAGGCGATTCCGCGCAAGGAAACACAAGCTTTTGGGTGTGGGGGAATATGTCGACGGGATCCGCCGGGGTGACCGGTCGGTTCTCGGACAAGCCATTACCCTTGTGGAGAGTGTTCTTCCCATGCACCAGCAACGGGCGCAGGAGGTTATCGAAGCCTGTCTCACATATGCCGTCCGATCGATCCGCATCGGGATCACGGGGGTGCCGGGGGTGGGTAAAAGTACGTTTATCGAGGCTTTGGGGACGTATTTGACCCGGTCGGGTCACAAGTTGGCTGTGCTGGCCATTGACCCGAGCAGCCAGCTTTCGCGTGGAAGCATCCTGGGCGACAAGACCCGGATGGAAAACCTTTCCATTGATGATCATGCATTTATCCGTCCTTCTCCTTCGGCAGGAACCCTGGGTGGGGTCGCACGTAAAACCCGCGAGTCGATCATTTTGTGTGAAGCAGCCGGTTTCGATACGATTTTCGTGGAGACAGTAGGCGTTGGCCAGTCAGAGACCAGTGTCTATTCGATGGTTGATTTCTTCCTGCTGCTAATGCTTGCAGGCGCCGGCGATGAGTTGCAGGGGATCAAGCGGGGCATCATGGAGATGGCCGATGCCGTGGTGATCAACAAGGCCGACGGCGATAACGTCAAGAAAGCACGCCTGGCCAAAGCCGAATTCGAAAATGCCCTCCACCTCTTCCCACCCGGTCTTTCCGGCTGGGCTCCCAAAGTGGAAACTTGCTCGGCGATAGATAATACCGGCATCGCCAACATCTGGAAGATCATCCAGGATTACCGGTCATTTACCACAGCCAATGGCTATTTCCTCCGCCGGCGGCAGGAGCAGAATTTGCAGATCTTTACCGGCGCCATCCGGGAAAATTTCCTGATTGCCTTTCATCAACACCCGGAAGTGACCCGACAAATGGCTGACCTGGAACATCAGATCGTGGAAGGGAAAATGAACCCCTACCTGGCTGCCCAGCAGTTGATGGAGGGTTTCATCCGGGCCAATACGGGAAAAGCGTAATCAACTCTTCCGTTTTCTTCGCTTTCCAAAGGCATTTTTAGCCAGCGACAAGAGGATGCTGGAGACCAGGATCAGGATGATGATGTAGAAGGAGTTCTCTGTAGAAAGGTTGAAATGAAAATCAAATCCCAAGCGATGGATCTCATGCAGTGTCATCTTCAGTCCAACGAAAACCAACAATACTGACAATCCCAGGCGGAGGTATTCAAACCGGTTGATGATGTTCATCACCACAAAGAAGAGGGATCGAAGGCCGAGGATCGCGAAAATGTTGGAGAAGAAGACAATATAGGGATCTTTGGTCACCGAGAACACGGCAGGAACGCTGTCGACAGCAAAGATAACATCCGAAAACTCTATCACCAGCAAGGTGATGAACAGAGGGGTGATATAAAAAAGCCCGTCTTTCCTGATCCAGAAGCGGTTGCCGGCGGGTTCTTTGGAAACCCTGAAAATCCGGGATGAAAATCTTACCACGGGATGGTTGTTGATGTCTATCTCTTTTTTCCGGTGGCGGTGGAGGAAGTCAATGAACATCTTGATCCCCAGGGCTATGAGGAGGGCGCCGAAGAACAGCAACACCCACCAGAATCGTTGGATGAGGGCCGAAGCGGCAAAGATGAAGAAAAACCGCATCACGATGGCGCCCAGAATGCCCCAGAACAGCACTTTTTTGTAGTAGCGCTGTTCCACCCCGAAAGAGATGAAGATCATGGCGATCACGAAGACATTGTCGACCGACAGGCTGTATTCGATCAAATAGCCGGTGATATATTCCAGCGCCAGGTTGATGTTGTAAAGATGTGAAGCTTGTTCAAAAGATAATCCGGTGATCTGGATGGGATGGTTGAACTTGTCGATCCGGAACTGAATATCTTCCGGGGTTTCCAGTCCATGCATGGCGGTACCGTGAAAACGGATGAAAATATAAAAGCCGACAGACACGGCCACCCAGAGGGCGGTCCAGAAAGTGCCTTCACGCAGGGAGATCACATGGTTTTTCTTCCCGACAAGGCCAAGATCGACATATAGCAGGAAGGAAATGATGAGGAGAAAGACCCCGAAAAACAACAATTCGTTGTAGTTCATACGAGTGAATTGATTGAAGGATCAAAAGTACAAAAGATCAATTAATCCAAAAATAATAACTTTGCACCCCTTTCACTGAAAATCAGGTATTTCATGGACGACAAAATCAAACTGAGCCCACACGCACTCGTTACGGCGCTAAACAAGCCTGCGTCATCCTTCACCAAGGAAGATCTGATCAGGTATATTGAAGAGCAGGACATCCGGATGCTGAACTTCCGTTACCCGGCTGAAGACGGGCGATTGAAGACACTTAGTTTCATTATATCGAGCCGTTGGCACCTTGACCGGGTTTTGTCTGCCGGCGAGCGGGTTGATGGCAGTAGTCTGTTTCCCGATTATGTAGAGGCCGGCGCCAGCGATCTGTATGTCATCCCCCGGTATTCCTCCGCTTTCAGGAATCCTTTTGCTGAGATTCCATCCCTTGATATCCTTTGTTCATACTACGACAAGGATGGGGCACCCTTTGCCAATGCACCCGATCATATCTTGCGGAAGGCTCATGAATCGCTTCGGAAGGTTACCGGGATGGACTTCGAGGTGATGGGGGAGCTGGAATACTATGTGATCAGTGAACGCCGATCCCTGTTTGAAGCCTTTGATCAGCGGGGATACCATGAGTCGTATCCCTTTGCCAAATGGGAAGCGCTCCGCAACCAGGCCATGTATGCCATTGCCGCCTGTGGCGGGAGCATCAAGTATGGTCATTCTGAAGTAGGCAATTTCAAGGAAGGGGGTCTTGATTATGAACAGAATGAGATTGAGTTTGTTCCGGCAGCACTGGAAAATGCCGCCGATCAGTTGATCGTCGCCAAATGGATCCTGCGCAGCCTGGCATATAACCATCGGGTGGCGCTCACCTTTGCGCCGAAGATCACCACCGGCAAGGCCGGCAGCGGCATGCATATCCATACCCGCCTCGTACAGGGTGGAAAAAATATGTTTACTTCCAATGGCACCTTGACAGACACGGCGAAAAAGGCCATTGCCGGATATCTGTCCCTGGCGCCGTCGCTCACCGCCTTTGGCAACACCATCCCCACCTCTTACTTCCGCCTGGTGCCGAACATGGAAGCGCCGACGACCATCTGCTGGGGTGACCGCAACCGGAAAGCCCTGGTACGTGTGCCGCTCGGATGGCAAGGGAAAAGTGACATGATCTTTCAGGCGAATCCCAATGAGCCCCGGTGGCCCCTGGATGACTTCTCCAACCGCCAGACGATTGAATTCAGAAGCCCTGACGGTTCTGCTGATATCTATCTGCTGCTGGCAGGCCTGACCGTTGCTGCCCGATATGGCTTCGAAATGAAAGATGCCCTCGAATTTGCCAAAAGGAATTATGTCGATATTGGCAACAAGCAGGATTGTACAGGACAGGGTGCCAGTCATTATAACCAATTACCCGCTTCGTGCTGGGACTCGGCAGACTGCCTCAAAGAGCAGAGAACCATTTACGAGCAAATGAATGTCTTCCCGCCACAGATCATCGACGGTATCATCCGGAAGCTTCAAAAATACAATGACCAGCACCTCCGTGTGTCGCTTATAGAGAACGAAAAAGAGATGATGAAGGTGGTAAACACCTACATTCACTGTGGATGAAAACCCTTTCGAAAGCCCACATTTCGCAGCTGGTCGTCACCCTGATCTTTGCATTCAATTATTCGATCTCCAAGGGGATGATGCCTGAACCGTTCCAGCCGTTGCAGATCATCTTTCTGCGCGTGTTGGCCGGGGTTATCTTCTTCCGGCTGTTTCATCATTTCACATCCGAAGAAAAACTGGACAGGAAAGACATCTGGTTGATGATGTTGGGAGGCTTATTTGGCTTTGCCATGAACCAGATCCTCTTCTACGAGGGGCTGAACCTCACCACCCCGGTGGATGCCGCCATCCTGCACGTCCTGAACCCGATCATCGTCCTGTTGCTGGCCGGTCTGCTGATCCACGAAAAGGTTACCTGGCTGAAAGTCTCCGGCATAATGCTGGGCGCTGCCGGCGCAACCCTCCTCATCGCTTACGGGAAAAAGGTCGACATGAGCATGGATACCCTTGCCGGAAACCTGCTCATCCTCGGAGGCACCACGGGTTATGCCATGTATCTGGTAATTATCCGGAGGATCATGAAAAAGTATTCCGCTGTCACAGTGATGAAGTGGGTTTCACTCTTCGGGTTTGCATTTGTGACCCCGGTTTCAATTCATACCCTCGGTGATATTTCCTGGGGAGCGATCTCTCCGCTCATGTGGATGTCGCTCGCCTATGTCATCATCATCAATACCTTCATCGCCTACCTGCTGCTGAATTTTTCCCTCAAACACCTGACCGCCGGTGCGGTGAGTTTTTATATCTATATCCAGGTGTTTATCGTAGCCATTGTGGCTATCATCATGGGAACGGAAACATTGAGCCTGGTGAAAGTCATTGCGGCGATCCTGATCTTCGCCGGTGTGTATCTCGTGAACAGGAAAACAAATCAGGAATTACGTCAAGAAGAAAGTTAGGCAGCAGGTTCATCCCCTGCCAGCCGCTTATGTTTCTCCGTATGGACATTGGTAAAGCGGTTGACTTCCTTTGTTGGATCAAACATGATCCGGAAGGTGATATGGGTCTTCACCACCGGGATACCCAGCAACCGGTAGATCTTGTTTACCGTGGTGTTATAGTCCCCCACCCACGACATATCCAGGGTTTTGATCTTATTCCTCTTCAATGCGTCCACCATGGTGAGAAAAAGAACGCCCGTTACCCCGGAACGCTGGTATTCGGGGGTTACAGCCGTGAGTAACTGCCGGGCACGGGTGATGGTGCCGGTGTTCTTGTAGTAGAAAAACTTAAGGATGTTCCAAAGGGTTAACTTCCCGTTGCCCATCTTTTTCAGGATCTGATTGACATCAGGAAAGACGATAACCAGCGCGACCGGCTTACCCTGGTCGTATACAAACCATATAAACTCTTCATTCAGGATCACCCTGGCTTTTTTCATCATTTTCTCGATCTCATCATATTCCAGCGGGGTATAATCCTCATGAAAATCTTCCCACACTTTGTTGTAAATGGTACAGATGTCCTGGAGATACTTTTCCTTATTTTGAAAAGAAAAATGCTCGGTTTGGAACTTATCCTTGATATGCATGGTGAATTTCACCTGCCGTTCCGGGAAAGGTTTTGCCAGATCTGTTTCATACGAAAACTGCTCGAAATAGGTCTTGAATCCGTATGTTTCAAACAGGTTCCGGTAATAGGGATAGTTATAGGGCATCCCATAGGCCGGCAGGGTATACCCATCCACAAGCAGCCCCCAGAAGGTGAGGTTTTCGCCAAAGGTGATGGGGCCGTCCATAGCTTCCATCCCTTTGGATTTCAGCCATGATTTGCAGGCATCAAAGAGCATGTTTGCTGCCTGTTGGTCGTTGATGCATTCGAAGAAACCCAGCCCGCCGGTAGGCTGTTCATTTTGTGCCGATTTTTGAAGGTTGTAGAAGGCTGCCACGCGGCCGATGAGTTTCCCGGCATCATCCTTCAATACCCAGCGAATGGCTGCTCCGTTGTTGAATAGCCTGTTCTCCAAAGGGTTGAAGACATCATTGATCTCTCTATCCAGCGGACAAACATAATTTGCATCGCCCCGGTACAGGATCTTGGGAACCTGAAGAAAGGCCTTGGAGGTATTCTTATCCGTTACTTCGATCAATTTCATAGCCATGGATTTTTATGCAAGTTTACACAAGATAGTTTCACGCTGCATCCAAAAGATTACTATTTTTGAATACCTATTCCGGCGATTATGGATTTCCTGCTCGAAGACGACCCCCTGAAGTTCTATAATTCCATGCTCCGTGATGTTGAGCGAGCCAGGCAGTATATCTATATTGAAACATACAAATTCGGCAATGATGCCATCGGGAACCGTTTCCGGGATGCCCTGACCAAAAAATCGCGCCAGGGAGTTATTATTAAACTCCTTATCGATTCCTGGGGGACTTATGTCTCCGAGACCTTCTTTGCAGAGATGATTAAAAAGGGGGGTGAGGTTCGTTTTTTCTCCAAGATCAGGTTCAATTCCGACATTTTCACCCGGGGTCACCGGCGGGATCACCGGAAGATCATCATCATCGACGATCACATCGCTTATATTAATTCCTCCAATTTCACTGAGTACAATATCAACTGGCGGGAACTCTCGCTCCGGGTTGAGGGGGAATTGGCCAAAGCCTTTAAAACAGCTTTCCTGGAAAATTATGATCTCTACAATAAATACATCCTCAACAAACCCCGTTATGCCAAGTCGATCCGCTTCGGGGATTTTGAGATTGTTCGCGATGTGCCTGGTATTCAGGTGCAAAGGATCAAGAAGAGATATGAGCAACTGATCAAAAGTGCACGAAAGAGCATTGTCATTGAAACACCGTATTTTCTTCCCGGATACCTTCTGCGGAAAGCCCTGATCGATGCCGGACGCCATGGCGTGGATGTGAAGATCATCATGCCCAAGAATTCCGATGTAAGGCTGGTTGACATCCTTAGGAATAAGTATTTGGGGATGTTTTACAAGAACAACAACAAGCTCTTGTTTTACAAACCCAGTAACCTGCATGCCAAGCTGTTGCTCATCGACAACAAGATCTTCGCCCTCGGTTCACCTAATTTCGATTACCGGAGCTTCCGGTATATGTTCGAGATCATCCTGGTGGGGCGTGAACAATCGGTGATCCGTCAGATCCAGGATCATATCAATGAAACGCTGGCTGAATCTGAACCTTTCGACTATCAAAAATACCTTAAACGACCGACAATAGAGAAAATCATAGAGTGGTTCCTGGTTCCGTTCAGGCATCTTTTATAGCGTGCTGTTGCTGTCACGCAAACGAGATATTTGGCAAGATAGGATGCCATGGTACGAATGTAAATTCCTCATTGATTAATTGTTTTGTACTTTTGTTCTTCCTTGTCTGTAAACAATTTAATGCAAGCAGTATGAAATTCAAAACCTTCATTTCCATCCTTTTCCTGCACATGTCATTGCTGTCATGTGCACAGTGGAGCACCAATCCGGCCGTGAACAATATTATCTGCAACCTGGCCGGGGAGCAGGCTATTCCCAAAGTTGCTGTTTGTGCCAATGGAGATACCTACTTCGGCTATTTTTCCAGTGAAGGTGGAAATTACAACGTCCGGCTGCAGAAACTGGATGTGCAGGGCAATATCCTGTGGGTGGCCAATGGTATCTTGATAAGCAATCACCCCCAGAACACCTGGCTCACCGACTGGGACATGACCTGTGATGCATCCAACCATGCCATTCTTGCCTTTAATGATATTCGCAGCGGTGGAAACACCAACGTGGTGGCTTACCGGATCTCCCCGGCCGGCACCTTTGTCTGGGGTGCAGATGGGATCATGCTTTCCAACTCTACGGCGTTTAACGCTGCACCGAAAGTGACTGTAACCGCTGCCGGAAATGCGGTCTTTGCCTGGCAGGCCGACAATGTAACGATCATCCAGAAAATCAGTCCCACCGGAACCAAAATGTGGGGAACCAATGGCATCACACTCAGCGGCAGCGCTCGCTATACCTGGCCGCAGTTGCTGCCGGTCGGAAGTGATGATGTGATCCTCAAATATTTCCTCGACACCGGCCCGTCCTATTCTCCCACTCGCCATGTTTATGCGCAACGATACAATGCCAGTGGCAGCCCCGTATGGGCTACGCCTGCAGCCATCTCTACTGCAGGTGGTATCTCTGCCTGGACACAGATATTTTCTTTTATCAATGATGGCAGTGATGGCTTTTATATCGCCTGGCACGACGACCGCGACAACAACATGCTCGCCAGCTCCTATGTGCAACACATCAACTCCTCAGGCAGTGTGGTATTTACCGCCAACGGCGTGGAAGTTTCACTGTTAAATACCATGAACCATTTTTACCCCTCTGTGGCACAGCCCACCGGTTCAACGGATGTGTTCGTGTTTTGGAATGAGATGAATTCCAACCAGAACCTGCGGGGGATCTATGGTCAGAAAGTGAACGCAGCGGGCGCGCTCCAATGGACAAACTCAGGAATGGCATTCATCCCGGTGTCAGCTACCAATGTCTATCCATACGATACCAAAGGGACCCCTACCGATGTGGTCGTCTTTTATGAGGAATATTTCAACGCCGTTGATGGACAGATCAAAGCCATGCGCATTGCACCCAATGGCACTTATGTCTGGTCCCCGGCACAAAAAACCATCTGTTCAGTTCAATCGGAAAAAGTGCACCCGGTGGTCAGCGACCTCAATAACAACCAATGGATCCTTGGCTGGGAAGATGACCGGACCGGGGATAAGGATATTTATGCCCAGAATATTCAGCTCAATGGCGACCTTGGCCCGGTGGTTGTAACAACCGGTACGATCTCCGGCAATGTCAGTTTTACGGGAGGTGTTGCCGATGTAACACAGACCACAATTACTGCCGGAGGTTTCTCAACCCACCCCGATGCGAATGGAGATTACGCCCTGGTAGTGCCTGCCGCAACGTATAGCGTCACGGCGTCCCATCCATATGCCAATTCCCAGACCATTAACAATGTTGTGGTTACAGCCGGGATGGTTACCCAGAATGTGAATTTTGTACTTACGGTCGTCCGGACTGATTTGGTGTGCATGGCCATCACCAACACAGGATTTGTTTTAAATGATGTTTATGTTGATATTACTGGCCCTGAAGGTAATTATACCGGCACTATCACCCAGGATTCTCTGATCTTTGAAAATGTGCCATATGGATTATATACTGGCACGGCAACATGGGGATTCGAGATTTCTGAATCCGATACCATCATTGGAGAAAACAACCATCACCTGATTTTTCCATTTATCACTTCCGGCATAAGGGGAAATGACAATCAGTCGAAAATAGCTGTTTTCCCAAACCCGGTTACACATGAAAGCGTAGTATCTTTCAGTCTTTCTTCAGCAGGATCAGTTTCCATTGATTTGGTAGATATCCGTGGCAGGTTTGTCAACCTGATTAAGGATCAGCAGATGGATGCCGGGAAGCTTGTTTTAGACCTGACATCATATATGAACCTGCAAGATATCCCGGAAGGCTTGTATTTGCTTACACTTTCAGGGTCGGGAATAGGAAGAATGCAATGCAAGCTGATCATTCAAAGATAATGGGATCTTTTTTAGGATTCCTCGTAACCCTCCGGCCTGATACATCTTGGATGGAATGAGTGAAGGAAATACTTTTGCCGGTTAAAAGAAAACCGATGAAAGAAAAATCCAGACATGATCATCATGAAGCCATGCTTCGGATGATCGAATCATTCCAGGGAAGCGGTCAGACAAGAAAGGAGTTTTGCGCCTTACAATCGATTCCCCTGAGGCAATGTTTTCGCTCTCTTCCTCGCTTCGGTATTACCTCTACAGTCATCCGACCGATATGCGCAAAAGCTTCG
>VGGL01000092.1 GCA_016868575.1 Bacteroidota bacterium
GATTTATAGAAGAAAGATAGCCATAATTCTTTAAGGTCGGAGTCAGAGGTCAGAGTCAGAGGCCAGAGTCAGAGGTCAGAGTCAGAGGTCAGAGTCAGAGGTCAGAGTCAGAGGTCGGAGTCAGAGGTCAGAGTCAGAGGTCAGAGTCAGAGGTCAGTAGTTTGGACTTTACAGTTTAGACTTTTGGTTTTGGACTTGGGATTTTAGATTATACGATTTTAGACTTTTGATTGAATTGGGAGATTGGCGATTGGGGATTAGGATGTATGTAGGAGTGGTTATGGTTGGGATGTGACGAATACATCCATATTATCGGGGGTGATGATATGGCTTGTTCTGGTGGGGTAGGTAGAACGGAAGCGGTTGAATGCATCCTTTATATTTCTTTTTCGCCATTTGAATTCGAACAGGTCGAATGATCCGCCGGATTCTTCTACCAGATCGATTTCTTTTTTGTCGTAGGTACGCCAGAAGTACATATTAACAAAACGGCGATGATAATGATTGAACTTGATCCGTTCACTGATCATGAAGTTTTCCCAGAGTTCTCCGGTGTCATTTCTAACGGAGAGAGGGTTAAAATTTGAGATGATGGCGTTGCGGATGCCATTGTCGAAGAAGTAGATTTTCCGGCTCAAGGTGATTTCATTCCGGCTATTCCTGCTAAGTGGCTGAAGTCTGAAAATGATGTAAGCCTTTTCAAGCAGACCGATATAATTCATAATGGTATTCTTATCAACCTGAAGAAGTCCTGAAAGCTCATTGTAGGAGACTTCATGACCCATCTGGAGGGCAAGCGCCCGCAACAAACGCTCCAACAGTTCCGGTTTTCTGATTCCTTTAAAAGACAGTAAATCCTTGTACAGGTAGCTGCCGCTGAGGCTGTTCAGGAGTTCGACTTCTTTCCCAGGTTTCATGATGATCTCCGGGTACATACCGAAAATCAGCCTGGGCTCAAGATGTTGGATTTGCTCGGAGGGCGTTAATCGCGGTTTAAGTTCCTCCCATGAAATGGGAAAGAGGTTAAATTCCCACTTTCTCCCGGTGAGTGGTTCGTTGATTTCATTCGCCAATTCGAGCGATGAGGAACCTGTAATGATTACCTGTACGCCTTCTATCTGATCGGTAATGAGTTTGATCTTCAATCCGATGTTTTTGATTTGCTGGGCTTCATCCAAAACAAGGAATGTTTTATCTCCAATCAGTTGCTTCCACTTTAAGGTTGAGATTTCTTCGAGGAGGATTCGGGTTGAGGGTTCGTCGCAATTCAGCCAAAGGGATGAATCGGCGTATTGTTTCATCCAATTTTTCACCAGTGTTGTTTTTCCAGTTTGTCTGGCGCCCAGGAGGAGGATGCACTTTCCGTCGAAGAACCTTTCCCGGATAATGGGTGAAATAATTCGGTTAATCATAATTTGGTGATTTTATTCTCCAAAATTAAATAAATTCAGGGATTTACGATTTGGAGGATTTTAGACTTTTGATTGAATTGGAGGATGGATGATGGAGGATGGAGGATGGAGGATGGAGGTTGGATGATGGAGGAT
This sequence comes from Bacteroidota bacterium, assembly GCA_016868575.1. Classification (GTDB taxonomy): domain Bacteria; phylum Bacteroidota; class Bacteroidia; order Bacteroidales; family FEN-979; genus VGGL01. The sequence goes on from VGGL01000092.1 coordinate 1,548, forward strand.
GGAGGATGGAGGATGGAGGATGGAGGAGATGGTAACTGCCTCCTGCATACTTGATGCTGTATGGTGTCTAAGTTATTTTTCCGTTTCCTTTTCAATTTTATCGAATGCGGTGAAGTTCTTCATTTCTCCTTCTTCAACGTTGACGGTTTGCACCTGCACACCGTAAGGGCCTCTGCGGCACCATTCGACAAACTTTTTAAGGTCTTCTTCTTCTCCTTCGGCCTCGGCAAAAAGGTCATTTTCCTGGTAACGGATAAAGCCCTTGATATTGAAAGCATACGCTTTTTGGATGGCCCAGGAGCGGAAACGCTTGCCCTTAAGCTGGCCGGATATGATAATGTTGATGTGTTTTTTCATGCGGATCAATTTTAGGAAAGCAAAGATAAGTACAATATACCATTTACAAAGTACAATTTACAATTTACAATTGGATTTACCATTTACCATTTACAATTGTCAGTCGTACATGGGTCAATAGTATATTGATTCGGTTAAATAATCGACCACGTATTCCCGAATACCATCTTCCAGGGTATGAAATGGAAGGTCATAACCAGATGCGAGGATTTTTTCGGTATTGGCCTCTGTGAAGTACTGGTATTTATCACGGATATCGGGGGGGGTATCGATGAAATCAATAACGGGTTCTCTGTTGATGGCATGGAAGACAGCATGGGCCAGGTCGAGGAAGGTTCCGGCATGACCTGTTCCCACATTGTATAAGCCGGAGACGATGTTGTGATTTAACAGGAACCAGATGATGTTCAGCACATCTTTTACATAGATGAAATCACGAAGCTGGCCACCATCGGGATAGTCGGGACGGTGTGAACGGAAAAGCTTCATTTTTCCGGTATCCTTTATTTGGTTATAGGCATGGAAAATGACCGATGCCATCCTTCCCTTATGGTATTCGTTGGGTCCATAAACATTGAAGAACTTCAGTCCGGCCCAAAATGGAGGAGACGAAGGTTGGGACAACACCCACTTGTCGAATTCGTTTTTGGATATTCCGTATGGGTTGAGGGGTTCAAGCCGGAAAGGGAGGTCATGGTCATCTGAAAAGCCTTTATCACCCAGGCCATAGGTAGCGGCAGAGGAGGCATAGATAAGTGGGATCTGATATTTCACACAGGCATTCCATATTCCTTTGGAATAGTCGAGGTTCAACCGGTTCAGGACGTCCATGTTGAACTCGGTGGTGTCGGTGCGGGCGCCAATATGTAATATGCAGGAAATGTCACCATAGTGTTTATCCAGCCAGGGGATCAACATCTGTCGATCGACTTTTTCGAGGAACTTTTTCCGGACATAGTTGGGGGATTTATCATCCCGGGAGAAATCATCGGCTATGACAATATCCTTGATTCCCTTGTTATTGAGCTTATTGAGCAGGCAGCTTCCGATGAAGCCGGCGGCGCCGGTGAGGATATACATGGGGTGGAAATTTGGGGTAAAGATATATAAAGTCATAGAGTGAGGGATTGATCTGATTTCAGACTTCGTTGATCAATATCCCTCTGTTTGGTTCATCTGTTCAGACTTGTTTCACGCAAAGCAAGCAAAGACGCTCGCAATGATCGCTATCACTTCGTATATCGGATATCGGGTCTCGACAATCGGATATCAATTCGTTGTTCGTTGTCTGTAATGCTACTGTGCTCTACTGTGCCTATTGTGGTGAAAGATGATCAAAAATAACCACAGTAGACACAATAGGACACAATAGTTTCTGTTTCCCGCAGATTTCCGCAGACTCTTTCCGCCGATTTGCGCAGACCGAGAAAGTGCCAGGTGTCAAATGCCAAGTGCCAGAAAGCGTTAACCTTCCGCCTTTCCTCCTTTCATTCGTACTTCGTACTTTCTCAATCCCCCCAAAACGCTAAGATATCTTCAATCCTCCCTCTACTCTTCAATAGTGTGAATTTCGAATCGGAACATCCCACGATCACAGGCATCTGCCGGCTGTTGTAGACGCTCCACATGCAGAAGGTGTAGCCGCCGGTGTCGTGGATCACGAGGTAGTCGCCGGGTTGGGCTTCGGGCAGTGGGATATTTTTGGCTAAGATATCGCCTGAGAAGCATAGGGGACCGGCCAGGTTGTAAGGGTTTTTATCGGTTCCTGCTTTGGGGTTTCCGGTAGGATCGAGTAAGGTGTATTGGTGGGACCAGTCGGATGGGTTGAGGCATTCCCGGAGGAAGAGGTCGGCGCCGACGTGGATCATGGCGGTGTTGATGGTTTCTTCCTGTTTGACATATTCGATCCGGGAGACGGTGAATCCGCTGTTGGTATGGATATGCCGGCCGAACTCCGTGATGAGTTTGTAAGAACGGCTGAACAACTGTGGAAACTCCGATTTCAGGAGGGATACATACTTATCAATGCCTTCCGGTGGTTGCCGGTGATCGTAAGAAACCGGCAAGCCGCCGCCGACATCCAAGATGTTTATTTGTTGCCGCAGGCTGTTGACCTCTTCGGTGAGATGTAAGATCCGTTTAACCCCTTCCACGAGCATGTTCACCGGACATCCCTGGGATCCGATGTGCAGATGGATACCCGACAGCCAGGGATATTGTTGATAGGCCTGGATGATCTCCTGACGAAACTGTTTCAGCGGGACGCCAAATTTGGAGTACTCGCCGGCCACGGAAGAGGCTTTGATGGTACCGAGCCCTACCTGGGGATTGATGCGCAGTCCGATGGTCGATGTTGAAGGAATTGTTTGAAGGAGTTGGTCAATCCGGTCGAGTTCAGCCAGTGAGTCGGTATTGATATGGATTCCATGCTGGAGGGTGAATTGAAGTTCGTAAATGGTTTTGACCGGGGAGTCGAAAACGATATCGGCAGGATCGAAGCCGGCATGAAGGGCCAGGTTGACCTCTCCGATGGAAGCGGCTTCAGCGCCCATGCCGAGTTCACGGAGATGGCGGAGGATGGCGATCAGCGGATTGGCTTTGATGGCGACGGCGTGGAGTGTTTGCGGCGGGAAAAGCGCTTGCAATTGCAGGGTGCGGGCCTGCATAAAGTCGAGGTCGTAGAAGATGGCGGCGGTGTCGTCCTTGGTTATCAGTCCGTTATAGAGCGCTTTGCGGAAGATGGCGGCGGCGGTTTCGGGGGGGATGTGGTGGGGGTATTTCATGTTATAATCTAAGATTTAAGGTTTAGCCTACTCCGAAATATCATATTTTTTGGTTTATTTTGGGCTAAAGCCCTGTTTGCCAGTTCTTTGACTTACCCCGGCCTTAAGGCCGGGGTAATTGATAATCAATGCTTTCCGGACTTTAGTCCAAAATGATATACTTTTCGGAGTGGGCTCAAGGTTATTATTTCATAATTATTTGGAACACAGATGACCAGATGATACAGGTTTACACAGATGAGCATGGTTGGTAGAGCCAGTCGGTGGGCGCTGCGGGAATCAATCCTGATTGAAAGGCAGCATCAAAGAGTTTATTGATCGCAGCGGCGCCTGTTGCTCCTATGTCATATGAAAAGTCATTTACAAAGAGGTCTATGTGCTTTCGGATGACCTCTTTTTCCATTTCCCGGGCGTTTGATCTGACAAAAGTGGATTTTGCCCCTTCGTTTTGTCTGGCAAAATCGATGGATTTCCGGATCAACAGGATCATTCTTTCCTTGATGTGATCATCCAGGGATCTCCGGATCGCGATCCCACCGAGCGGGACCGGCAGTCCGGTTTTAGATTCCCACCATTCACCCATGTCAACCTGCTTGACAAGTCCTTTGGAATCATATGTAAACCGGTTTTCATGGATGATGACGCCGGCATCTGCCTTGCCGTTTATCACTGCATCTTCAATTTCATCATAAGGTAAATAGGTTTTATTGATTAGTTCAGGCGCAAAAAGAGACAATAAAAGGTTGGCAGTGGTGTACCTCCCGGGGAGAGCCACCTGGAGAGATTTACGATTTGCTACGTCCAAACCGGGTTTTGTTACGAGCAGGGGGCCATTTCCATAACCCAGCGCTCCTCCGCAGGGAAGTAGCCGGTAGTTGTCGATAGCATATAATAAGGTATGAATGCTGATCTTGATGAGGTCGGTTTTACCCTCCAAAGCCATGTGGTTGAGGGTTTCCACATCATGCATGGAAAAGGCAAACTGCAGACCCATGGTATCGATCTTTCCGTTGACCAGGGCATCGAAGATGAAGGTGTCGTTGGGGCAGGGGGAGAAGGAGATTTGCATGTACGAGGTACGATTGTAAATTTACAATTGAATTGTCGATTTTCGATATTACGATTGAAAGCTCGCCATTGCCACGTCGCTTCGCGACTCGCAATGACGAAGCTCACTGGCTCGCCAGTTCGCCAACTATTTTTATTATCATATCATTCAAATTATTGATTGCCAGATGGTTGTGCCATTTCGATCTATCTCTTTCGTTCACGGCATTGGAGATGGCACGGAGTTGCAGGCAGGGTATCTGAAATTTGTGACAAGCAAAGAAAAATGCGGCTCCCTCCATGGTTTCAATCTCGGGTTGGTGTTGATGATCTGTCCTGTTCAACATGCTTTCGGCGTTCATCAGTTGCACGGTGAGGCCATGTACTTTCCGGAGCTTCCGGAGTGACTGGAAATGAAGTTGGAAGGAAGCTACGATCCTGCCATTCACCCAGGGTGGTTCCCGGGTGTCGATGAGACCCAATTTGAAAACCGATTGGTATTGACCTTCATCCATGGCGCCAAATCCACCCGGGCCGTCACTGATCACTTCAACCACTTCTCCCGGCACAAAGCTGGGGGCATAGGTTCCTGCAATGCCAAGGTTAACGGCTAAATCGTAAGTGTTGTCTTTCAGGTGGCTACCCATTTCAACGCCTGTGGATAAAATGCCGATTCCGGTAATCAGGAAATCGATGGTATTTGAAGGCTTGGTAGCGGTAAAAAGGTTTTGAGCCACCTGTGCAGGTTTAAACTGATCCAGGATTGGAAGCATCTCATTTTTTGTTGCTGCTGCGAGGAGTATCCGCATACCAAACATCACTTTTCAGCGGATAAATGTACGATTAAAAAAAATGTACTTTTGTTTGTTTAACAAAATGCGACACCTTTAATATCAAACATCTATGACTGAAAAAGTACAACGGATTCTGAGTGAATCGAAGGCTGCGCGGTGGACGGCACTGGCGCTGATTTCCCTTACCATGTTGTCGGCTTATTATTTTGTCGACATGATTGCTCCGCTCCAGTCGCTGCTGGAGTTGAAACCTTACAACTGGACGCCAAGTAACTATGGCTTTTTCTCAGGTTCCGAGTACATGTTGAATGTATTGGGATTCCTGATCATCTCCGGGATCATTCTGGACAAGATGGGCATCCGGTTTACCGGGTTGACTGCGACGGCGGTGATGCTGGCGGGTGGATTGATCAAGATGTATGGTCTGACTGAATATTTCAGCAGTGGTGGATTTCTGTATGACTTTTTCAACTCTTTCTGGACCTCCATGCCGGCCACGGCAAAGGTTGCGGCGCTCGGGTATGCTGTTTTTGGGATAGGGGTAGAGATGGCCGGGATCACAACATCAAGGACGGTGGTGAAGTGGTTTAAAGGGAAAGAACTGGCGCTGGCCATGGGGATGCAGTTAGCGACTGCCCGGTTGGGTGCTTCCATTGCTTTCTTCTTTTCAGCGCCGCTTGCAGGGGTCAAGGTTGTTGATGGTGTTTTACAAGGGAATGTCCTTAACCCGATCTATCTGGGTGTTGCGCTCCTTGCCATAGGCTTTCTCACTTTCCTTACCTATACATTCATGGATACCAGGCTGGACAAGCAGACCGGCAATACATCAACCGGGGCTGATCCCACCGAGGAGTTTCATCTTAGTGACCTTGGCAAGATCATCACCAACCGTGGGTTTCTGCTGATCTCTTTTCTTTGTGTGTTGTTTTATTCAGGTGTCTTTCCGTTCCTGAAATATGCTGTGAATATGATGCAGAACAAGTTGGGTGTTTCGCCTGATACTGGAGGTATGATCGCCGGGTTATTGCCGGTGGGTACGATTCTTTTAACGCCAATCATTGGTTACTTTCTGGACACCAAGGGCAAGGGTGCGACCATGATGATCTTTGGTTCTGCCTTATTGATGGTCGCTCATCTCACTTTTGCCCTTGTTCCGATCAACATGGCGCTGGCGATCGTGTCGATTATCGTTTTGGGCATTGCTTTTTCCCTTATCCCTGCATCGATGTGGCCTTCCGTGCCCAAGATTGTGGAGGAGCGGTACCTGGGTTCTGCGTATGCACTGGTTTTCTTTATACAGAATATAGGTTTGATGTTTTTCCCCTGGTTGATCGGTGTGGTGTTGGAGGCTGTAAATCCGGGTGTTGCAGATCGGATGGCAGCAGGAGATCCAACGGCTATCTATAATTACACCGTACCCATGCTGGTGTTTGCCGGTCTTGGCGCCAGCGCTATTCTGCTTGCCTTCCTGCTCAGACGGGAAGACCGGATCAAAGGCTACGGTCTTGAATCTCCGAACAAGAAAAAGTAACCCTAAAACATGCGATTATGAAACGATTTATTCTTCTCATTGCCATACTTGGAGTGGTTTCCATTCCTGCCATGGCGGGATTTATCACTCCTGAGCAAGCCCGGGAGGCAGCCCGCAACTTCATGGCGGAGAGAATCCACTTAGCTCCGAACGGGACTGGTTGTGAGATACAAGACTTGTCAACTGTTAAAGGCGGGGACACTCCCCTGATTTACATTATCAATTTCAGGGATCAAAGGGGATATATATTGGTGTCGGCTGACGATCGTGTTAAGCCCATTCTTGGATTTTCTTATGAGCGCACATTTGATCTGGAAAAGATGCATCCGGCTATTGCAGACCGGATTGAGGGGTATAAGATGCAACTTATGTCCCTGATTACGCAGGATCTTCCGGCTTTTCCGGAGATGACGGCAGAATGGGGGCGGTATCTGGATCCCGGTTTTCAGGCTGATGCAGTGTTGTTGACCGTCAATCCCCTGATCCAGACCACCTGGGATCAAGGGTGTTATTACAATGCTTACTGTCCATATGATGCCAGTGCTTATCAGACCTGCTATCATACGTTAACGGGATGTGGGGCTACGGCGATGGCACAGATGCACAAATACTACAATTACCCGTTGCACGGGGTTGGGAGCCACAGCTATTATGATCCAAACTATGGAACCCAGTCGGCCAATTTTGCGAATGCAACCTATTCCTATTCCCAGATGCCGGCGAATGTGACCTCCACCAATGATGAAGTGGCAGAATTGATGTACCACTGCGGGGTGGCACAGGAGATGGAGTACGGCGTGACGGGTTCGTTATCGTTCACTTCTAAGGTTGATGTGGCCTTCCGGACATTTTTCAATTATAATCAGGCAGCGGAATGGCGGTTGATGAGTGATTACAGCAGTTCTCAATGGACTTCTATGTTACGTGGCGAGTTGGATCTATCGCATCCGTTGTTCTATTTTGGGAACAGTTCAGGCGGAGGAGGTCACTTTTTCATATGTGACGGATACCAGGGTACCGATTATTTTCATTTCAACTGGGGATGGAGCGGGCAGAGCGACGGGTATTACTACCTGAACAACCTGACGCCGGGAGGAAGCAACTTCAACGACAACCAGCGGGCCATTTTCCAGTGTTTTCCACCTGCTACTGCACCGGTTGCCCGGTTTTCCGGGACACCCACCTCGGGGAGCGCACCCCTGACTGTTCAATTCACCGATCTGTCAACCGGTTCTCCCACCTCCTGGAACTGGTCATTCCAGGGAGGAAATCCTTCCTCTTCCACTGTTCAGAATCCGACGAACATTACTTACAGTACCGCAGGTGTTTACAATGTTTCACTGACGGTAGGAAACGGAACCTCCGTAGATACTGAAACCAAGACCGGGTATATTACCGTAAGTCAAGGCTTTCCCACATACATGACCTTGGACTTTGAAGGATTAGCCGATTTTACAACGACTTTCGATCCCTGGACCACCTATGATGGCACCGGCGCCAACACGTATAGCATCAAAGATCATACATTCCCGGGCAATGGAACCCCGTTTGCTTATATGGCGTTCAATTTGATGGAGGTGGAACCCCCGATCACCAGTCCGCAGGCTCATTCCGGTAACCGGTTTGGCGCCTGTTTTTCAACCACCGATGCGGCTGCTGTTGATAAATGGTTGATCTCCCCGAAAATGTCCTTTGGAAGCAATCCGGGTATGGCCATGCGGGTGATGACCTTTGCGGTTGAATATG
>VGGL01000093.1 GCA_016868575.1 Bacteroidota bacterium
GGACGAAATCGAAATGGCTGGGTTCCCATCTCATCACTATGGAAACAACGATTACGCGAAAAATGTTTACCCAGTAGATCACGAAAATTCCCAGCGGGATATACCATAATTTATGCTTCCACGGCCCCGGATAGATTAAGAATAGCAATAAAACCTGCAGGTATTGTTTCAATCCTGAGCATCCGCTGGTAATAGCCACATAGCCTTTACCATCGAAGTAGAAAGTCTGGTTCATGGTGGCATAATCCATTCCCAGGATGTGCGACATGACCCAGTCGCTGACCTGGAACACGTTCAGGGAAGTCCAGTCAAACCAGGCGCGGGGCAGTAAAGTAATCCCCCAAATAGTAAATTCATGCTTGGCTGCAACCTTAAAGAGCAGGTGGATGGCGATGGTGATCAGTGCAAAGAGGAATACTTCCTTGAGTGCCTTCAACCGGTACTTCACCAGGAAGGCATCAACTTTTTGCATGAAGGTGTTAGGATTTTTTTCCATGTTCAGGAATTTCAGTGGTTAATTTCTTTTTGTGAAGAACCTTGAGGAGGTAAAAGTATGAAAAGATTATACCGGTAATGATACCGAGGCAATTATAGAAAATATCCTTGAGCTTGAATGCCCGTCCGGGTATGAATTTTTGTGGATATTCGTCGAGGAAGGCAAAGAGCATACCAGCCAGGATCGCCCAGTAAAAAACCCTGGCTTCAACCCTGAACAAGCCGTCTGATCTCCACAGGAAAAAAAAGACCGGCAGGAAGAAGAATACCAGGAAATGAAATGGATGATCGAGCCGGAGATTCAGTCCCTCCTTATCCAAACTGGGTGTAGGGAGTCCGGGCATCAGAGAAACAGTGATGATCATCACCAGCCATCCCCAGAAGATGACCCTGAAGAGCTTCTTATTCCCGAGTGTTCTGATCATCATGAGTATTGAAGGCAATATCGCTATTTACTCCGGGCATGCTTAAAGATGATGTTATAAAAGGCCTTAAAGAAATAGCTTACATCTGTTAACAATGGACTTTTCTCATAGGCATCCAGGTATTTATTTTCTGAAGCCATGATCTCATCAAGGGTCACCGGCAGGTCAACATAGAACGGTGGAACTAGCCCGGGTTTGTGTTTGATTCTTCTTTCCTGGAGTTCTTTCGTGTATAGGCTGAAATAGTGTTTACTCAGCGGCCTGACGCCCATAATTTTCAAGTCGCCCTTGAGCAGGTTCACCAGCATCGGGAGTTCATCGATCCAAAGTTTACGCATGATCCGGCCCAGTGTGGAGATCCGGAAATCATCCTTGAATTTGCCTCCTGCCTGGAGGCTGTATTTTTCGAAAACATATCCCTGGATATATTCAGAGTAGGGGTGCATCGTTCGCATCTTGTAAACCTTGATCTCTTTCCCGTTTTTTCCAAGCCGTCTGAGACGGATGACAGGACCATACGTTGGATTGTAGTCGAAAGCCGGCTTGCCCACTTTACGGGCGACGAAATAAAGATGGTCTTCGATCGTCGTTTCATCCACAACTTCAAAACCGCAGGAATAGAGTCTCCCAAGTGACTCTGCGCGCGACAGGGCACGGTTCCTTCCCTTTGTAAGGAAAAAATAGACCTTCTGGGTGATGGCCATCTTTGGGAATACCCGCCGAAACAGGAAATCAATGCTGTAAACGATATAATTCAAAACTACCGGAAAATGATTCAGTATCTTTTTCTTTCTCAAGGCATTTGTTTCCGCCCAATCAATGAACACTCCCCCATCCGGTAATTTGCTGTTGACGGTCTCAAAAAACTTGTTGATCCGCTGGATGTCGTTGATCCGCTTGAGATTGATCAGGGCATAATAGTGATCACCAGCCAGGCGCTTGATGTTGAACCGGGTGGTTGTGGAAACGAAGATATTCCTGGCGGATTCCAGGTCAATGAATCGTGATATATATGCCAGTGGTTCTTCTCCAACCTCTTCCACAATGGCGGATGCAATGGCAGTGGCGTCTACTTTTTCTTCGGGTTTATCAGGTACTTCAGGCTTAAGGATGGAGACTACCTTTGCTGCCGGTATTGCTTCTTTTGCAGGTGTGGTGCCAATAACCGACATTTCTGTTTCAATCTCTGTGGAAAATTCAAAGGAATGGTAGATATATACCAAAAGCATCTCTATTCCTGTTGAGAGCAACACCGTGCCAAAAACGACCATCCTGGAATAGAAAACATCCAGGAAGTAAATCAGGATAGACACCACCGACAGGATCGTGAAATTGCTGATAATGATCGGGATCTCTACATCCTGCAACCGGGTCTTTTTACTGAAATTGTATTTGCTGATCATCAGCGAGACAAATATCCAGATCCCCAGGAATACCAGCAGGGATGGATAATATTCAAGGATAAACCGGTTCTTGGTCCCCGGCTTGATCCAGGCGAAGACCAGGTAGGAAAATAACACCACCCCGATATCGATGGCGATGTAGAGGATCTTTTTGGGCAGGCCACCCGTTTTTTTCTGGTTGTTCATACCTGATTGTTTCTTAGGAGGGTCAAACTTTATGAAAGAGGGCTAGGATATTATAGAAAAACTCTGCGAGGTGATAGATCACCTGGTTGTTGATCCGGGTATATCTTCCGAAGTTCACCATTTCACCGCCAAACTTCGATTTAAATTCCCTTACACCATAATCTTTCGTCGGGGTTCCTACGCCCATGAAATCGAAAGACCCAATGTTGTTCCGGATGGCAAAATCCATGGGCGCCCAGGTTGCCATAACACTGGGGTGCAAGTATCGGAACTCACGGTCAAGGCCGCAAACATACCACTCATAAATTACCCGGCCTTTAAAAATAGGTGACAGGATCCCTCCAATGATCTGTCCCTTGTATTTGATGAGGAGGATCTTTCCCAATTTTTGTTGCCTGGAAGCGTCATAAAATGCTTTAAAAAAACTCCATTTTGGCAATGGCTTCTTAACTTTCTTCTCATAAAGGTACTTCAGAAGAAGGTAGAAATCCTGCACCTCATCCAGACTTTCCGGAATGATGATCTCTGCTCCAGCTTTGATGGCTTGCCGAATCTGCCGGCGTTTGCTTTCACTGATCTTTTTCCAGACCTCCTGCTCTTCGGTGATGGAAACAACAAAGTTCAGTCGGTCACGGAATGTGAAGTTTAACTCCTGGAAGGTTTCCCGGTATCTATCCAATGAAAAGAAATTCCGGAACTGAAGGAAAATGCATTTATGATGTGTCTGTGTAATCAGGCTTTCAAGTAACTGCCTGACAACATCATCCGGATGTGCGTTATTTTCATCTACCAATGGCCCGCCGTAAATCACTGCCCGGGCACTTAACTTTCCAAGAAATCCGGAATACTCACGAATGACCACCCCCAGCAACGACCCATAAATTTTCTGGTCATCACCAACGGCTATTGCAACAAATGGTTTAAAATTCTCAACCTGTTGGAAGAAATCGAGCATGTCGGGAGTTTGAAAGGCATTCCCCGAGGGGTGGTTGCTGATGAAGTCAGTCCATTGTTCCCTTACATGCGGCGTAACATCCGGTTGGGTGAGAATGCGCATCTACTTTCTCTTGATAATCAGTTTCTTGATGATGTTCTTCCCGTTTTGCAGCACCCATTCAGTGGCCCATGGAAATAAATGGTTTTCCCAGCGCTGCGGATGGGTGGTGATCATAACTTGGCTAGGGAATTGCCCCTCCATGACTTTTTGGATGATCTCGAAAGTTGAATGGAAATGAAGGTTCCAGGAAGAAGTTACCCTGTCTCTGACACTCACCCGTTCCCCATCCCATCTCCGGCCTGTATCGGTCAAATAAAAGACCTCTTCGAAGTCAAGGTCGAAATAGGGTTCTCCGATGATCCCAAAATCTTTGTAATCGTAGGTTTTCCAGATGTCTTTGTTATCCCAACGGGTCAAGGGGCTTCCATGCATACAAATGGTTTTCACCGGGTAAAACTGCCGGAAATAGGCAAGGTTCTTTTCGAAGATCCGGATGGCTTGATCCACATCACCCCTGGCCAGGGTAAGGTCTTCGTAATGATACCCAATCTCATGACCCAAGTCTGCAATAGAACGGATAATCTCTGGAATGTTGCTTTGAGGAACAATGCGGAAATAATAGGTCGATGACACACCCAATTCATTTTCAATTTTAGCCGTTTGAAACGACTGAATTGCCCTGAGGTCAACATCGTGCCGGAGAATAATAAATTTTCCGTCAATTTTACTTTCCAGGGATTGCTGAAAAGTCTGAAAACTGTACCCGTTAGATTTCAGCGTCTCAATGAATCTTTGGTAGGCGGTCAATGTAAAGTCTCTCATGGTATAAGAGGTCTTTCGTGCCAAGTCAGGAGCCATTTCCTTTCTTGATAAATCGAAGTCCTGTTATCCACTTGCTAAAGGGGACGAGGATTCCAAGGAATAATCTGTACATCAGCGGGTTAATGATAGCGGTAAATCTGCCAGGTTCAGTCAATTTCCCGCCAAATTGAAGCTTAAAATCCCTGACACCATAATCTTTACCAGGGGATCCTGCTCCCATCCAGTCAAAGTAATCATACCCAAGTTCTTTGGATTGACGGAACACCTGCCAATAGAGATAATCAAACGGTTTGCTGTGAATAAAATCAATGTCAGTGGAATATCCGATGATGTACCCATACAGGGTCTTTCTAAAAATGGTCGAAAGCAATATAGCACGAATGTTTCCTTGGGCATCGTGAAGGAGGAAATACAGTAAATGGCCTTCAAACAGAGGCAGGTTTGCTTGTTCAAGAAACTGCCGCCTGGGATAAGGAATGTTTACTCCCCGATGGAATTCTTTGATTAGGCCATGGAATAATATGACCTCCTCAACGCTTAGATGATGGCTTACGCTAACTGTAAAACCTGCTTTTTCTGCTTTTCGGATCCCTTTCCGTCGTGAAGGCGAAAAAGAGTGAAAAATTTCTTCTTCCGTTGCCTCGAGACAATTGATCACATTGTAATGAGGTTTGAACGCATAACCACATGAATGAAATATTCCACGATGCGATAAATCGTGAAGGTTTCTGATTTCAATATAGATATGCCCTTTGCCAGCTGTAATCAAGAATTCCCTGAGCAGGTTTTCCAGTATTCCTGGATCGTTATCCCTCACAAGTGGCCCACCTATTACCACAACCCTTGATAAAAACTTCCGAAGAAATGCCGGGCCGAATTCTTCCACATATCCAACGATCAGTCCCAAGATTTCATCTTCAGTACTGAGCACGAATAAACAAACAGCTCTGCCTTTCGGCAAGAAAAAACGCATACCGAATCGTGTCTGGAAAAAGTTCCCCATCGAATGCTGCTCAACAAATTCATCCCAAGCCTCAGGACGGATTTGATCAGGATCAGCAATAAACCGGTACTTGTTTTGATTCATAGTCAGTAGCAATCGGTCAATTTATTCCCCTGCTGAAATTAAAACAAATCTTGGCAATCCTATCAGCTGTCCGGCCATCCCAAAGTTCTGGTATTACACCAGTCTTTTGTTTCCCCGAAAGAACTTCTTTGGCAACTTGCTGAACTTTTTCAAGATCTGTCCCGATCAGCTGATTGGTTCCAACTTTCACGGTGATCGGACGTTCTGTATTGTTTCTTACAGTAATGCATTGAACTCCCAGAAATGTTGTCTCTTCCTGTATTCCACCGCTGTCGGTGATTACCAGTTCTGCATTTTTTGTGAGGGCGAGAAAATCGATATATCCTATGGGATCAGTAGTGATTATCTGCGAATGTAAACGGGATAATAGTCCGTACTGATCCATGTTCTGTCTGGTCCTTGGATGAATTGGGAATACTACCGGCCGGAGATCTGCCAGGCGATTCAGGAAATCGGTCAATTCACGCAGTCCCTCTTCTGAATCAACATTACTTGGTCTGTGAAAGGTGACCAGCACGAACTTCTTTTTTTCAATGCGGGCATCTTTGTAGGTGTTGTTCAGATACTCAATGATTTTTGATTGATCGATCTTTGGCATATAATGAATCAAGCTATCAATCATAACATTTCCGACAAAGTGGACTTTCTTTTCATCAATACCTTCGTTTTTCAGGTGGCGTAATCCACTTTCTTCTGAAACAAATAGCAGATCCGATAAAACATCCGTAACAACCCGGTTGATCTCTTCAGGCATCTCCCGATCAAAACTCCTGAGTCCGGATTCAACGTGCCCGATGGGAATTCCCATTTTACTGGCGACCAGGCTGCAAGCCATGGTTGAATTAACATCACCAGGTACCAATATCAGATCGGGCTTTTCATTCAAGAGCACCTTTTCAAATTCGATCATAATCCTGGCGGTCTGTTCGGCATGCGAACCACTGTTGATCCCAAGGTAAAAAGAAGGTCTGGGCATCTCCAGCTCATCGAAAAAAACATCCGACATCTTCTTGTCAAAGTGCTGACCAGTATGACAGATCAGGTGGAGAATGTCTTTGTCGTACTTTCTGAATGCCTTGTCAACCGGGGCTATTTTGATGAAATTTGGGCGTGCTCCGACGACTGAGATAATTTTTTTCATGAAAGTAATAGATAATGTCGTAATCCCTGTGTGGGTGATTATAAAGTCATTTTTTTTAGAACCGCAGAGGCGCCGAGGCGCAAAGAATTGATAATCAGTATTTATTTTCTCTGCGTCTTCGCGTCTCAGCGGTGAAATAGTTCTTATGAATCAGCCTCTAAATGGTATGAGGTCATTAAAACTCTCAAAGATCTTTTGGCAGATAAATTCGGCCGCGTGGCCATCTCCGAAGATTGGGGGATAGGAGAGGTCATTCCGTTTGATCAGATCTGCAAAAACAGCCTTTATCCTTTCCTTTCTAGTCCCTGACAACAATGTGGTACCCTGTTGGATAAGTTCCACCCATTCAGTTTCATCACGAAGAACAAGGCACGGCTTCTTGAAAAAGTAAGCTTCTTTTTGGACCCCTCCAGAATCGGTCATGATCAGTCGTGCATTCCTTTCAAGCTGAATGATATCGAAAAAAGAAATGGGTGGAAGAAGCTGGATGGACTTAGAAGACAAGAGTTCATCCAAAAGACGAGTGTCAGATATTGCCTCAAGGGCTTTCATTGTCCTTGGATGGACAGGTATCACGGCCTTGATATTCCATTCCTTTGAAATCTCAAGGATTGCCTGAAAGATGGATTGAAGATTTTCTTCAACATCGGTATTGTTTTCCCGATGAATGGTACATAGCAGGAAAGGTTTGTCTTTTAGCTCGAACCGTTGAAGGATGGTCGAGTTTTTCTTTGCCTCCTGTTCAAAAAACATCGTATTATCGAACATCAGATCACCACAAAAGAACACACCCGGGTTATCCGGTGCAAAGGGGGGGGATGACTGGACGCTGAATCCTTCCCGGATCAGGTTATTTAAACCGGTAACTGTGGGAGTAAACAGGAGGGTAGAAATATGATCGGTCGTAATCCGGTTGATCTCTTCCGGCATTGATTTATTGAAGGAGCGCATTCCTGCTTCAATATGAATAACTGGAATTTGCAACCTGGCTGATGTCAGCGAACCTGCCAGCGTGGAGTTGGTATCCCCAAAAACAACCACTGCATGTGGCTTTTCTTTGCGAATAACCATTTCAATCCCTTCCATCATTCCGCTCATCTGGAATCCGTAGCTTCCGGGTCCTATGTGAAGGTTATAATCTGGTCTTGTGATGCCCAACTCATCGAAGAATACATCCGACAATCCTTCATCGTAATGTTGACCGGTATGTACCAATACCTCCTGGATCTGGTCCTTATGAAAGGATCTCAGACTTCGGGACAAGGCAGCAGATTTGATGATCTGCGGCCGGGCACCAACAATGGTAACCAGTTTGATCATTTGAATGAATTAAACAAGTCGCGCCCTTGTTTCATCTTTTGAATGCTCTCCGGATAATTTTCCACAAACCAAAGCATCATGGCTGTGACGTCGATCTTATCATCCAGAAACCGTTTCCTCTTCACTTCCCATTGTGACTTAATATCCGGGATTGACAATAATTCCCTGGCTTTTGACATCAAATTCTCAAATTCTGAAGGGAGAAAAGAATAACACAGACCATATTTTGCCTCCAATTCATTAGGAACAGAAAGCCTTCCGGCGTAAGTGTTACACTTCAATGCAGGTGTGCCCAAGATGGCGGCTTCGGAGGTCATGGTCTGGCTGTCACCAATGAAAAGGGTGGTAAAAGAAAGCAAGGAATGCATTTTTGAAGGCTCAACCGGTGTTTGATGCAACGGAAACTCCTTCACAACTTCTTTTTCTTCGGAAACAAATACTTTTCCTTTGGGTAATAGAAATTCGATCAGTGACTTTTTTTGTTGTATTGTAAGCCCCTGTTCACCTACATCATGATAGGCCTTGTGTTCATTGAACCGGAGAACGAAAAAGGTTTCACCGGGTGATAGGCCACACTCCTTGAGAATTTCCTGATCGGGCTTGAACCGTTTGGGATGCAGGTAGGCAAGTTCATGTGTCCCAGGGTATCGGATGGCATGGGTTGATTTTCGGGAAACGGGATCGGGAGTAAAAATGGCTTTCCCAAATGGATGGGCGATGTTTACGTACATCGATTCCACTTCATCGTCATCATCATCAAAAAGGATTGCATCCAACCTGGTAAGACAGGAGACATGAGCCGGTTCAATGGAAGTACTCAAGCTAAGGGTGATGTTGTTATCTTTAACAATGGATAAAATATTCCACCCGTACTTCAAGATGGAAAACCCTTTGCCAATGAAAGAAGTCTTCTTTTCTCCAAACCGGATGTATTCAATCCCGTAATGGTCCAGCAACCGGATAGCTGCAGGTATATCCCTGACTGTTACGATTACACGATGTCCCCCCTTGATCAGTTCTTGCCTGACATTTCTAAAGAGGTGCACATGGGCAGGATGAACAATGTCGATGAGGAGATTCACAATATAATAGGTAACTTACTTTACCAACAGATCCCGGAATAGTTAGTAAGGGTATAATCATCATCAATACGGGCAAAATCGATGACTCTCTTTTCCGGGTATTTTCCAGCCAATCCTGAAAAGCGTTTGTCTTTTTGTGTAATTACCAGAATTTCCGATCGGTCAATAACAGCTTCCAGGCTGGAGTCGATCAGATCCGACAAATGTGGGATGTGCTGATCAATATACTCCTTATTGGTTCCTGTAATTTTTGAGAGGTTGACATTTTCGTCAAAAATGCTAATGGAATACCCTTTCCCGAGAAGATTCTCTGTGACTTCCACAATTGGACTATATCGAAGGTCGTCAGTTCCTTTCTTGAAGCTTAATCCGAGGATACCAACTTTCTTTTTCCCGGCAGCCAAGATCATGTCCAAAGCAATCTTTTTTTGAAGAGAATTAGATACTTCAATAGATTCAATGATGGGTGAAGGAAGATAAAAATCATGCGCCAGGGTTTTTAGTGCCTTTAAATCCTTGGGTAGACAGGAACCTCCATATGCAAATCCGGGCTTGAAGTAATAGGCTGAAAGATTTAAATGATCATCCATACAGAATAAATCCATGACAGCATGAGAGTCAATATCCAATTGTTTGCAAATGTTTCCAACTTCGTTGGCAAAGGTGATTTTCAGAGCATGAAAAGCATTATTGATGTATTTAATCAACTCTGCAACCTGTATGCTAACAGTGGCAATTGGAGCTTGTATCTCTTTGTATATTTCCTTCATAATCCCTATTGCTTTCTCATTATCGCTTCCGATCACTGTCACGGCAGGATTGTAATAATCTTTGACAGAA
>VGGL01000094.1 GCA_016868575.1 Bacteroidota bacterium
ATATTGAAAGGCGCCTGGAAGAGCATAATTCAGGGGAGACAAGGTACACATCGGGAAAAAGACCATGGAAGCTGGTTTATTTGGAAGAGTATCAAGACAAGTCTTCTGCCATTAAAAGGGAGCTATCCCTCAAGAGACAGAAAAGTGCTATTTTCTATCAGCATCTCATCATGAGCAAATCTTGAAAAAAGCAATTGCCGCCCTGTCACGGTCCCGATTAATCGGGACGAGTTCGAGTCTCGTCCAGACCGCTAAAGCCCCGAGGAGGGGCTTTTTTTATTTTCAGGTGTTATGAAATATTATGTTTATATCATTCAAAGTGAAAGAGATAGCTCTTTCTATACCGGATATACCTCTGATATTGAAAGGCGCCTGGAAGAGCATAATTCAGGGGAGACAAGGTACACATCGGGAAAAAGACCATGGAAGCTGGTTTATTTGGAAGAGTATCAAGACAAGTCTTCTGCCATTAAAAGGGAGCTATCTCTCAAGAGACAGAAAAGTGCTATTTTCTATCAGCATCTCATCATGAGCAAATCTTGAAAAAAGCAATTGCCGCCCTGTCACGGTCCCGATTAATCGGGACGAGTTCGAGTCTCGCCTGTCCCGAGACCTCGGGATCCAGACCGATAGAGCCCCGAAGAGGGGCTTTTTTTGTGGGCCAATCATACCCCATTTAACCACAAAGGCGCGCAAAGTTCTGCTCAAAGGCACACGAAGGATCGAAAAATCGGCGGAAAATATTTCATAGAAATATATTTTAATAACGTAAAATAATTTATCTTTGTAACGTTAGATAATTTACATTAGTAAAATATAAACAGATGCTTAAAGAGGTCTTGAAATCAATCGTCATTTCTCAGCAGGAATGGCTTAAGCCGGAATTGAATGAAACTTATGGAGCAGTGTATTATTATACAGGATCTGCTTATGTTTCCTGGAATGGCGGAGGCGCAGGCTCACGGTATGTACCACCCATGCAGGGCTTCATGATGGCTCCTGGAACTGCCGGAACAATGAACCTGACAAACGCTCATCGCACTCATAACGGAGCTTCGGGTTACTACAAGGAGTCAGAAATTGAAGAAGGAACGATCATCCTGCAAGCCGGCAATGCAGCTTTCATGGATGAACTGTACATTATTCTGAACGAAAATGCAACGTCCGATTTCGACCTGGCGTTCGATGCATGGAAACTTATTAGCGGCGAAAGTTATGTTTCGCAGATATTCAGCTTTACGGGCGACAAAATGCTGTCCATTGACCAGCGGCCTGCCTGCGAGCAGATACCTGTGGGATTCCGGTGCGGTGAAAGCGGCTCATACAGCATCTCTTTAAAGGAGAACAGCACACCAGGTAAAGTCTGGATTGAGGACAAGGAAACCAACATCTTGCACGACCTGAGCCAGGGCGCCTACTCCTTCGGGTACAGCCCTATCGATCCCGACAACAGATTTATTTTGCATCTGAATTCCCTAGGAACAAGTCCCGGTACGATGAGCCCTTTAAACATCCATGTGTATAATTCGGAGGACAAGCTATATGTCAATGCTTCGAACCAAAGTATCCTGCAAATCCGGATTTACAATCTGCATGGAACTGAGGTAATGAGAATAAATGGAAACCGGGCAGAGAAAATGGAAATCGGGATGGAGATGCAGCCCGGAGTTTACTTTGTAAGAGTGACAACGGATATCGGAACAGAAACGGAAAAAATTTACCTGAATTAATAATCCAAAATAAAAAGTGATATGAAGATGATAAGAGGGATTTTAGCCATTACGCTTTTGTTATTACCCATAGTTTTTCTCACAGCCCAGGTTCCGCCGCATCCCAACGGCGGCGGCGGACCGGGAAGCGGCAACATACCTGTGGGCGGAGGAGCGCCAATAAGCGGAGGCATAGTGATACTGCTTGCATTGGCGGCTGGCTACGGCGCCCGGAAGGTATATGACATGCGGAAGATAGCACAGGCAGAATAAATTTATATGTATTAAACTCGCCAGACAACTTCAAGTCGTCTGACGAGTTGGATTAAAGTTAATCTGAAGTCAAACAATCTTAAAAACATTACATTATGAGAAACACTAATTTATTTATCATGATTACGATCATGTCGATGATCTTTACATTTTCAAGATCTCAAACAGCAGATCCACCAGTTGGTTCCGGAACTTTAGGAAGTCCCTATCAAATAGCCACCCTGAATAATTTGTATTGGGTATCGCAAAATACGTCCTCATGGAACAAGCAATTTATTCAGACAGCGAATATTGATGCTTCTTCCACAGTGAACTGGACAATTAAATTTCCAACGATAGGACGATACTCGGCTGGTTCATATTTTTCAGGAACATATAATGGGAATGGTTTTGTCATTTCTGGTATTCACATAAGCGGAGATTTGCAGGGGCTTGATCATATTGGACTCTTCACTGGAGTCAATGGAAGCATCAGGAATCTGGGAGTTATAAATGCAACTGTAAGTAATTTGAGGAGTAACGGATATGCAGGAATCTTGATTGGAATGTATTATCCTAATTCAACAAGTAGTATAATTGAGAATTGTTATTCAAGCGGCATTGTAACAGCAAGAGTCAGCGCCGGGGGGCTTATAGGCGCTTCGGCTACAGCCAGTACGTCACTTGATGGTGTTATCAGGTATTGTTATTCAACTGCCAACGTGTACTCACATACTATAACACCCACTGTAGCTGGATATTGGGCAGGTTTTATTGGTTCAAACAGGGTAGAGATTATTGATTGTTATGCCAAAGGGAGTGTTACAGCTTATGTTCCAACCCAATCACAGGGGGGAATAGGGGGGTTTGCAGGGGTTTGCTTCGATTACCCTTCATATGGTACGGGCTCAATGACAAATTGTTATTCAACTGGCTTAGTCACAAAATATAGTAGTGGAACTTCAAATGCTGGCGGTTTCTTAGGAAGGAATGGGAACTCATACAGTGGGTATATTATCGGTTGCTTTTGGGATACTCAAACTTCAGGACTATTAACTAGCGCAGCTGGCACTGGCAAAACTACATCTGAAATGAAAACACAAAGCACCTTCACAGGTGCAGGTTGGAATTTCAGTACCATCTGGGCTATGATTGGGGCTATTAATGATGGATATCCTTATTTAAAGAACAATGCGCCTCCTATTCTGGTAGCAACTTGGAACGGCGCAGTCAACTCTGACTGGAATATTGCCTCAAACTGGGATGTCATTGCCGTACCCGGTGTTGCTCAAAATGTTATCATCCCCGACGTTACCAACGATCCGGTAATTGCTTCCAGCGGCAGTGCTTCGTGCAATAACCTCACCATCAATAGCGGAGCCAGTCTAACGGTTAACTCAGGAGGCTCTCTCATCACAGCCGGCGTCATTACAAACGATGGTACCATCAACGTGCAACAGATCCTTAGCAATGATAGTGCATGGCATTTCATCTCCATGCCTAACAACAATACTGTAGCCACCACATTCCTGGGAATGTATTTGCAGCAGTGGAACGAGCCCACAGCCATCTGGTCGGATATCATTGATACTGCAATGGCATTGTTACCGGTTCAGGGATACAGCCTCTGGTGCCCGGCTACCAAATTAAGTTTCACCTACACCGGAACACCCAACACAGGCAATCAAAGCATGTCTGTTAGCTACACTTCCAATGGTTCAGGTTATGTTGGCGCTAATCTGATGGGAAATCCATATCCTTCGTGGCTGGATTGGAGTGTGGTTTTGGGATATGGCGCCAAGTACACCTGGAACGGCACAGGCTATGATGCCTATACCACTGTAGGCGGATATGGATTGGGCTCACGCTATGTCGCACCCATGGAGGGGTTCTTTGTAGTCGTAAACAGCGGAGGAACATTCAGTCTGAACAATACCATGCGGACACACCAGCCTCCGATCAAAAAATCTATTGAAGACAAAGTCCTTGAAAACGGAGTGATAGTAGCAGCTTCAAACGGTGTCTATAATGACGAACTCTGGATCATTTTCGAACCCGATGCTTCCGAAAATTTTGAACTGGAAAGAGATGCCTGGAAACTGATCTCAAATACTGAAAGTGTATCTCAGCTTTGGTCAGTTGGGGTTGATGGTAAAATGGCAGTGGATGTTCGTTCAGAAACAGAAACCATTCAACTTGGATTCAGCAACGATCATGCAGGGATATACAGCATCAGCCTGAAAGATATAGAAAGTGTGTCAACAGTCATCCTTGAAGACACCAAAGAAAACATCTTCCACGACCTGTCAATAAGCGCTTATGAGTTTGCCTGGAATGTTCTCGATTCTGAAACCCGGTTTATTCTCCATTTGAATACTTCAGGTATAAATGCTAATAGTATTAGCAGTAACAACATCCTGATCTATACTTCCGGGCATCAGATGTATATCAAGGGTTTAGAAAACGGAAATGTGACAGTAAGCGATCTGACAGGCAGGACTGTATTGCAGCAGCAATTTGCCAGTAAAGGCTCGGTTGTAATTCCGGTTCCATTGCAGAGTGGTATTTATCTCGTTGCTGTAACCGATGGAAATCAGTTCATGTCAAAAAAAATATTCATTAAATAACCAAGGCTATTACATCATAAATGTAGCTGTCCATTTTTTAAACTAAAAACATTCAGTATATGAAAAACATTATCAAAACATCAGTCACAGCATTTTTAATTATATTCCTTTTACTAATCGGAACAAATGAAATATTATCACAGGTTCCGCCGCATCCGAATAATGGCGGCGGCCCGGGCAGCGGCAACATTCCGGTTGGCGGAGGTGCGCCCATCGGCGGCGGGATATTGATCCTGATTGCACTGGCAGCGGGTTACGGCGCCCGGAAGGTATATGACATGCGGAAGATAGCACAGGCAGAATAAATTTACCTGTATTAAACTCGCCAGACGACTTCAAGTCGTCTGACGAGTTTAACAACTTAGATTTTACCTTAATAGTTTTTGCTGAGGGTTAGTTTTATTCCTGGCTAAGGTTAAAACTGCAAAGCGTACTGCACGATAATTTTTCGCATCTCTTCAGCTTTCAGCGGCCTCAGCGAGTACGCCCGGTTAAGCACATTGTCGCTGATCAGCGAAAACCTGTGCTTCCCCTTAAATGTATGGCTTATCCTTACATCAATGATAAAATTACCCTTATTATGAGTGCCGAAATAATCCATGTATTCTATCGGCTGCATTGAGCCTCCGGTGGCTTCAAGCGTTTCTTCAAGTCTGGCGATGGCTAAATCCAGGTTTTCTATTTTGCTGAAATACTTAATGCTGAACCCCGCCGAAAAATTTTTATAATCCAGTTCAAGGTCGGCTTTCAGCGTATGAATAAAGCGATACTTCAAAATGTTCATGCCGGGATCAACGCTTGTGGTTCTATAACTTAATATAACCGTATCGCCACCAGGATCGGTGTATCTTTCATACTCATAATCCGGGTTCAGTGATTTCGGTAAAATATAATTATACCCAAGCATGGTTTTCAGGTTTAGCTTCCTCGCAAGCTGGGCTTTGCCCGTTACCGAAATATCTGCGCCGATTATCCGGGACTCTCCGGTATTCACAAACTTAAAACCATAAAAAGGCCAGGTAAAGGTTGTGTCCCACTTACCAAAAAGATATTCGATCGTGTTTTTATAATCCTGCTGAAAAACCGCCACATCCAGGTATCCGAAATACCTTGCGAACTTAAATCCCTGCTTCACTCCGATTTCAGTGTTCACGCTGCTTTCAGGTATCAGACCCGGATTGTCATATACCCCGAAGGAACCCATATCCATTTGTATGAACCTTTCAGCAATGGTTGGATAACGATAACCTTGACCCATCGAAAGCCGGAGATATGTCTCCTGCAGAAGCTTTAGCGATGCCCCTGCGCGGAATATCGGATGCGTTTCCTGAATCGTGTCATTCACCTGGTAATATTCAAGCCTGCCGCCAAACGAGATATTTACCAGCTTAAGGAAATTGATGTCCATTTCAGAATATCCCGAAAGGTTAAGCAGTCCGTTTTGGTTTGAACCGCTGCCTTTATACATGACCGAACTGACATCATTATACTGGAATGACAAACCACCGATAAATGCAAAATTGGACCGGAACTCATACTTGCGCCCAAAATTATAATCAGCAAAATAAACTGTGGATCGTACCGACTGGTTGTTCGATCCCCTGGTGTCGTTGTATAAAACTCTCGCTTTCAGGTTATGGTTTATGCCTATCTTTGAGAAGAAACTTACGAAAGGGTCAAGGTAGAAAAGCCACTGGTCCTGAAGAATGACAGCTCCCGGATAGGCTCTGAAAAATCCAGTGGAATCATCGAGCCATGCTAAAATAAGGCTCGATTTATTGTACATGAAATTACCATTCAGACCAAAATTCAGTCCTTCATATTTCTGCGACCTGTGGCGGATATTAAAATTCAGCCTGTAACGCTTCTTTGCCATTTCGCTGTCCGAAAAATCGGTGACCGAATCTTCCGCCGGAGGTGTCGGGCGCGGCGCTCCGATATAGCCATGATCCAGCAACACATTCGCGCCAATGGTGATATCCGTATTTTTGACGATCCTCGAATGAAAGTAATCCGCTCCGCCCAGGTAGGGAATATCCGACCACCATTTCATATAGCTGTTTTTGGGAACCGAATACAATCCGGAGTATAGCTTAATCCTTGTTTGCGGCTGAAGTTTCGGACGTGATGTCCGGATATAGATTGCGCCGCTCAGTGCGTTTGCGCCCGAAAGAACCGATGAACAGCCTTTAACCACTTCGATCTGATCAATATTTTCTGTAGGAACCAAATCCCAGTAAGGACGGCTTGCATCCCCCGAAAGTACCGGCATATCGTCAATAAAAATCCCGACTTTGCTTCCCACGCCGAAAGTAAAACCGCTTCCTCCCCTGATCTGCGGCTCTTCATCGAGAATGTTGAGTCCCGGAGTCAGATCAAGGATGGTTTTAATGTTGGTCACATTCTTGCTTTGGATGATTTCCGGTTTTATGATCTCCATCGAGGTCGTGATTTCCTCGAATGACTTGTCGAACCTTCCTACTTTGATCTCAACGCCCTGCAATTCGTTGATATAAGCCTTCAGCTTCGTTTCGGTAAAGGTGGTTTTATTCTTTTCGATAATTATCGTAACCGACATTGTTTCCATGCCGGTAAACGAAATCAGGAAGGTATGCTCGCCGGCCGGAACCTCAAGCCTGAATTTGCCTTCAATGTCGGTGATTGCGCCGGCCGCTAAATCGCCCTTCAGCTTGATATGAGCCCCGATCAGCGTTTCGCCCGTATCATCGGCTTTCACCACTCCTTCCAGAAATCCGGTATCCTGTGAAAACAGTGAAGGTCCGAAAAACAAAGCCGGGCTCAAACAAACAAAGTAAAGACCTGCTAAAAACCGGTTCATGTTCAGAATGTTTTTTAGAAATTTAAATTGCCGGATATCATTGAAGCCCTTTGGTTACTGAGGAATGAAGAATTTCCGGTTCACGATTTCCTTTCCGGAGCTTATACTGAAAATATAAAGTCCATTCAGTTTTTTTCCGGTATTCAGCAAAATCTCATTGGATATGACTTCTCCTTTCCAAACCGCCTGTCCATTCATATTAAAAAGAGTTGCTGTTGCTTTTGGTAAGAACATAGTCGGAAGATTCTTCAAAACAAGCCGGTTGTTGTCAGCATAGATTAAAAATTCCGGTTGATCATTATCCCCGATAGCTGATTCGCCACCCACCAGCGCAATGTCATCATACCGCGCATAACTGTTGGCAACCGGCGTGGTTCCGTTACCCGATGTCATCACGAACAGCAGATATTGCGGTGTCCGGCTGTCATAATAGTGAAATGGAATCGAAAAACGTGTCCACGAACTCACAGTCGCTCCCGGCTGCATGTCGAACCGGGCATAGCCCACCCAGTTGGATGAATCGTTAAATTCGGGAAGCTGGCTATAACCGATATGGAGCAAAGCCTGGATGCTTCCGAAATCCTGGCCCTGCGGGTAGAATTTATACCAGCCGGTGAGGCTGTCAGGTCTGACTGTACAGGGCGTGTTCCATTGCAGATTCAGTGTATCGGTGTAAACATATCCCAGGTCGGGATCGAAATCGGCATGAACCCTGCCGTTAGTCAGTGTTCCGGCAGCCACTATATCGAGAACAGCCAGATTGGTCAGCTCTACAGAGAACTCTCCCGAGTGATGATCCGTGCTTTTTTCCCATACCGCAGGTGCGGCTGAGTTGATGATTTCACCGGCATCCGAAGTTTTTATCGAGCTCCAGTCCACCGGTTCGTCCCAAACAGTACCGGCATCTTCCCAAAATTCAAAACCCGGATTTTCGACCTGCTGCGAGAACAATCCCATTGAAAACACTGAAAGAGCCAAGAGGAGTATTTTTTTTTTCATTTCCCGAAATTTTCAAACCGTAATACCTGTACGACCGCAAAAATAACGAAATATTCTGTCCGGCTATTCTGAACCAACTATTTCACTTGACGATCAGACTACTCAAAACTCTAAATCCCACGCTCCCGCTCCATGCTCCATGCTCCACGCTCCACGCGCATTCAACCATTCACCAATTTAACCATTTCCCTTACCCTGCCAGCATCCGTCATCTGCATTTCAAACTCCGGTATCTCTCTCAAACCACCCATAAAAATCCCTTCTTTCCTGAAAGTCATCCTGCTTTGTACCGGCTTTCTTCCTGAAAGATGGAATTCTGAAGCCCCCGTTTTATCTCTGATCTCCCGGATGTTTTGCTCATTGATCCCGCTTCCGGGCATGATGATGATCCGGTCACCGGCTTTTTCTGCCAGTTGAATAATAAGGTTCAAACCTTCGGGAACCGTATTTGCCTGCCCGGCTGTCAAAATCCGGTCAATACCCGCCCTGATTATTTCTTCAAGCGCCCTGAAAGGATCCGGGGTCATATCGAATGCGCGGTGGAAAGTAACCGACAAAGGCCTGGCAATTTCAACCAGTTGCCGGGTTCTTTCAATATCCACGTTTCCGTTGGGAAGCAGGATTCCGAAAACAACGCCATCGGCGCCCAGTTCCTTGCATGCCGCGATGTCTTCTTTCATGATATCAAACTCATCATCGGAATAACAGAAATCGCTTCCCCGTGGTCGGATCATTACATTCAGCCCGATGTTCAGCTTAGCCCTTGCGAGTTTAATGGTTGCATAGCTTGGTGTAGTCCCGCCCTCGTAAAGATTATCACACAGTTCGATACGGCTTGCTCCACCTTCCTGCGCAGCAATGGCTGACTGGATATGGGCTGCACAGATTTCGATTTTATAATTTTTCATACGACAGGTTTTGAGTGATGTAATTCCATCTGCCCTCCGGCAAGGCAGGCTGACACAAAGAATTGATCAACTTTAATTTTTTCTTTTTTCCTTTTATCTTTTACCTTTTCACTTGATTACAATCTCATCCGCAAAAAT
>VGGL01000095.1 GCA_016868575.1 Bacteroidota bacterium
GTTTACAAACTGGTATCCTCGTTATTTTAACGAACAAAAACATATCTTCCGAAAGGAAAGATGAAGAAGAAATTAGCAACCCAATGCTCTTTATTTTTGTTATGTAACCGAGGATTTATAGAAGAAAGATAATCGAATAAATGATTCCAACCTCTTTTGAAAGCCCATTTTATCATTCTTGCGGATTAGTTTTTAACAAAATCTTGTGGATTTTTGCACAATCTGAGGTAACCAGCGGGAAGGAACCTATCCCAATCAAAAAAAGGAGGCGGTTTTCATATTGGGTTGGTTTTTATGGGATAAAGAATGTCAATTTATCATGAACATGTTCAAACAGCCAGCGTATTTTTTTGTGGATAACTTCTTAATTGTTATTAGTTTTGCTTCACCAAAAAAATGAATTATGAGAAATAAAACAAAACACATCATCCTGTTGCTTGCCGCGATGCTGTTGATGCATTTCAGCCCGGCACAAACCTTTCTCGCTGCCGTGAAAGCCGGCGGAAAATGGGGATTTATCGATAAATCCGGTCAATGGGTCATCGAGGCGAGGTACGAAAACGCTGAGTCATTCTCTGAGGGTCTGGCAGGCGTGAAGACGGTCAGCGGATGGGGGTACATTGATCATACCGGGAAAATGGTGATCAATCCCATCTACAAACGGGCAGAGGACTTCTCGGAAGGGCTGGGACGGGTCATTATCCGGCTAACTGACAACAATAAATGGATCTACTTAGACAAAGAGGGTAAGCAGGCTTTTCCGCAGCAGTTTGAAAACTGCCAGAACTTCTCCGGCGGGCTGGCGGGCGCACGTACCGGAAAACTGTGGGGCTATATCGATAAGACAGGGAACTTTGTGATCCCCGACAGGTATGAACATGCAGAACCTTTCTTCAATGGCATTGCACGGGTGAAGTTGGGTAACACTTATGGATTCATCGACACGAAAGGGAATTGGATCCTGGAAACCAGGTTTGAGAACATCCGCGACATGAAGGAGGGAATCGCCCCTGCCAAGGGAAAGCTCGGATGGGGATACATCGACATCAAAGGGAACACGATCGTTCCGATCGATAACGATCACGCCCAACCTTTCAGTGAAGGATTTGGCCGGGTGTGTAAAAAAAGATGGGGCTTTATTGATAAAACCGGGAAGCCACTCACAGGATTTCTATTCGATAATGCCAGGGATTTTTCCGGAGGTTATGCCGCCGTGGAGATGAAAGGGGAATGGGGATACATTGATACCGGAGGCATCGTGAGGATTCCGTACCAGTACGAACTTGCCACCGGATTTTCCCAAGGCCTTGCAGCGGTAAGATTACGTGGGAGCTGGGGCTATCTGAATCCTGACGGCGTTCTGGTTATAGCACCCATTTTTGAGGATGCACTACTTTTTTCAGAGATCAGTGAGCAGTAAACAGCAAACCTTTAACTGATTGCTGCTTGCTGTTACCTATTTACTGTTAAATGCTCGCCGTCTGACATAGAAAGAATTGGTAGCTTTGTGTTACTTTTTTCTATGCATTATTCAACGTTCCATTCCTATTGGCACCTGGATGCTGAAACTGTATTTCTGAACCATGGCTCTTTCGGCGCTTGTCCGAAACCGGTTCTTGAAAAACAGCAGGAACTCCGCCTTCAGCTTGAGACACAACCGTTGCGGTTCTTCATGCGTGGCTTTGAAAAGCAATATTTTGAAGCCAAAGAGGAGGTGGCACGATTCGTTCATGCTGCAAATGAGGATGTGGTCTTTGTTCCAAATGTCACCCATGGGATCAATACGATCCTCCGCTCCCTTCGGTTTAAACCCGGCGACGAGATCCTGACTACGAACCAGGAGTACCCGGCCAACCGGCATGCGCTGAATTTTCTAGCTGGTCAGACAGGGGTGCGAATAGTCATTGCAGACCTGGATTTCCCGGTGGAAGGTCCGGAGCGGATCATCCAGGCCATCATGGCAAAGGTGTCATCCCGCACCCGCCTGGCGCTGATAGATCACATCACCTCTCCCACCGGCATCATTCTTCCGGTGGAGGAGATCATCAACCAGCTTGAAAAGCAGGGCATTGATACCCTGATCGATGGGGCCCATGCTTTGGGAATGATCCCTCTTGATCTGCAGGCGCTTGGCGCCACATACTACACTGCCAACGGACACAAATGGCTTTGTTCTCCGAAGGGGTCTGCCTTTCTTTACGTACGAAAAGACCGGCAACACCTGATCCATCCGCTGGTCATCAGCCATGCTCCGGCCTCCGACCCGCATAATCCGCAGTCGGATTTTCAACTCTCTTTCTTTTGGACCGGCACCAACGACCCCACCCCTTTTCTTTGCATGCCCGAAGCCATCCGGTTCATGGGATCCCTGTTGCCCGGTGGATGGGATGAATTGATGAAAACAAACCGGGAGCTCACCCTCCAGGCCAGGAGGGAGATGTGCCGGATACTCGGGATACACTTGCCCTGTCCTGATGAGATGATCGGCACCCTTTGTGCCCTCCCGATCCCTGATGGTCATGATGCCCGAAAACCACCTTATCCACATAATTATATTGAGCCCCTTCAGGAAAAACTCTACCGCGACTATCACATCGAGGTGCCTGTCATATACTGGCCGGAATATCCCAGACGGGTGATTCGCACGGCCACCCAAATCTATAACACCATCGACCAGTTCATATATCTGGCGGAATCCTTGAAAAAAATTTTCTCATGATGTTTCCGTCATGTAAGAAAACAGGCTGCTGATGTGTCACATTTAAACATTTTACGCATCTCATCTATGTCATTATTGCCTCCCTCCAAACCTCTTCGGATGGTATTGCTTTTCTTTATTATGATGTCCTTCTGTCAATTGGTGTTCTCCCAGCAACCCCAACCGGGAGGGCCGCGGCCTTCTGGCACTGAGCAACCTGTAATCAGGGGTACGGTGAAAGATGTAAATCATAAAGCGATCCCTTATGCATCCATTGTCATATATAGCCAAAAGGATTCTTCGATGGTTGCCGGTGCCGCTTCCGACGACCATGGTCACTTCAGGATCCCGGTCAGACCCGGATCCTATTTTGCCAGGATCACGTTCCTTTCATACGAACAAAAGGTGATCGGCGATATTCAAGTTACAGGCAAGGGCTTTGACCTGGGCCTGATCGAACTGAAAGAGGAATCGCTATCCTTGCTGGAAGTGGAGATTTCGGGAGAAAAAAGCCAGACCCAGTTGAGCCTTGATAAACGGGTTTTCAATGTTGGAAAGGATATTGCGACCACAGGCGGCTCAGTATCGGATGTACTTGAACGGGTACCTTCCATCACCGTGGATATTGATGGGAACGTGAGTTTACGGGGGAGTCAGAATGTCCGTATCCTGATCGACGGAAAGCCTTCCAACCTGAGTGATCCCAGTGCCTTACGAATGCTTCCGGGCAACACGATCGAGCGGGTGGAGGTGATCACCAACCCATCCGCACGGTATGATGCGGAAGGGGAAGCCGGAATTATCAATCTGATCACACGGCGTCAGAAACAGGCCGGACTGAATGCCGGCATTGAACTCACCACCGGATACCCTGAGAACTTCGGCGCTTCACTGAACCTTAACTATCGCAGTAAATGGGCAAACCTTTACGCCAACTACGGCATCAACTATAGGAAATCACCCGGGAAAGGATATTCCCTGCGGGAATTCTCCGGTGATACCAATTACACCTATGAGCAAACCAGAGAACAAACCCGCGGTGGCCTGTCCAATAACCTGCGGATGGGAAGTGACTTCTACCTGAACGACAAGAACATCCTGACCCTCTCCGGAACCTTCAGGATTGCTGATGAACAAAATAAGTCCAAAAACATTTATACCGATTTCGACTCTCTCGGTGCAGTGACTTCGACGACCTACCGGAATGAGGATGAAAAAGAAGACCGGATCAACATCGATGCAAACCTCGGGTACCGGAAGCTTTTTTCCCAACGTGGCCGTGAATGGAACACTCAGCTCCAATGGAGGATCGGTGATGATACTGAAAAAGGAGACATTATTGAAACCATCACCGGTAGCGGAAATGCCGCCATGCCGGCCAGAACCCGGAATACCGAAGATGAGATGAACTGGCTCCTGCAATCAGATTATATCCACCCGTTCAATAAATCAGGTAAGATTGAAACCGGCCTCAAGGCAACCTTGCGTAATATTTGGAATGACTATCTGGTAGAAGAGCAGGATTCGCTCGGTAACTGGGTGGTCAATCCGATCTTTGATAACAACCTGAAATACACCGAAAACATTGATGCTGCCTACATCATCTTCAGTCATAAGCCAGGTAGTTTTTCTTACCAGGCGGGTCTCCGGGCGGAGTATTCGGACATCACTACTGAACTGACCAAAACCAAAGAAAAAAACCATCGCTCATACCTGAGCCTCTTCCCCAGCATCCACCTTTCCCTGGCTATTGATTCTTCGAATACCCTTCAACTGAGCTACAGCAGAAGACTTAACCGGCCCCGCTACCGTGACCTGCTTCCGTTTTACTCTTACGGCGATTCAAGAAACTTTTTCACCGGAAATCCCAACCTGGATCCTGAGATCAATAACTCCTTTGAATTGGGCTATCTGAATACATGGAAGAGAGGATCGGTGCTCTCGAGCGGCTATTACCGTTACAAAACCGGCGTATTTGAAAGGATCACCGTGGTTGACAGCGCTGGAACCACCCGGTTTTTTCCCATCAACCTCTCCACCCAGCATGCTTTCGGTATTGAATTTAACATCAATTACCAGCCCCTGGAGTGGTGGCGCCTGACCAGTAACCTGAATTTCTTTACAGCTTCAACCAAAGGAACGTATGAAGGAACCAAACTGGAAAGTAACACCAATTCATTCAACGGAAGAGCGATCTCCAACATGACCCTCTTCCGGAGGTTGGAACTCCAGTTATCAGCCGATTACGTGGCGCCCAGAAATACCACCCAAGGCAAAGTCAAAGCGATGTACTGGATTGATGCCGGACTTTCGACGGATATTCTGAAGAAGAAGGCGACGATCACACTCAGTGTACGCGATATTCTCAATTCCCGGAAACGGAAATTTATCACCGACACGGAAGGACTACATGCCATCAATGAATTTCAATGGCATTCACGCCAGATCTTGCTCAGTTTCATCTACCGGTTTAATCAGACGAAGAAAAAATCCGACACCCGACGTCAGGATTCCATGGATTCGATGGATGAAATGGGGTTTTAATATGGACTGAGAAAATCTGTCATTTTGGCTTATTTTCTTGCGTTTCATTTTTATATTTATGTCATTTTGACCTGTTTTCCGTCGTATGATGGAACGCAGATGACGCGGATTAAACAGATTATCGCAGTTATATTTGATTGATATACAGGTTTATATAAGCGGGTACTTCGTTACAATATGACCTAAATCCCATTGAATTCCTATCAATCTGGTACATGGTTTGAAAAGGAGGAGTCAAATTAATTTACAAACCAAAAACAGGAGGATAAAACCATGTTACCAATTATCAGAAACACCAACTTATGGCCACGTTTTGTGGATGAATTCTTTGGAAGGGATCTGTTATCAGATTCATTTGACAACCGCACCGGCATCAGCATGCCGGCCGTAAACATCATCGAAGGGAAGGAAGACTTCACCATTGAGGTTGCCACTCCCGGTTTAAAAAAGGATGACTTCAAGATCTGCGTAGAAAACAACATCATGACCATCTCTTCTGAAAAAGAAGAAAAACAGGAGGAAAAGGTTGAGCATTTTGTCCGCAGGGAATTCACTTATGCTTCCTTCTGCCGGACTTTCAGTCTGCCCAACACGGTTGAGGTTGACAAGATCAAGGCTTCACACAATGACGGCGTGTTGAGCATCAACATTCCGAAAAAGGAAGAAGCCAGGGTAAAGCCACCCAAGCAGATCAGCATCCGGTAAACTATCTGAGTGTTCAGAAAAACCACTTCTTTCAGGGGTGGTTTTTTTATAGGTTATAGACGCTGACCATGATCAGCACCAGGAACGTCAGGAATAGAATAAGAGAATAACTAACATTGATCAGTATCCATTTGGCAATGGTTTTCCCCCATCTCTGCTGATAACAATTTCGCATTGCAAAGAGGAGATAAAACGGGAATAACAGAAAAACGAGGTAAAAATAATCGGTTCCGGTTATCGCGATGGCCAGGGAGATCAAACATAAGATGATGAATATCAGGGAGTGATAATGAATGGAAAAGATCAGGTATTCATAGTAATTCTTTCGTCTTCTAAAGTATAAAGCACTCAATACCAGTGCAAAAAGCGGCATCAGCACATACATGGAAATGGAAAAATAGCTGTACAGGTTTTTGAGGAACGCTTTTTTACTTCCTTTCTGATAAGCCAGCTTGGTAAAGCCCCGGGCAAGGTTATAGACCACGCCGCTTTCCGGGGTAATCCCGTCCTTTTTTAACGCAGAATCAATCTTTTCGTCGGATACCTGATCGCCGGAATTACCTTTAAGATCAGATTTATTCATGGTTATAAGGGATGTTCCGATACGCAGGTTCATTGGATCCTGTTGAATACTGTCGGATGAAAAAACCGGGACCGTAGCACTCTTATCCGTCTTTCCGGTATATCCGAGAATAATGAAGAAAACCACGCTGACGAAGATATAAAGCCGCATGGGTGGCACAAACCGTGCTCTTTTCTCTTCCACATATTCCCGGGTAATAACTCCTGGTTTAAGAAAAAGCAAGTAGGTTGTGCGCCAGAATTTGGTGTCGAAGTGAAAAAACACTTCCAGAAATTCAAGGAAAAGATGTTTGAGAGGTTGGTTCCGGGGGCGGTTCTCCTGTCCGCAGCGGCAGCAAAAATGAGCGTCCTCATTCAATTGTGTCAGGCAGTTGGGACAGATCTTCTGCCGGAGGATGATCTTGCTTCTTCTTTTGGAAAGTTTGCTTTTTGCTACCATCATGACTTCAAAAATAGGAAAGATATGTAAATTAGCCGTCCATTTCAAATTCTGAGGCTATATGTTTGCAAGGAGCGTTTACATCTGTCGCAGGAAAGAGTTGAAAAAGCTGGTTGGTTCCGGTTTGATCTTCTTTCCGGGAAACCATGATTCCCCATTTAACTATCCGGCCAACACTTATTCTTTTCGGCAGGACAGTTCCTTCCTTTATTATTTCGGCATCGACCAACCAGAAGTTGCAGGGGTCGTTGATGTGGATGAGAACAAAGATTATTTTTTCGGGAACGACATCGACCTGGATGATATCATCTGGATGGGGCCGCAGCCTTCCATAGCAGAGAAAGGAGCCAGTGTGGGTGTTGAGCACACGGGTAGTTTGGCTGATTTGCAAACCCTGATCCAAAATACGATCCGCAAAGGCCGTAAGATACACTTCCTTCCACCCTATAAAGCAAGGACACTGCTTTGGATGGAAGAGTTACTCGGAATACGGGCACAGGCTGTCAGGCAATTTGCTTCTGTCGACCTGATCAAAGCGGTTGTTAAACAGCGCTCGGTAAAGGATAAAGGGGAGATTGCCGAAATCAAGAAGGCCATTGAAACCGCCTATTATATGCACACCACCGCGATGTTGCTCGCCCAGCCAGGTGTGGTTGAACGGAAGATCGCCGGAGTCATCGAAGGGATCGCCCTCTCCTGTGGCGGCCCTGTCTCTTTTCCTGTCATCCTGACCATCAACGGACAAACGCTGCACAACCATTACCATGGCAATGTCCTGAAGAAAGAACGGATGTTGGTGATCGATACCGGAGCGGAAACGGAGATGCATTATACCAGTGATATCACACGGACAGTACCAGTTGGTGGAAAGTTCTCAAAACGGCAAAAAGACATCTATGAGATCGTACTGGAGGCAAACATGAAAGCCATCAAAGCCATCAAGCCGGATGTTCCGTTTAAGAAAGTCCATTTGCTTGCTGCCAAGACCATTGCAGAAGGATTGAAAGGCTTAGGCCTGATGAAAGGAGATACCGATGATGCCGTGAAGGCGGGTGCGCATGCCCTCTTCTTCCCCCACGGGTTGGGTCACATGCTGGGACTTGATGTGCATGATATGGAGGGATTGGGAGAGAACTATGTGGGTTATGATTCAGAAATTTCCCGGAGTGATCAGTTCGGGCTGGCGTTTTTACGGATGGCCCGCAAGCTGGAGCCGGGGTTCGTTCTGACTGTGGAGCCAGGCATTTACTTCATACCTGCCCTGGTGGAACAGTGGAAGAAAGAGAATAAGTTCGAGCAGTTCATCAACTATTCAAAAGTGAAGCAGTACCTGGATTTCGGTGGAATCAGGATCGAAGATGATGTCCTGGTGACAGAAAAAGGATACCGGGTGTTGGGAATGCCTATTCCCAAGACTGTTGCTGATATTGAAAAAGTGATGAAAGGCCTGAAATGAAGGGATGGAGAATTGTTTGAACACAATTCATGGTTCTGTCAGGATGATTTTAAAATAGGAGAACAGCTTTCTCCTATTCAATCCGAATGCATTTCACCGGAGAGATCCCTTCAACACCTTTCAATCTTACAAAATAGATCCCTTGCGACAGAAGTGCGCCATTTTCATCATGGCCATTATACAAAACGATGTTCTTTCCATTTGTTGAAGAAGGAACCTGTAAGGTTTTAATCACTATTCCGGATGAATTTATTACTTCCAGGGAAGCTCCCGCAGGAAGGGGTATCTCCAATTCTATGGTAAGGTTATCCCGGAAACAGGAAGGATAGACCTTCATGGAGGATACCGTTCTCGCTGATACAGAAGGAACTGAAGTGGGTGGATATGCAATGTTGACGATCACCCCTTCCATAACAGTCAGATTATACGGTAAACCTTCCGGGATCAGGTACCATCCATTATAGGCGCCTCCCCATCCGAAGTTCAGGTGGTAGTAGTCATCGGTATTGTAACCATCCACCACCAGGTTATGGCCGGAACTCCACTGTGGATCTACCACCGCCAGATGGGCAGGCCGGGCATCTTTCATATTTTGGGATAACACATCATACAGGGTGGTGTCGGTATCATACATCAATTCAGCGCTGCCAAAACCAAAACGGAGAAAAGCATCGTATGCCTGATTTAGGCAAATTCATTTTTTGAGGTGCTAGGAAAAGAAATTTGATAACCTAAAGAAAAAGAAATCTCTATTTCTGACCCCTTGATTGGAAACTATAAACCTGTTAATTTTTGAATTTCTATTTTCAGAAAT
>VGGL01000096.1 GCA_016868575.1 Bacteroidota bacterium
ATATCATTTGATGATTTACGGATTCTTACTATTAATCTTGGTTATTGTTATTTGAACGAAATGATAATTTTTGCTTCAAGTATTTGATTAAACGGGAGATTACGTGTTTCAGCAGGAGTTTTCTTTGTTTTGGGGACTTCTATCTGGATATTGTTTTGAGACACAGCAGTGAGTTTACCCGTCATTTTTTCCCGGTTTTCCAAAATGATCGTCAGGGTTCTCCCGATATTAGCCTTATATTGACGTATCATCGTCAGTGGCCGGTCAATTCCCGGTGAACTGACCACCAATTCATAATCATCCAGGTTTCTGTCGAAATGGTGGAGAAGGAATCGTGTTAGCTCCTGGCAATCATGGATGTTAGCGCCATGGTCCCCATCAATGATGACCATCACACGATTAGTCGGCCGAATAAGGATCTCCACGAGGAATTTATCCGTTCCTTCCAGCTTCTCTTCAACAACTTTTCTTATCTCTTTTTCAATCATTTCCGGTCAATAAAAGAGGGGACATGGTCCCCTCAAAATCTCTTTATTCCTGAAGCCCGTTCGGGTAGCAATGGTAGCTTTAAAAAGGGTTCAGCCGTGCAAAGGTATAAAAAAAACAACACATACATCCCAATGATTTTGAAATTGTGTGAAAATGATGTACTTTTGGGAGAAAGTTCAAGAAGTCATATCATGGGGGAGAAAATAAAGTTTGTGAGGAATTACAACGATCTGAGTACAGATTCGGGTTTTCAGTTTGAGTTTTTTGCGACCGTTGTGGTACAGGATATAGGTCTGAATTCAAGGCTTCGGCGAGCAGTGGGCTTGGAAAAGCAATGCCAGGAGTGTCAGGCAACTATTTCATCCTTGTCGAAGTTTTGCCCGGAATGTGGCACCAAATGTTGATAACCGTGATCAATCCATATTAACCAAATGCTCCAACCATGAAAAGAAACGTGTACTTACTGGTTTTTCTCATGACCCCATTTCTGGTCATGTCGCAAAACAATGTCAAGAGTCAACCGGACATTCAGAATCAGATCGATCAGCTGAATGGTTCACTGCAAACAGTGAAAGGCCAGTTGAATGAATTGAAAAGGACAACCCAGGCTCAATTTCTCAAAATGGAACCTTACGCAAAGAAAACTGAGGGCTGGGATTCCATCCACCGGCAATACGATGTTTGGTTTACCAACACCGGTACCTGGATCAGCTACCTGGACATGCGTGATAAGGCTGTCAGGGAATCATTGAAGAAGCGTAAACATTTTGCCACATATGCTGCTGTTGCCAGTCTTGCCGGTGCTTTGTTTGTCATTTTGCTGATCTGGTGGCTCTTTCATAAAAAACTTGCCCGGCTTAGGAATAACCTTGAGAATCTGACCGAAGAGCTTGGTGGCAAAATCAAAAAGACTGAGGAAGCGAATCTGGAACTCGAAAAAAAGGTAACGGAATCGTTAATAAATGCTGAAAAGAAACAGGATGCTTTCAAATCCGATATGATGATCCGGCTTAATACGATTAGCGTGGCAACAAAGGAATCCGGTGAAGCCCTCAAGTCAGAATTGACCGCAAAGCTGACGGAAATGAATGGAAAAACCCAGCAGGAGATGGTATCCCTTAAAAAGGAGTTGGAGGCACACCACCATGATCTCTTTGAAAAGGAAATAGCTGCTTTGAAAACCAAAATAGATCAGCTTTCGCCCAAAAAGCAGTGATGCATGTGCGGCCGGTATACGGTTTTTAGGGAGGTTCAGGAAATCAAAGCCAGATTTAACGCGTGGATTGATGAAGGTTTGTATAAAAGATCTTTCAATGCAGCGCCATCTCATCTGCTTCCGGTAGTTTCCACCCTTGATCCGGAGAAGATAAGTTTTTTCCGTTGGGGATTGATACCATCCTGGGCTAAAGATCTTTCCATCGGAAGCAGGATGATCAATGCTCGAGCTGAAACGCTGCATGAAAAGCCTTCTTTCAGGTCCCTGCTGAGGTCGAGGCGATGCCTGGTCATCGCAGATGGCTATTATGAGTGGAAGCAGGAAGGAAAGATCAAGCAACCGTACTATATCTGCAGGAAAGACAATGACCTGTTCGCTTTCGCCGGCTTATGGGATATTTGGAAATCCAATGACGGTGAGATATATTCTTTTACCATCATCACCACAACACCCAATCCGGAACTTGCGGGACTGCATCACCGGATGCCGGTCATTTTAGCGCATGAACACGAAAAAAACTGGATCAACCCGGATTTTCCCGTTCAGGAACTCCGGGAAATACTGATTCCCCTGGAGGATGAACAGCTAACTTACCACCCTGTCAGCAGGGAAGTGAACATTCCCAGCAACAACAATGCAGCATTGGTTGCTCCACTGAATCGAGATCAATAGTTCTCGGCGTGAATTTCGAAGTATGCCAGGGGATGACCGCATGCCGGGCAATTCTGTAAGGCTTTTTTCCCTGTATGGACATAGCCGCACTTTCTGCAGATCCAGGATACCGGTTGATCTTTCTCGAAGACCTTATTATTATTAATATTTTCGAGCAGTTTTCGGTATCTGTTTTCGTGTGATGCTTCGACTTTGGCGATCATCTTGAATTTTACGGCCACATCTTTAAATCCTTCTTTTTCAGCCACCTCGGCGAAATGAGGGTAAAGCTCAGCCCATTCTTCATTTTCGCCCATGGCAGCTGCCTCAAGGTTTTCTTCCGTTGTGCCGATTTTTCCTGCCGGGTAGATAGCTGTGATCTCAACCGGGCCGCCTTCCAGAAATTTGAAGAAGATTTTGGCATGTTGTTCTTCGTTGATGGCGGTTTCCATGAAGATCGCAGCGATCTGCTCATAGCCTTCCTTTTGGGCCACCTTAGCAAAATAGGTGTAGCGGTTCTTTGCCTGTGATTCGCCGGCAAATGCTTTCAGGAGATTCTTTTCGGTTTCGGTTCCTTTGATGCTCATGTTCATTTGTTTCTTATTGAGAAAAATAAAATTGCGTCAGTCAATGGGGTAATAATCAGCCTTCGATACCTGGCAGATCGGACATTTCCAGTCGTCCGGGATCTCTTCAAAGGGGGTTCCGGGTGGAATGTTGGTTGCGGGATCACCGACTTCAGGATCGTAAATATGACCGCACACAATGCATTTGAACTTCTTCTTCATATCCAATAATTTGGATATAAAGGTAGGAGAAAAATGAAACCGAAAAAGTTTTTCCTGAAAAAATCTACAAGACCTTGGTTATTTCTTGCTGATCCACTTCACGATCCGGTCTGATTTGGGGCTTTCTCCGGGAGGAGCCATGTCAACAATGTATAGAAAATTGAAATACCTGAGAATAGCTTTAGTCGGCCGGGGTGAATGGTTGGATCAAATCCTTGCCAACTTCGATTGCTTTCTCATTATCGGGAATGAGTTTATGGTGGCGTGCGGGGAGTGACTTCTCCAGTCCTTTGTGAATAAACTCAGGGGCTACGAGGGGTTTAAGTTTCAGGAAGCCACCGAGAACGATCATGTTGAACACCTTCAGAATTCCAAGTTTACCCGCTTCATCAGCGGCGGCGATAGAATAAATTGTAATATCTTTTCTGGCTGGCAGACGGGTAATGCCATTGGGGTCGAAGATCAGCATACCGCCCGGTTTCACTTTGCTTTCGAATTTGTCGAGTGATTGCTGGTTGAGGATGATGGCTGTGTCATAGGCATTCAGGATGGGGGAGCTGATCCGTTCATCGCTGATGATCACTGTTACGTTGGCGGTACCTCCTCTCATTTCAGGGCCATAGGATGGCATCCAGCTGACTTCTTTGTTTTGCATTACGCCTGAATAGGCGAGGATCTTTCCCATAGAAAGAACGCCCTGGCCACCAAAACCTGCTATGATGATCTCTTCAGTCATGGTTATGTTGATGATTAATGGTTAACTTTTGATTGACAGTGAATTGCCCGGTTATTTTTTTTCGACGATCTGTCCGTCCACTTTCAGGTCGCCCAATGGATAGAAGGGGAACATATTTTCTTCCATCCATTTATTGGCCTGGACGGCGTTCATTTTCCAGCCGGAATTACAGTTGGAGACAATTTCGACGAAAGAGATTCCTTTTTTCAGTTTTTGGTTTTCAAAGGCTTTCCGGATGGCTTTTTTTGTTTTCCGGACGTTAGCCGGTGTATGGACGCTTTGCCGGGTGACATAGTAGGTTCCAGGGAGGTGGGTGATGAGTTCGGTCATTTTGAGTGGGAATCCCATGATTTCGACATCTCTTCCATAGGGAGAAGTTGACGATCTCATATGGGGCAGGGTTGTAGGCGCCATTTGACCGCCGGTCATACCGTAGATTCCGTTATTGACGAAGATCATGGTAAAATGTTCGCCACGGTTGCAGGCATGGATGGTTTCTGCGGTTCCGATGGCGGCCAGGTCACCGTCACCCTGATAGGTGAAGACGAACTTGTCCGGCCAGAGTCTTTTGATAGCTGTGGCGAGGGCAGGTGCCCGGCCGTGGGCAGCTTGTTGCATATCGATATCCAGGAAGTCGTAAGCAAGCACGGAGCAACCAACCGGGGCAATGCCAATGGTATCCTGTTGAATGCCCATTTCTTCGATCACCTCCATGATCATGCGGTGGGCGGTTCCATGTCCGCATCCGGGACAATAGCTAAGCGGGACATCAACCAACAGGGGCGTACGGCGATATACGAGGTTTTCGGGTTTTCTGATTTGTTCTTTGTTGATGGTTTTTTCCATGGGTTATCCTCCAATTACTTTGCTGATCAGGTTTTCGGTGACTTCTTCAGGGGTTGGAATGATTCCGCCGAATCGTCCGTAGTGTTCGACTTTCAAGGAGCAACTGACAGCGAGTTTAACATCTTCGATCATTTGCCCGGCATTCATTTCGACGACGAGTATTCCCTTGATCTTTGTTGAGAGTTCACGCAGTGGGTTTACAGGGAATGGGTAGAGGGTGATAGGTCGGAAGAGACCAACTTTGTATCCTTTTGCCCTTGCCAGCTCGATAGATTTCTGGCAGATTCTTGCGGAGGTGCCAAAAGCCACGAAGATGTACTCGGCGTCGTCACAGGCGATTTCTTCGTACCTGACCTCTTCGGCTTCCATTTTTCTATATTTCGCCTGTAGCCGTAGGTTAACCTGTTCCTGTTTACCTGGATCAAGTTCCAGGGAGGTGATGATGCTCCTTTTCCTGTCGGGTGTTTTCCCAACGGTTGCCCACGGGCATTGTTTTTTTATTTCGTCATCTGTTCTGCGCGGGATGGGGTCGAAGAGTACCACTTTTTCCATCATCTGGCCGATGGCGCCATCCGAATGGATGATGACTGGGTTACGGTATTTGAAGGCAAGATCGAAACCAAGTTTAACAAAGTCGGACATTTCCTGGACGGAGGCCGGGGCAAGGACAAGGAGGTGATAATCACCATGTCCGCCACCTTTGGTGGATTGCCAGTAGTCGGCCTGGGATGGCTGGATGGTTCCCAGTCCCGGGCCACCGCGGTTAATATTTACCAGGAGTGCAGGCAGTTCTGCGCCTGCAATATAGGAGATGCCTTCCTGCATCAGGCTGACCCCGGGGCTGGACGAGGTTGTCATGACCATTTTACCGGCGCCGGCGCCACCATAGACCATGTTGATGGAGGCGACTTCACTTTCGGCCTGGAGAACGACCATTCCGGTTTTTTCATAAGGTTTTTCAGCCATCAGGTATTCCAGGATTTCAGACTGGGGTGTGATGGGATAGCCGAAATATCCGTCACATCCGGCACGGATTGCCGCTTCGGCAATGGCTTCATTGCCTTTCATTAATCGTAGTTCACCCATGAGAGAGAGTATTTTGCATTATTGTTCAACTTCCACTTTCATCCGGTATACGGTGATACAACCGTCGGGGCACACCAGTGCACAGTTCTCGCAACCGGTGCATTTGTCATTGACAGGTCCGGCATAGTGATAGCCTTTCCCATTCACTTCGACTGACATTCCGATGACCTGCTGCGGGCACACGCCCACGCACACTTCACATCCTTTGCAACGCTCGATGTTTACTGCAATATCACCAACAACTTTTGCCATAAGAGAATCTTTATAGAATTAGCGTGACGAAATTATAAAAAGAAATTGAGGGAGGGGTTGAAATTCGTGATAAACTTATTCACTTAACCCTGGAAGATAGGAATGACAAGGCTTTCAATCCTCTTCATTACGTCAGGGGGTGGTGTTCGTGAAACTTTTTGAGTCTTTCTTCGAGTTCAGGGAACTGGGACCGATGGACCAGTGAAACACATGCACGGATCCCCTCGTGACGCTCGCTACCGGTGATTGACAGGGCAATGGCGCTGATGCCGTAATAGAGCAGTTCTCCAAGCAGTTGATCCCCGGTAAATCCAGGGTAGGAGAAGGTGAAGTAGAATCCATCAGCGATGGGGACATCTTCATCTTTATCGTAAACGATACGGAATCCGTTATCGGTAAACAGCTTTTTCATGATCTTGGCCTTCTCCCCATATTCTTTTACGATCTCCACAAAGTCATACCTGCCTTCGTTTACTTCTTTTAGGATCGCGGCAATGCCGTATTGAGCAGAATGGGATGTTCCGGAACTCAGGGCGTAAACTGTCCCGAAGATCATGGCGCGACCGAAAATATCAGAAGAAAAGAACCTTAGCAGGTCCGGGTATTGTTTGTTGAAAAGGTTGTTGGAGATTACCATCATCCCCAGGCGCTGACCGGCGTAGCTGAATGCTTTCGAGCTGGAAATGAGAAGGATGTAGTTGTTTGTGTAGTGCGCAACGGTAGGCTGATAAGGAGGCTGGCCTGGTTTGGAATAATCTTTTCTGAAGTCCATTCCGAAGTAGGCCAGGTCTTCAACGATGACCACATCAT
The DNA here is from genome assembly GCA_016868575.1 of Bacteroidota bacterium. Classification (GTDB taxonomy): domain Bacteria; phylum Bacteroidota; class Bacteroidia; order Bacteroidales; family FEN-979; genus VGGL01. The sequence continues at coordinate 6,875 of VGGL01000096.1, forward strand.
ATTTGTTGGCCAATTCACCGATGATCTGGAGTTCTTTTTCATTGAAGCATATCCAGGAGGGATTGTTCGGGTTGGAATAAAGCACGGAATGGATGTTTCCTTTCTTGAAGTACGATTCGAGTTTATCTTTGAGTTTATCTCCCCGGTAGTCGTATACGTCGAAGGTCTCAAACTTTTGACCGAGCACTTTGTGTTGTTGTTTATGTACGGGAAAACCAGGGTCGATAAACAGGGTAGTATCTTTTGTCTGGTCCTTCCGTGCCAGTGTCATGAATGCGGCGAATCCACCTTGCATGGAGCCAACCGTAGGGATGCAATGATATGGATCGACATCGATGTTAAGAAAGAGTTTAACGAATCTGGATATTTCCTGTTTTAAGGCCGGAACGCCGTCAATATCTGGGTATATGGCGGCTACTCCTCTCTTCAGTGCTTCGATTTCAGCATCCACACCGATCTGTGTGGGTGGTAGTCCGGGTACACCCATTTCCATTCGGATGAACTTTGTACCAGTCTCTTTTTCAATATAATCAATCAATCGTTTGATCTCTCTGATTGAGGCGCGTCCAATATTGGTAATCCGGCAGTCGGCAATATGTTTTTTAACAACCTCGGCTTGTATGGGGGTGTCTTTTGTCATAAATAACAGTCTTTATGTTTGTTGCAATCGAGGTAACAAAAATCAAAAAAATATTTAACATTTCACAGGGTAAAAAATTTTTTAGGAAAATTTTTCCTCAGAAAGGTGTGTCGCTTCCCGGGTAACAGGTAATACCTTGTTTTTCAAAGAGATATTTGATCTGTTCCAGATGAGACTTATCAGGTGGCTGATATTGGAGGGCTGTGTATTCCCGGTTGAGGGAGGTATATTTTTCCCTGCCCAGGTGGTGGAGGGGGAGGATATTTATTTCACGACGACCTGATTCTAAGATGAAACGGGCCAATTCAACGATGTGTGCTGTTCCATCATTGAAGCCTGGAATCACCGGAAGTCTGAATATCAGCCGGCCTTTAAATGATTCCGCCAGTTTTCTGGCATTGGAGAGGATCCTCCGGTTGGAACTTCCGGTGAGTTTCTTATGTTCCAGGGGATTGAGGTGCTTCAAGTCGTAGAAGATCCAATCGATATAGGGAAGTGACCGGGAGATGTTGAGCCATGAGACATGACCGCATGTTTCGACTGCAACATGGATCATTACTCCGAAAGCCCATTTGGTGAGTGCATAGGTAAAATCAGGTTGGTGGAAAGGTTCTCCGCCGGTCAGGGTGATGCCTCCGGAAGATCCCCAGAATTGCCTGTCTCGCTGGATGAGGGTGATGATTTCCTGCAGTTCAAAATGTTTGCCTGCTATTTTCAATGCCCCGCTGCAGCATGCATCAGCACAAGCATATGCAGCACATGATGCGCACAAGTTTCGGTTGACATGGATAGCTTTTCCCCTGGTGGTGACTGCTTTCTCCTTGCAGGCATTGATACATGCCTTGTCGAATGTACATTTCCCGGCATAATGTACCGGTTCGGGGAACGGTTTATTTCCTTCGGGATTTGAGCACCAGATGCAACGGAGGGGGCATCCTTTCAGAAAAATCAAGGTGCGGCAACCAGGGCCATCATGCACGGAAAAACCCTGAATATCAAACAGGCAGGCCCGGGCTAGTTTTGTTGAATCCATTGAAATGCTGTGCAGTGGAGGGCAGGAAGATCCGGATATGTCATTGCTTTCATATTGCATTTTCCGATGTCCTTGCCATCTTCTGTATACATTGCACAGAACTTGCACTTCGGCATTTTTTCAAACAGATCGCACTGTGGATCTTCGGGGCGGATGCCGGTCTTTTGCTTCTTGCAAAGTCCTTTGAAAACATCAACCGGAAGGTACATCCGGCAATCGTTACAATGATGTGACATATCCGGTAGTATTAGAGTTCTTCGTATTCGGTACGGGCGATTACTTCATCCTGAATTTGTTTGCCCAATTCAACCCAATATTGGGTAAAGCCGGCAACCCTGACCATCAGGTCTCGGTATTTGTCGGGTTGCTGCTGGGCATTTTTCAACATCCGGCTATCGACCACGTTGAACTGTACATGGAATCCGCCTTTCCGCAGGTAAGCCCTGATCAGGTCGAGGAATTTCCGGGCGCCTTCTCTTCCCTGGATGGCGCTTGGATGTATTTTCATGTTCAGCTGGGAGTTTTGCGAGCGGGCGTGATCCCAGCAGGTGGCAGATTGAAACAAGGCATAGGGGCCATTTCTGTCGGATCCGGGATAAGCTGAGACGGAGCCATCGGCAAAAGTGGTTCCGGCAAGTCGGCCATCTGGAGAGGCGAGCGTAACTG
>VGGL01000097.1 GCA_016868575.1 Bacteroidota bacterium
CTTTCTTTTCATCGACGATTGTCCAAAGATTATGAAAGGTTGCCTGAATCTGGTATAGCATTTATCCATCTATCAATGATTCGGTTGATGGTTAATCGAATTTCTATATGAATTTTAAACAGTCTCTCAATCCTTCCTATCCAATAATCCCCATCCCCGTGGTTTCCGGTGATGTTCCAATTATTTGAATAGGTGCCGCCGAAAATAACAAATTCATTGTTGGAATTAGGGAGAATATAAGATCCGCTTTCGCTAGAGCTACCGCCATAGCATTTTGAGAATAGATAGTTCCCCATGCTATCCGTCCAGACAAGCCAGAAATCACCTCCACCGTGATATCCAGTAACTTGCCCGTCGTTTGAATAAGTTGATCCGGAGATAAGATAACCTGCAGAAGTTTTAATCAAGCGATCACCTCCTTCCCAATCACTGCCACCATAACACTGCTGCCATTCGAAAACAACAGGTTGGGATTGTCCCTTTGAACGCAACATTGGAAAAAGAAATATCATGGATATGATAAGTACTCTTGTCCAAATGAGTGTAATAAATAACAGGGAAACTCCCCTGGATTTTTCCAGGGGAGCTCTGAAGGCTAGAGAATCAATGTACAACGGCGACTTTGCCATTGGCAGAGTATTTTCCATTTTGAAGCGAATAAAAGTACATTCCCGGGGAAACATTTCTGGTATCCCAGAGCGCTTCCCCATCTTGATTGTTTACTGGAAATGATGTGATCATGTTTCCATTCAGATCGGTAATGCGAAGATACGCATTTTCCGGCGGCGTTGTGAAATGAAAATCATTGAGGGTAATTTCTGCAGCTTGATTATTCAACTCAAGACCTCCCCAGGAAAATCCTTCCGGTGCAGTCAGGGTTGTATTTTCTGAAATATAAAGATCACCGTAAATATCAATCTTGTTCTCTCCATTCATTCCAAAGAAGGTAACGTTGGGGTTAATGATCAGGCATCCCCCTGGTTCCACAATGATCTTTCCTTCATCGCTGAAATATACGATGCCATCTGGAGGGACTGATAGACAAGCTCCTGAAGTGACCTGTATTTCAGACGTGATCTGGGTAATTTGTGGTAGTAAAGTAAATTGGGTTACCAGGAACCCTTCTGCCATTAAATTGAGTGCTGGGTCACCGAAATAATTATAAGCAAATGATGACAATGTTGAAATGAGTGAACTTGCAATTTTGGATTCGAGAATAAATTCTCCGGCAATATGTGACAAGTCATGAAAAATGCTCCAGTATAAGAATTCTTCAAATTCTTGCGGGGGATTTGAAGAAAAAGTGCCGACTATAGATTGCCGTCCTACTCCCAAAAAGCCTACGAACCCTTTAGTTTCAGAATAGGAGGTTATTGCTTCCCCAATACAATCTTTTTCCCAAAGATCTAGACCCCCTGTACGACAAGAGTATGAAATCACAAAAGTATTCTTTCCTGCGTTGTCTAAGTTTTCTTTGAGGTAATTAACTGTAAGTCGATCTTGAAAAAGTATAGATCCATTGACAATCATGAATTCATCAATATCTCCATGCCCGAACCAGAACATTGTTAAAAATCCATTATTTAGGGAATCAACAATCCTTTCTCGAAGAGGGGGTTGTAGTACCTGGCTTTCTGAGAAAATTTCGGTTCTGTATGGATTATTATAAAGACTTTCAAGAAAATTGTACATATTATTTTCAAATGTCGAAATTGATTGAGCGGGAAGATCATTGATTGTTCTTGCCATCAGGTTCTTGTATTTCCAGTTTGAAAAACTTGCTTCAGTTTCATGGGCGATTATCTTCGAAATAAAATTGTGCAACTCATTTGATTCATCTACGCAAAATCGGCCAATAAACAGATCACCAATTTGGTCATATGTTCCATTAGAATGAGTTATGCAAGAATAATAGTAGTCACTTGGATAGATTACTTGTAGACCTGGGACTTTGTAGCCAGGATTTAAGTCATACGAACAAGGAACCCCTTGATTCGTTGTAACTAATGGATTGCCAACAAGTAACACATATCCGAGTTTTCCATCATAAGTATGATTCGAATGATTTCCTTGATATACTCTTTTAATGAAGTTTCGAATTTTTTGCTCATTATCGTTTGCTGGTGAAGGCGGGTTAGGATAGAAAATATTCATAATCTCCTCCACCTTCACAATAGCCACATCGAACCCATTGTAGCTTGCGCGGTGGTTGGCGATGCGGAGGAGTTCGGAATTCGGATTTCCCGGATCGAAGAAGATGTCATCAGTAATAATAAGGTAATCGGCAATAATTTCTACGGCTTGTGCCGTATCGGTCAGTGTGATCCACTGTACCTCTCCGGTATATTCCGGACGGGTATTAATGGAAGCGGTGATGCCGCTGGAAACGAAGTTCAGGAAGACATTGGATGCCACATTGTTAAAGATGCCGGTATTCATGTTGACTTCACTCAGCGGACTGACAAAGCTGAGGGTCACGTCAAACCTTGGGATTACCTGGATCTGTTGTAAGACCGGGTTGAAATGAATGGGATAGATCCTGATCTCGGCATATCGCTGGGCACGAAAATGGCCGGTACTGGCAATCTCATTGTTAACTAACGGTGAGAACAAATCAATGTTATAAACAGAGTCGTTCCTAACGAAAACCTCTGCCAGGTATTCAACCCCGTTGTTGTTGATGAGTTCAAAGTCCGGAGCGGGATAAACCAGGAAATTGGAGTACGAAGTAGTTTGAGATGGAGTTACCAGAAGATTGATATCCTGGCATTCAGGTATTGCAACCAGCTTAGAATAATAAGGTATTTCCGGATAACCCGGCTCAGCAGTCCTTGTCCCGCCAGGCAGGCTAAGGCGTTTGTAAGTTGATCCTGAAACGATGGTGTCATAGACATACATCCCTGGAATTTCAACCGTAAAGGTAACGGATGTACTTGAAGAACTGTGAAGGGTAACGGAAACATCCCTGGGGTCGGGTTGTGTAAACCCCAGCCAGGTTCCTTGTCCCCAGGAAATTATAACTGTTACAAGGAGTATAATGGTAATTAAAAGTTGTCTCATGATTGATCAAGGTTAAGAAAGAAAGAAATGGTGAATTGTGCGGTTGACCTCATTCTTCTGGGGATGAACACCTAAGGAGGCACAGCTTTCAAACGGTCATAAAAGGAAATCGCATCCTTGCTCTTGAACCTGAACTTGAACTTGAACTTACTCTCTCTCTCTCTCTCTCTCTTTACGGAGCTGGTGAGTTGGTGAGGTTGTGAGTTGGCGAGCTTTGTTGATTTGAGGATTTGGAGATGTGGAGATATGGGGATGGGGGGATTCGGGAATATAGGAATAGGCGAATCCGGGAATGAAGTTCATTCGCATATCCGCATATCCGCATATTCGCCTATTCGTCATCCGCATATTGAAGAAATTTGAACTATACCGAATCGGAACAGGTTTGCAAATTTAATACTACTGTTCCTCTCGGTATAACTCATTCTAAGCAGCTTTGCAATTGCAAACCTGCCAAGAATGAGTATACAAAGATACAACACGAATCTTCGTTTGTCAATTGCGGATTTCCGTTTTTTTTTATTCCGGATTTCCGGAATGCTCCCGAAAAAAATTCGGTTAAATAATAGATTATGAGGAATTTAAGAAAATCGACTGGCAGCCACAAAAAAAACAAGGGGTTTTGAAAAACGGCGGGGAAATGGTCTTTGGGCGGGTTTTATTGCCACCAATACACGGAAACACAAAAAGGCACGAAAGCGTTTGTGAAGTTTTGTGTTTTTTGGGGTTCGTGGTAAATCGAAAAAGTTTTTTAACCACGAAGGCCACCAAGTTCTGCGCGGAGGACACAAAGAAGCAAGTGGTATTCATTCATTGCGATCTCTGCGTATATTTTTGCGTGCTTTGCGTGAAAAAAACCAACATACAAAACCCGAACAACGAACAACGAACAACGATCAACAAGCAATGATTTCGGATATTGCTATCTTTGCACGCTTTTTTTGCCTCACTGGATATGGAACATGCGCCCATGAACGGAAACAAGCAGGCAGGTCAACTGTTCTCACAGGACGAGATGCTGCTGCTGCGGTCGCTGATTGCTGATGCCCGGAACATCTTGCTTGCCACGCATACCAATCCGGATGGCGACGCCATCGGCTCCATCCTCGCCATGTACCGTTACCTGGTGAAGAAAGGGAAACGGGTGTCGATGGTCGTTCCTGATCCTTTCCCTGATTACCTGACCTGGATGCCGGGAAGTGAAAAGATTGTCATCTTTTCCCGGGAACCGGAAAAGGTTGGTCAACCGGTCAGAAGCGCCGACCTTCTCTTCTTCATGGATTTCAACAGTTTGTCCCGGCTTGACAAAGCGGCTGATCTCTTCCGGGAGGCAAAAGGAATACGGGTGCTGATCGACCACCATCCCAACCCTTCGGATGAGTTCAATCATCATTTTACTACCATTCAAACTTCATCAACTGCTGAGTTGGTTTACCAGATCATCATCGAAAGCGGTGATCAAGCTTTTTTGGATAAGGATATCGCAGCATGCATTTATGCCGGCATCATCACCGATACAGGTTCATTCAGCTATTCCTGCAACCTGGTAAATACCTATGAGGTAACTGCAGATCTTTTCCGCCTGGGCATCGATGGTGAGTATATCCATAAGCTGATCTATAATGCCTTCTCCGAGAGCAGACTCCGGTTGCTGGGTTTTTGTCTGGGAGAGCGGCTGGTCGTGAAAAAGGAATACTGCACGGCGTATATTTATCTTTCCAAAGAGGATCTGATCCGGCATCATTACCAGGTCGGGGATACGGAAGACGTCGTAAATTATGCCCTCTCCATCAACGGAATCAAGCTTGCGGCGTTGTTTACGGAAAAACAATATTTCATCCGCCTTTCCCTGAGATCCAAAGGGAAATTCTCGGTGAATGACCTGGCACGCAAGTATTTCGACGGGGGTGGTCACCGGAATGCAGCCGGCGCCAACAGTTACCTGAGCCTTGAAGAGACCCTGAAAAAGTTTGAGTCCATCCTCCCTTCCATCAAAAGTGAGCTCGCATGCGAATGATCATCAGGATAATGATCCTGGGCTTTGCTGCCGGATTGATCCTTTCCTTTTTTTCCTGTAACAGCGAGGAGCAGAGGCCAAAAGTGATCGGAAAGAGACAGCTCGACAGCGCCTTTGTGGAAGCCAATAAGCATCTGGTTAAATCGGAGAATGAGCAGATTGAAGACTTTATCCGGAGGTATAAATGGAACATGACGAAGACCACTACCGGGTTACGTTACCAGATCTACCAGAAAGGGCAGGGGGAGCCGGTGACTACCGGAAAAGTCGTAAAACTCCACTACATCTTATCCCTTTTGTCCGGTGACACCTGTTATACCTCACACAAAGATGGTCTGAAGGTCTTCCTGGTCGGAAAAGGAGGCGTAGAACCGGGACTCGAAGAGGCCATTTTATTCCTGAGAAAAGGAGACAAAGCAAAAATAATCGTACCTTCGCACCTTGCTTTCGGGTTGCTGGGCGACCAGCGCAAAATACCACAGAAAGCAGTCCTTGTTTATGACCTTGAAGTCACAGATGTAACAACCCCCAACGAAGCAAGATAAACGACCAGTTTAATGAACACACGGTTCATCCTTTTCATCCTTCTCATCTTTACCTTCTATTCGTGTAAGAAATCTGAATTTCCGGGTTATGACCGGGCTGAATCAGGACTTTTCTACCGTTTTCTGGAGAAAAAAGACGGAAAGGTGCCTGCTGTGAACGATTATGTGATCCTTCGCATTGCTTTCAGGTCAGGGGACAGCATTTTGTTTTCAAGCAGCACCATTCCTGTTCCGTACCGGATCCAGCTGCCAAAGCCACTTTTCAAAGGTGATTTTTTTGAGGCCATCGCGATGATGGGAGAAGGAGATAGCGCCAGCTTTATCATCCATGGTGACAGTCTGTTCCTGAAAGAGCTTTACTCGCCGGCCATGCGCCAGGGAGTTGATTCTACACGATGTGTCGTTGTGGATATCCGCCTCGTCAAGGTGCAAACACTGGCCGAGATCGACCGGGAGCAGAAAAGCCACAGCCCCCGCGAACGTGAACTGCTCGACAAAATGAAAGCATTTGAACCGGAGTATATCAACGAATACATCATCCAAAAGAAGATTAAGGAAAAGCCTGCTGAGAGCGGATTGTATTTCATCCCTTCATCACTGGCATATGGTGAAGAAGGAGCGGGGCAGGCTATTCCGCCGTATACACCGCTACTCTTTGAAATCGAGATGATCAACATCAAATAAACCATTTATTCATTAAACAAAAAACACAATTATGAAAAGAATCTTGTTTTCTCAATTGCTTGTCGTGGTTCTGGTTGCCTTTGCTGCCATGGCCTGTTCCCAGTACCCCGGGTTCGATAAGACAGAAACGGGACTTTACTACAAATTCCATGTTAAATCAGGCGGTGAAGTGAAGCCGGTTGTTGGCGACTGGATAAAATTGAACATGGTATACCGTACCAAGGACTCTCTGCTTTTCGAGAGCAATAAAGCCATGAACGGTCAACCGCTGTTCTTCCAACTCCAGAAATCAGAATATCCTGGCGACATCTATGAAGCTTTCACCCTGATGAGTGCCGGCGACAGTGCAACCTTTATCCTGAATGCCGATTCATTGTTCATCAAGACCTTTAAAGCAGGCCAGCGGCCGCCTTTCATCGATAGCAACAGCGTGGTTTACTTCGACATCAAGATGATCGAAGTCAGCAAAAAAGACCAGATGATGCAGAAGGAAAAGGAACAATTGACCAAGTTTATTACCGATAATAATATTGTGGTTCAACCGCTGCCATCGGGACTCTATTACATTGAGCAGGCGAAAGGAACCGGAAAGAAGGTTGATTCAACCGATTGGATAGATATTCATATGACTGTCAGCCTGATCGACGGAAAAAAACTCTGGAGCACGATGGATCGTGGTCAGGTTACCACTTTCCAGTATGGCCGCCAACAGTTTGAAAACAAAGGTGCCCTGGAAGGGATCAGCATGATGAATGAAGGCGGTAAAGCCAGGCTCATCGTTCCTTCCCAGATTGGATTTGGCGAGATGGGTCGTGGCGCTATGATCCCTCCATATTCAACCCTTGTATATGACATGGATCTCGTTAAAGTAAAAACACAAGCCCAGCACGACAAAGAATTAGAAGTACAGAAAAAAGAAAAAGAAGCCAAAATGGAAAAAGCCAAAACAGAAGAGATGTCAAAACTTGACAAATATCTGAAAGACAATAAGATCACTGCCAAACCAACCGCGTCTGGTTTGTATTATATCGAAACCCAGAATGGTACCGGCGCTCAGGCAATGGCAGGAAAAAAGGTAAAGGTTCATTATACCGGCACCTTGCTCGACGGAACAAAGTTCGATTCTTCCCGTGATCGCGGTCAGCCTTTCGAGTTTAACCTTGGCCAGGGCCAGGTGATCAAAGGATGGGATGAGGGGATTGCGCTGATGAAGGCAGGTGGTAAAGCCAAGCTGATCATTCCTTCGAAAATTGCCTATGGTGATCGGGACATGGGAACCATCCCGTCCTACTCCACGCTCGTGTTCGATGTTGAACTGATCGAAGTAAAATAAAGACCAACACCTCATTTCGAGGGTGACTCAAAAGTCTGTTTCACGCAAAGACCGCAAAGATTTGCTCAAAGTACGCGATGATTAAATAGCAAAAAATCATTCTTTTGCGACCATTGAGTTTCTCTTTGCGAACTCGGCGTGAACCAATTATGATCCTTTTGAGCCACCCTCGACTAAGGGTTGAGGTCATTTCTCAACCATTTTCTCCAACACCTTTATCTCATCCCTCAATCTGGCAGCCTCCAGGAAGTCAAGCTCCTTGACAGCCGCTTCCAGCGCTTTCCGGGTTTTAGTGATCAATGCATTCAGCTTGTCCGGCTCCATATAGCGAACCACCGGATCGGCTGCAACCGACGAATATTCCGGTTCAATGTAAGCCTTCTGCAACCTTGACCGGGAGTCGGCCACCGTTGTCTGCCCCATGATATCTTCCCTTGATTTTTGGATCGACGCAGGGGTGATGCCATGCTCCAGGTTGAATTTGATCTGCTTGTCTCTTTTCCGGTACGTTTCATCTATCATCCGCTGCATGGAGTCGGTGATCTTGGCTGCATACATGATCACCTTGCTGTTGATGTGCCGGGCTGATCTGCCGGCGATCTGGGTAAGGGATCGTTCCGACCGTAAAAAACCTTCCTTGTCGGCATCCAGGATCGCCACCAGAGATACTTCCGGCAGGTCCAGCCCTTCGCGCAGGAGGTTCACCCCCACCAGTACATCAAAAGCCCCCAGCCGCAAGTCGCGCATGATGTCCACCCGTTCCAGGGTGTCAACATCCGAATGAATATATCGGCACTGGATGTTCATCCGGGAGAAGTATTTCGTAAGCTCTTCGGCCATTCTCTTCGTCAGGGTGGTCACCAACACCCGCTCCCGCTGCTTGGTCCTTGCATCAATCTCTGCCAACAGGTCATCGATCTGATTTTGTGAGGGGCGAACCTCAATCTCAGGATCCAGCAGGCCGGTTGGACGGATGAGTTGCTCCACGATCACCCCCTGGCTTTGGTTGAGCTCATAATCTGCCGGTGTTGCGCTCACGAAGATCACCTGGCTGGTCAGGCCTTCAAATTCAGAGAATGTAAGGGGACGATTATCGAGCGCAGCAGGTAGCCGGAAACCATAATCCACCAGGGTGGTTTTCCTGGAGCGGTCACCTCCATACATGGCCCTGATTTGGGGAATGGTGACGTGGCTCTCGTCCACGATCAGGATGAAGTCATCCGGGAAGTAATCGATCAGGCAGAAAGGCCGGCTTCCGGGCTTGCGGCGGTCAAAATACCGGCTGTAATTCTCAATACCGCTGCAATAGCCCAGCTCACGCATCATCTCGATATCATAGGATACCCTGTCCTCCAGCCGTTTGGCTTCCATCTCCTTGCCATTATTACGGAAAAAATCGACCTGCCTCACCATGTCATCCTGGATTTCATTGATCGCACGGATCATCTGATCCTGGGAAGTGACGAAAATACTGGCAGGATAGATGGTGAGCTGGTCCGTGGTGCCAATCCGGGAACCATGATAAGGATCGAACGACTCGATCACGTCAACCA
>VGGL01000098.1 GCA_016868575.1 Bacteroidota bacterium
CCATCAACCCCAACCTTTATGTGGTGGGTTTAAGAGAAGCCTGTTACCTGGAGATGGATGGAAACACCCTGCAATTGCACGGACGTCATTCCATGCGGATTTTCAGACAGGATACGGAAACCAGAGAGATCAAACCAGGATCGGACCTTGCTTTCTTACTTGAAAAGGTGTGACATTACGTTCGTAACAGGTGATCATGACATTGAAGGCCGATAATCACTGTAAGAACGCAGCGAATGATGTCAATGATGTCTTGCAGGAGCATTATGTCATTGCAGAAGGACCGCTGAAAGCCGAGGATATCCGGGTAATGTATGGCGCCAACTATTTCAGCGCCGGCCAGATTGTCCTTTTCCGGGTTGATTTGGGCAGCTACGACGAGGTGTACACAAACACCATCGATGGCTTTTTTGAAAAGCTTTCTGCCGCTTTACCTTCTTTGTACCAGCATCACTGCTCTGAAGGAAAACCAGGCGGTTTTTTTATCCGGATACAAACAGGTACCCTGCTCGGACACGTCTGCGAACACGTAGCCATCGAGCTGCAAACGTTGGCAGGCATGGATGTGGGCTACGGAAAGACCCGCAGCACCCTCAAACCAGGGGTGTACAACGTCATCTTCAGGTTCTTTGATGAATATGCGGGGATATATGCCGGCAAGGCAGCCATCAATTTCATCAATGCTATTCTTGCAGGTAGGAATTTTGATGTAAGGGAGGTGATTGATAACCTTATCGCCATCCGGGAAGCGCGACTGCTGGGTCCCAGCACCCAGGCGATTGTCGACGAAGCAAAAAAACGCAAAATACCTTACCGGCGACTGGATGCCTATAACCTGGTTCAGTTGGGTACCGGCAAGTACCATAAAAAAATACGAGCTACGCTGACCTCCGATACCAACCTGATCGCCGTGGAAACAGCCCAGGATAAGTTCGTCTCCATGCTGATGCTCAAAGAGTCGGGCATCCCTGTCCCCGAGACCCGCCTGGTTCAACAGGAAGACGAAGCTGTCTCCTTTTTCCGGGAGATCGGGAAGCCGGTGGCGATCAAACCCCGAAGCGGTCACCTGGGTGCTGGAATATTTCTTCACCTGGATACGGAAGCGAAAATCAAAAATGCCTGCAGACTTGCTTTCAGCACTGACCCCGATCTTCTGGTTCAGCCGGTTGTACAGGGAAACACATACCGGGTGTTGGTTATTAACTATCAGGTTGTGGCCGTTACTGAGCTTGAACCGCCATATATCAAAGGTGATGGAGTGTCAACCATTGCCATGCTGGTAGAGCAGTTGAATGCAAACCCGCTGCGTCAGGTGGGTGACAAAGGTAAATTAAGCCGGGTGGAACCGGACGAGGCGACATTGATGTTGATGCAGTTTCATGGGTATTCACCTGAAAGCATACTTCCTGCAGAAGCAGTATTTTTTTTAAAGAACACCGGAAATCCAAAAGCAGGTGGCTTTTCACGGGATGTCACGGATAAACTCCATCCTTCAAACAAAGAATTGGTTGAAAAGGTGTCCAGGATTATCGGTTTGGATGTAGCCGGCATCGATATTATCGCAGCTACGCTATCAGCTCCCCTGGCTGAAGGGAATGGTGCGGTGCTGGAGATCAACGCGGCTCCTGACTTTCGCATGCATATGAATCCGGCGGAGGGAGCAGCGCAAAATGTCGCCGTACCCTTTATCAACATGTTGTTCCCGGATGGAAAACCCTGCAGGATCCCGGTCTTCTCCGTCACCGGCACGGTTGGAAAAACCATCTTTACACACCTCCTGGCATATTGCCTGAAGAGGGAAGGATATCATGTGGGGATGACCAGCACGGAAGGCTTGTATATTGATGGAAAGAGGCTGCTCGTAGGAGATATGACCTACCCTGAGCACGTCGCGCTGGTACTGAAAGATCCGGATATTGATTGCGCTGTGCTGGAGACTTCGCGTGAAGGGATCCTTCGAAGAGGACTGGGGTACAGGTTCGCTGATGTAGGTGTTGTGCTCAACATCCATGATGACCATGTTGGAAATGATGATATCAAATACCTGGAAGACCTGGCATATGCCAAGTCGGTGGTTGCTGAAGAAGTTTATGAAGAAGGTTTTACCATTCTGAATGCCGACCAGGAAATGGTGATGGAGATGCGTGGCCGCCTCTATTCTAAACCGGTTTTATTTTCACGTGATGAAAGCAATGTACACGTCCGGAAGCAGATTCAGCAAGGGGGGCTGGTTGTCTTCCTGCGGGGGAAAGAGATTGTCGTAAATCATCGCTGTCTGGAATCAGTTCTGATGAACGTGGATGAAATCCCATTGACCTTCGGAGACAAAGCCCTGCTTGCAGCGGATAGCTTGCTGGCTGTGGTCTGTTCCTTGCTTGCACGTGGTATTCCACAATCACATGTTCAAAAATATCTTGCCGAGTTCAAACCCGATCCATTATCTTTGCCCGGCAGGTTGAATTTTTTCAACAGCGAACGGTTTGACATACTGATAGATTACGCACATAACCCGGTGAGTCTGGAGGGCTTGCACCAGTTCCTCCGGCAACTGCCCGGGAATAAGATTGGTGTGCTTGACATGGCCGGTGACCGGCCGGATGAGATGATCCTGAAGATGGGTCACCTGGCTGTGAATGTCTTTGATGAAGTGATCTTCTACGAAGGTGTTGACACCCGGGGGAGAACGGAGGGAATGATCATTGAATTGCTGGTCAGGGGGGCAACGGAGAATGAAATTGATAAGACGAAGATTCATTCCTTTCTGACCCTTGAAGAAGCCTTATCTGTTGCGGTAACCAAGCCTCAAAAGGGTGACTTACTGGTGGTGCTGTCTGCCCGTTTTGACGCAACATTGAAACTCCTGCAAAATCTTGTAAAACTGACATGTTAGCTCATGATACAACATCGCGGATACCTGGCCCTGATCGGAGGTGCAGAAGAAAAAGAGGGGAGCATGGAAGTGCTTTCCCGGGTAGTGGGACTGAACAGCCCGGAGAAGGCCATCGTCATCCCTACGGCCTCTGACTATCCTTACGATCTCGGTGAGCGGTATTATTATCTTTTCCGGGACCTGGGTGTGAAAGATGTATTTGTATTCGATATCCGGCATCGTGACGAAGCGGATACAGCACACTATCATGAAAAGATCGAAGGTGCGGGGATCATCTTTTTGACCGGCGGTGACCAGGTGAAATTGGTTAATATCCTTGATGGTTCCAATTTGATGCAGCGGATCCGTCAACTTCACAGCCAGGGAGCCACCCTTGCCGGTACGAGTGCCGGTGCGGCCGCTGCCTCCGAGATCATGATCTATGGCGGAGATGATGAAGGATTATCAAAGGGTGCTGTGAACTACACCAAAGGATTTGCATTCCTGAAAGGGATCACAGTGGATACCCATTTTTCCGAACGAAACAGACTGGCCCGGTTGAGCCAGTTTTTAGCCGGCAGCGAGATCAAGAAAGGATTGGGGTTGGATGAGAATACAGCCATGATCATTGGCCCGGACATGAAAGGCGATGTCATTGGATCAGGTTCGATAACAGTGGTCGATTCGGATGGGGTGAACTATTCCAACCTGCTCACGGTAGAACAATATGATCCGATTACCCTCAACGGGATCAAGATAGGATTTCTGCCTGCCGGCGCCAGATTCGATCTGGAGCGTTGGATGGTGGAAGAACCTGTTCGGGAGATGAGCCGCCTGGCACGCATAGCCAGCAATATTTTCAGATTTAATTAAGCAGAACCAAACAATAGATGATATGATTCTCATTAAAGGATGCGAAGTTTATGCCCCGGAATGTCTGGGAGTTAAAGATGTATTGATCGCAGGAACCAGGATCGTGGCTATTGGCGACAATATCCGTTTGCCGAAATCCCTGAATAGCAGAGTGATCAATGGTAAGGGAATGAAGCTTGCCCCGGGATTTATTGACGCTCATGTACACATCGCCGGCGCCGGTGGCGAAGGCGGCCCTTCCACACGTACCCCCGAGATGCAGCTAAGCCATATGCTGGAAGCAGGCGTGACAACGGTCGTCGGATGTCTGGGAACCGATGGATTTACCCGCAGCGTTGCATCGGTTCTGATGAAAGTGAAAGCCCTGAAACAGGAAGGCGTCAGCGCATGGATGTACACCGGTGCTTACCAGGTTCCCGCGCCAACCCTCCTGGGCGATGTCGGCAAAGATGTGGCCATGATCGAAGAGGTTATCGGGGTCGGAGAGGTAGCCATTTCTGACCATCGTACTTCCTTCCCAACGACCGAAGAGCTGATCCGGCTGACTGAGCATGCCCGGGTAGGAGGGATGCTCGGCGGCAAGGCCGGGCTGGTGAACATCCATATGGGCGATGCCAAAAACCCATTCCAGCCCCTCTATGACGCCGTAGCCAAAAGCGAATTGAAACTCACCCAGTTCCTGCCAACACACTGTAACCGGAATGACTACATCTTTGAAGATGCCAAAGAATATGGCAAGAAAGGTTATGTTGACCTCACAGCCAGCTCCTATCCGTATTTTCCGGAATATGAGATCAAACCTTCCAAAGCCATCGTTGAACTGGTCAACGCCGGCGTACCCCTTAACCACATCACCCTGACTTCTGATGGATTTGGCTCACTGCCTGACTTTGACGAGCATGGCAACCTCCGGAAGCTGGAGATGGGCTACCCGAAATCGATCCATACTGAACTGGTTGATGCCATTACGCAGGAGGGGATGAAAGTGGAAGATGCCCTGAAGGTGATCACGTCAAACCCCGCAGATATCCTCAAACTTCATTCAAAAGGAAGGATTTCAGTTGGCAGGGATGCCGACCTCATTGTATTGGATGGAGATTTTAGGATCGCTTACTTAACCGCCATGGGTGTATTGATGGTTGAAAAAGGAAAAATGCTCAGGAAAGGGAGCTACGAGAAGTAGCAGCATCCTTTATCCAGGATCATTCCACCACGATCTCATCAATAAATATCCAACTTTTTTGTCCTGCCCCTGGATGCCATTCGGGACAAACGCCTTGGTTTTTTGCCCGGATGTGCAGGTAGCGTACCGGCGTTTTTAACAGTGGGATTGAAAAATTGCGGAGAAATACGCTGGTGTTGTCTTTTTCATCATTCTTTTTTGTACCGGTAATCCTCAGTTCCTCCTTTTCATCCAATGCATTCACTTTTACTTCCAGGGGAAGGAAAATCCATGAACCGGTGTTTTGTAGAGCGGAGATAGTCACCTTGCTAACAGCAGTTGGTTTGCCCAGGTCGATGATCAGTTCCATATCGTTTCCATGGAAACCGAGCCACATGCCGTCGCGGTGATATGTTGTTCCGTGCCAGCCATCAGTCAAGGTTTGTTTCCCCTGTCCCGGATACCTGTTACTGGGTTTCTGCATAAATTTCACCTGCTTGCCAATTCCGGCATGCTTGTCAAAATTCCGTGTAACAGGCTTCTCCATAAGCTGACCGTTTTCGAAGATGGCTGCTGCAAACCGGGTGGAAGCATTCACCACGACAGGGCGGGTATATTTTTTCGACGCTACCGAAGGGACTGATCCATCGATGGAATAACGGATCTCCGGATCAAGAATCTCTGCATCCATGGAAATGGCAATTTGTTGTTTTAGGGTATCGAAAACGGTTTGGAATGATACTGCATAGGAACCTTTGCAATAATTTACATCAAGCGCCTGTAAACGTTCATACTGATGACTCATCCGTTGCCGGAAATCATCCCGGTTGCGGTTTTCTTTGGATGACCAGACCACTTCAGCCAGGGCAGCCATCCGCGGAACCGCCATATACTCAGCCTGGCGGGGTGTTGGAATAAATTCGCTCCAAAGGTTTCCCTGTGCTCCCAGGATATGTGTGGCTTCTTGCACATTGAGCTCCGGAGGCGTAGGTTCAAAAGAATACACTTTTTCCAGTGTGGTCAGTCCTCCGATTGCTGGAGGTTGAAATTCGGGATCCGCCTGGTAATAGTCGAAGTAGCAGTGCGACGTGGGTGTCATGATCACATCATGCCCCTGCCGGGCTGCATCAATCCCGCCATCCACTCCCCGCCACGACATGACCGTGGCCTCCGGTGCCAGGCCTCCTTCCAGGATCTCATCCCAGCCGATGATCTTCCGCCCCTGGGAGTTAGCAAACCGCTCGATCCGCTTGATGAAATAACTCTGCAGTTCATCCACATCCTTTAATCCTTCCTTTTGAATCCTGTTCTGACACTTGCCGCAACTCTTCCAGTTGGTCTTGTCGGCTTCATCCCCTCCGATATGGATATAAGGGCCTGGAAACAGCTCCATGACTTCGGTTAATACACCTTCCAGAAAAGTGAAAACACTGTCGTTACCGGCACAGAAAATATCGATATTCGGCCGGTAGCCGCCGGGTGGAACCGTGAATGGCCCGCCGGTACATGAGAATTGCGGATAGGCCGCCAACACCTCTCTTGAGTGAGCCGGCATCTCAATCTCAGGAATGATGGTGATGAACCGGTCGGCAGCGTATTGCACCACTTCCCGGATCTCCTCCTGGGTATAATACCCTCCGTAATTGGCAGGCTCTCCAACCTGCTGGAAAGGCCGCTCATTCCAGGGTTTGTCCTCCCGGTTCACACGCCAGGCCGACACCGACTGCAGTTTCGGGTACTTCCTGATCTCGATACGCCAGCCATTGTCATCCGTCAGATGCCAGTGAAAAACATTCATCTTCCACATGGCGATGAGGTCAATATATCTGAAAATAAATTCCTTCGAAAAGAAATGCCGGGAGACATCCAGGTGCATCCCGCGGTATGAATAACGTGGCTTATCGGTGATCACCATGCAGGGGATCTTTGGGTTCTGCTTTTCCTGTTCACCGGTCATAAGCAGACCAGCAGGAAATAGTTGAAAAAGTGAGTTGATCCCATAAAACAAACCGTGGGCACTGGGTGCTTCGAGCAGGATCCCGGTCTTCCGGATGGATAGCCTGTACCCTTCCGAACCCAGGTTTTCCTTGTCGGGAATGATCTTTAACTCGATGTTGGCTCTTGTTCCTGAACCAGCGACGGACACAACCGGTATCGCAAATCCGGTATAATTCCGCAGGGTGCCGGCAATCATCTCTCCCAGCCTCATGACATCACGGCTGTCGACCAGGCCGGTGACGACCTGACTTTTCTCATGCAGGCGGTAGAAACCGTTGAGGTGTTCTGTTTTTAACGGTACAGGCACAATGTTGGGCGTTCCGGTTGAACTGCCTCTACCTGCAGCAGTATCGGCCGGATGAATAAAAAGGAGGGAAAAAAGGAGGAGGAAAGATAAAACGGTTCTCATGGCGTAGGGTGTTTCATTCTTATCCAAAATTAGCTTTATTTTTGACAAAAACAACAAAACATGAAAAAGGTCAGAACATTTCTGTACATCATGCTGGAAGATGACCCTGAGAAAAAATGGCCAAGCTTCTTCTTCGACATATTCCTGGTGAGATTGATCTTAATGAATGTGCTGGCGATACCCTCTGGCACTTATTTTGTCACTTGACACTTGACACCTGGCACTTATTTGCACACCTGGCACTTGTTATTTAATTTTGCTTCTTGATTATACTCATTCTAAGCAGCTTTGCAATTGCAAACCTACGAAGAATGAGTATACAATGTGTACAAGAAAGCGTACGAGGATATCCGGAAGACCTTTTATCCGGAAAAATTCAACCCGCAACATTGGGCACAGGCGGCCCGGGAAGCGGGAATGAAATATATGGTTTTTACCACCAAACACCATGATGGGTTCTGCATGTTTGATTCCAGGTACACCGACTACAAGATCACCGATCCGGGTTCCCGGTTTTCCGCCCATCTGAAAAACAATATTGTGAAAGAGGTGTTTTCTGCTTTCCGGGAACAAGGGCTGGGTGAGACCGGAAAATACACTCACGGAGGAAACACAGCCATGGTTGGGCAAAAACCAATGGATACAAGACATCGATATGCCATCCATTGCCTCCATGGCCAGGCAGCATCAGCCAGGTGTTCTGATCGTCGATAGGACGGTTCATGGGGAGTTTGAAAATTACCGTACCCCGGAACAGCAAATCCCTGATGTTGTATCTGATTATCCATGGGAAAGCTGCATCACCCTTGGTGACAATTGGTATACCACTGGTCCTGGTGAAAAATACAAATCATCCCGATGGGTCATTCATGGCATTTGATTCAAATTCACAAATTAATCGAATGACGAATAGGTCGAATGGAATTCACGAATTAGCCGAATGACGAATTCGGCGAATGAAATTCGGGAATCCGAAAGTTCTTGTCATTTCATTCGTTCTATTCGTCATTCTTGATCATTTCAAATATTTGATTTCGTCCTAGTCTCGGAGGCACCGCAGGGAGAAGCCGCTCGCCTTATTGTTGAGGTACATGTTGCAATCGCTACTGTGGAAGTACAGGATCCATCCATCCGTATTGCTGTACTGTATACTACTCCAGTAGGTGCCGTTTGAACCGCGGTAGCTGAGCGAACCACCGCTGCTGTACAGGTACCCGGCAGCGTGCATTTTTAATAGTGAGCTCCATGGTCCGTTCCAATTTGTCCAGCCTCCGTTTGCATCCACATTGAACCATTCGGTATAGGTCGGTATCCGCCAGCCGGTTCCAAGCTCAAGTGTACACGGATCTTTGTCACTTGTCCAATTTGAATTCTCATTGATGCTGCTGATCCAGGTGGTACTTGGCGTCCGAGTTGTGCCGTCATGCATATACCCTTGCTTAAGGTTGAACTGCCAATACCAGCCTGCCGAGGCCTCGGTGGCATCGCTTACTGCAGTTGCCTGCAGGCTTGCACCCAGGTTTCGTGTGATCCAGCATTTGGATGTTTCTCCGGGAACATTGGCCACCGTTCCATAGGTCACCGATTTGTCCACCGGTGCGACACCGCCAGAGGCTACATGGTTGATTGTGATTGGATCGCCGCAAATCCAACAGGCAAGAGTTGATTGCGTCAGGGTTACCGGAGTGGAATACGCGCAACCATTATATGCCCAGGCATATCGTGTGTAGGCTGTTTCACAGGTAAGGGAGCCTTCAACTTTCGAAGTGGAAAGACCCATCTCGGTTGCGGTGGAAAAATCATTTATGTTACTCCACCGGTAGCCAGCAGCATTGGCCACTGTGTTCCAGTTCCA
>VGGL01000099.1 GCA_016868575.1 Bacteroidota bacterium
GTTTCATTTCGCCTGCGGTTTGTGAAAGAAAACGGTGATCCCGATTTCGCTTCGCTTATCGGGATGAATTCGACTTATGGTTTCATTTCGCCTGCGGCTCATGAAACCAAAGTCTCATTCACTTCCCTATGCAAAACCTCGAAAATATCGAACCGAGGATATCATCGGTGGTGATTTCGCCGGTGATGGTGCCCAGGTGATGCAGGGCTGCATGTAGGTCGATGGTGAGCAGGTCGGTCGAGCGTTTCTCATCCATCCCCTGGATCATGGCGGTGACCGACTCCAGCGCTTTCGACAGGGCTTCGTAGTGACGGAGGTTGGAGATGATAGATGTGTCGCCAATCTTATCGGATTCCACTGAACGGAGCAGGCTTTCGGAGATCAGGTTAACGTTTTCCCTTCGTTTGGCAGAGATGAATATCGTCTCCATTTCAACCAGCTCCCGGAAATGGTGAGGGAGCTCGATCAGCAGGTCTGTTTTATTTCCTATCAGCACCAGCCTGCTGCCCGTATTCCTGATCTTTTCGCTGATGGCATTGATGTCTTCCAGGATGGAAGAGGTATCGGCTTCGCTGATATCGAAAACATATAATATGACCGATGCTTTGCTGATCTTTTCCCAGGTTCGTTCAACCCCCATCGTTTCAACGGTATCTTCAGGCCTGCGGAGTCCTGCCGTGTCGATGAAACGGAAAGTCACGCCGTTGATGTTCAACACATCTTCGATCGCATCGCGGGTTGTCCCGGGAATCTCTGAAACCAGCGCCTTTTCTTCATTCAACAGGGCATTCAGCAGGGTCGATTTGCCCACATTGGGGCGGCCGGTGATGGTAACAGGGATGCCTTGCTTGAGTACATTTCCCAGGGAAAAGGAGTCCTTCAGGGAACTCACCTTCTGCAGGATTTGCTGCAGAAGCTCCATGAGGCGCGAACGATCTGCAAATTCCACATCCTCTTCCGAGAAATCAAGCTCCAGGACAAGCAGCGATGCAAACTCCAACAACTGATCCCGCAGTTTCCTGATCTCAGCGGAGAACCCTCCGCGGAGCTGACTCATGGCAAGGTCATGCGATATTTTGGAGTCAGCGGCGATCAGGTCGGCAATGGCTTCGGCCTGTGAAAGATCAAACTTGTGGTTCAGGAAAGCTCGCAAGGTGAACTCACCGGTATGAGCCATCCGCGCACCATGGTTCACCAGTTCCTCCAGGATCCTCCGTCGGATGTAAGGACTGCCATGACACGATATCTCCACCACATCTTCCCCCGTATATGAATGAGGGGCCAGAAAAAAACTCACCAGCACATCATCAATCAACTCATCACCCGATGCAATGGTTCCGAAATGGAGTGTATGGCTTTGTGCATTCATGGAGGTGAACGACTTATCCCTGGCCTGGAAGATCTTTCCAATGATATGCCGGGACTCCGCACCCGATAACCGGATCACTCCGATCGCTGATACGCCCGGCGGGGTGGAAACAGCACAGATGGTGTCTTCTGGGTTTGATGTAAACATCAGATAATTAATAATTTAAAATTAATAATTATTAGCATGTGGCTTGATACCCCTAACATGATCAGTATTAGAATTTTGTCAAATATAGGCTTTATTTCCTCATGATTGAAAAACCCATTACCTTTGAAAGACCTCTCTTAATTATTAATTATTCATTTTTAATTGAATATGAGCATATTAGTTAATAAACAGTCATTGGTTTTGGTTCAGGGATTCACGGGCCATGAAGGAACTTTTCATGCCGAACAGATGATCCAGTATGGAACCAGGGTTGTCGGAGGCGTCACCCCTGGGAAAGGAGGACAGAAACACCTGTGTCTGCCGATCTTTAATACGGTTGATGATGCGGTGCAGTCTACCGGCGCTGATGTTTCAGTGATCTTTGTCCCTCCGCAAGCCGCTGCTGATGCCATCATGGAAGCGGCTGAAGCCGGGATCAGGGTCATCGTATGCATCACTGAAGGTATCCCTGTGAAAGACATGATGTATGTGAAGGAATATCTCAAATGCCGGCCAAAGAGCCGCCTGATCGGGTCCAACTGTCCTGGTATCATCACCCCACCTTCAACCAAGATTGGTATCATGCCGGGCTCCATCCATCGTCCTGGCACTATCGGCGTGGTTTCCCGCTCCGGGACCTTGTCATATGAGGCGGTTGATCAGATTACGAAGGCTGGACTTGGTCAGTCTACCTCTATCGGTGTAGGAGGAGATCCAATTCCCGGTACTACAATCCGGGAGGCTGTCGAGCTTTTTATGGATGACCCGGAGACTGAAGCGATTGTCATGATCGGAGAGATCGGTGGCAACATGGAGAATGAGGCAGCCTTGTGGATCAGGGAACATGGAACGAAGCCTGTTGTGAGCTTCATCGCCGGAGCTACCGCGCCGAAAGGCCGTCGGATGGGTCATGCAGGTGCCATCATCGGCGGGAAATCAGATACCGCCCAGGCCAAGAAGGAGATCCTTCGGGAATGCGGTGTCCACGTTGCAGATTCACCGGCGGATATTGGGATGGTTTTAGTCAATGCATTGAAAAAATAGCGAAATGGTAAAATGGTGAAATAGTGAACAGAATGATTATTAGTTATTTCACCATCTCACCATCTCACCATCTCACCATCTCACCATATACTCATACGCTCCGAGATCAGGCGTATTATCCCTGAAAATGCCCTTCAAATCATAGGCCACACCCATTGGAATCCCTTTGTTGATGGCCGGAGAGAGGGTGTCCAACGCGAAATTGAAATCATCCCGGTTAACAAATAAAGGATCTTCATTTGTGAGGATGCCCGCGAAATGCACCGGATCACTGATGTTGACTGTGGTCTTCAGCAATGCATGGTCAAACCGGTAGTTGAACTGAGCGCCAGCTTCCTGTTCCAACCGGATCTCGTCTTCCAGAAACCCATAAACGATACAGTTCCCAAAATAGGCTTGCTGGAGGTCGGCAACAACAGGATCGCCGGTAGATGAATAGGTGTAGTTGCTGATATACAAGCTCGGATCGCTTCGCACTGACCAGTTCCAGAAGTTCCCGATGGTCATCTGACGAAAGTCATAAAACCCTCCCTTTTCAATGGCGAGTGCACTTCGCCCGCAGTTGTCGATGACCAGATTATTACCGGTGACATAGGTGGCATAGGCATATAGGCCGTATCCTGTCACGTTTTCAATGATGGTATTGGTGATGTGTAGCGCCGGTTCCGAAAATGAGAGGGTAGAGTCGATGACGATCCCATTGGTGGCGTTGCGGATCACTGCGTAATTGATCGCATGGTTCTGACTCCCTCTTTCCAGGTAGATGCCATCCCATTGCCCGGGCACATCGAGGTAATCATCATCAAGCCTGTCGCCAAGAAATAATACCGGATACTGCAGTGTTCCCGAGACTTTCAATGTGGCTTCTTTTCTTACCGAGAGATAGGCTTTCTGATGAAAGTAGATGCCATTTCCTGCCATGATCTCCAGGGATGACGCAGAATCCACGACGAGGTGACCGTAGATCACATGGGGCTTGGTCTTATCCCAGACAACTTGTCCGCGGAGGGTGTCATCAACATGAAAAAAGGCATTCTGTCCCCAGGCGATGAGATCGACATCCTGCATGTTTCCGTTGACTTCGAAAAGAACGGAATCTTTGATGATCAGCGGGTTGTTGCTGTTATTGGGATCGATTTGTGCACGGATGAAGATGTACAAGCTGTCCTTGCCGGGGATCTCGACATCATAGACGGTTGTTTGTGGTGAACCATCAATGTTGACCCGAAACACAGAACCTGAACCTCCGGCAAGAGTAATGCGGGAGATATTTACTGTGTTCTTGTCCTGGTTGTAGACCATTAACCGTTTGGTGATTGTTCCCACAGTGGTAAAAACCGTGTCAAAGAGGACGGTGTCTGTCGAGAAAACGAGCCGGAAAGAAGGATCGCTGTTAAGGATGTCGTCCTTCCGGCAGGAGTGGAAGGAAATTCCTGCAACCAGAAGGAATAAAATGGGTATTATCGAATAAGTTTTAATAAACTGGCTATGTTTCATCTGAATATATTATACCACTAAGGCACGAATTCACAAAGATCGTAATTTATTATGCAGATACCGTGTCTTTGAGTCTTAGAGGTTTGTTTAAGATACGTCAAAAGATCGAATTTATTTCATTTCACCGGTTCGTAGCCTGTTTTTCTTCCCTTCTTAAGTGCCGGGATCCCTTTTTCCAGCCACTCCGGCGCTGGCATATCTTTCAGGTAATGATCGAAGAACTGCTTCATCCGGATCGTCAGATCAATCCTGTTGCCCCATGATGACTCTTTGAGGTTGTGCTCATCACCGTTGTAATTGAGCAGCCAGGTAGGCTTGTTCAGTCTCCGCAGGGCCGTAAAAAGCTCGATCCCCTGGTACCAGGGGACCGCACCGTCACCGTCGTTGGACATGATCATCAAGGGGGTGTTGATCTTGTCGGCATCAAAGAGCGGCGAGTTTTCGATATAGCGCATCGGATTCTCCCAGAGCGATTTACCAATACGGCTCTGCGACTGCTCATACTGAAACATGCGGCTCATACCCGATTCCCAGCGTATCCCGCCGTAAGCGCTGGTCATGTTGCTCACCGGCGCCCCGGCCATGGCAGCCTTGAAAAGATCTGTCTGGGTGACCAGGTATGCCACCTGGTACCCTCCCCAACTTTGGCCTTGCAGACCGATCCGCTTCTCGTCAAGATAAGGGCGGTTGAACAGGCTCATCGTTCCACTCACAATATCCTGATAGGCGCTTTTTCCCGGATAACCTGACTGATAGGAGATGTCAGGAATGAAGACCAGATACCCATTGCTGGTGTAATACGGGAAGTTCACCGTTGAATGACTTGGCTTGGGATTGTAATAGGAATGCAACTGCTCGCTGTACTTTTCATAAAAGTAAACGATCATCGGATATTTCTTTGTCGCATCGAGGTTCTCCGGCTTGTACAAGAGTCCCCGCATGTCCCCGCCATCCATCGATTTCCATCTTACCAGTTCCACTTCACCCCATAAATACCGATATTGCCAGGGATTGGTGTGACTGATCTTCACCGGATTATTGACCCGAAGATCACTGTACCATAGATCGGGATAAACCTGGAATGTTCTTTTTCGCCAAACCAGCCGGTCTGCTTTTTTGGCTTTCACTAGTGCCATGAAGTCAAAAGGCCCGGAGATGAGTTCCGTCAGGAGGTTGCCATCCTTCAGGTTCAGGCTGTAATATCCGCTGGACATATCATTTTCGTTGAATCCGGTGAGCAGGATCGCTGAATTAGGATCAATGTATTGGATTTCTTTATCAAGTGAAACATATCGGAAACGGGTTTTCTCCTGCCTCCCTTTGCCGTCTGTGATATTCTCCGGCTTCTTCTTACCGGAAGGGTCAAACTTCCAGACGTCATAACGGTCGTAGATCAGCACAAAGTCATCATCTTTACCCCATCCGGCCAGTCCGTAGGCATCAGGTGGACTGGGCTGGTCGTTTTCTTCATCGTAGAAGGCGATGCCTGACATTTTCGGAAGAGTGACCATGGCATCTTTCAAGACAGAATAGACATGCCAGGCGCTGTCGGCAGCATCAAACCAGGCAACATATCCGCATCCCGGAGAGAGGCTGGCGCTGAATGGCTTGCGTTCCAGTATCTTCAGTCGCCGGCCGGTTTCAACCTCAATGAGGTAAACATCTTCATATTTTTTATCCCAGGAAGACAGCCGTTGATAAGGAAGATCGGAAAACCCGATGGCGAACTTGCCTTTCCCTTTGTCAATGGTCTTTACCTCCGGTACGTTTTCATCACCCAGCCGGATAATCCGCTTTTCCCGGATCAGATATACCGAAAGGTACGACCGCTTGCTCTCCTTATCCAGGTCTTTCAGTTGTTTGGTTTGCAGCTCGGCATCCAGCCAGTGCCACACGTCGACCTTCACCTTTTCCTCATCCGGAATGGTGTCCTTGATCTCGGCAGGTGGAACCGGTGCCATGCCGAAGAACAGCCGGGTGCCATCTTCCGAAAACAGGGGTGTAAAATGTTCCCCAACACACCATTTATCCGGAAAAACCTGCTTGGAGGTATCAGAAACCTTAATCAATGATCGGTCGCTCTTGTCCCAAAGCACCAGGTCGAAGACCTTGTTCTTGGTGGTATCTTCTGAAAACAGGAACGATGCATATTTGCCCTTGACATCCGTGGCCGGACTTTTCGCTGTTCCGGCATGGTACAGGATCAGTTCCGCTGCACGGTTATCCGGGTTGAAGACATACACCCGAGTGGAGTCAATAGAATCCTTGATGTTGACGATGAACAGGATCATCCCGGCATTCTTCGCGATCGTGTATTCACTGATGTTTTTGAACCGGAATTCCATGAAGTTCTCCGGATGTGCGATCACCAGCTCCGTTCCTTCCTGCTTTTTATTCTTTTTCTTACTTCGTTGATCAATATGCTTTGTTACTTCCGGTTTCTTTGTCGTATCTCCATCCGCCACACTGCCTTTCTTCTTCGCCGTATCTTTCTTAGCAAGTTCTTTCTCCAAGTGATACACAAACCATTCCCCGCTCTCTTCCGCCATCTTGAAAGACTTCACCCGTGCTACCTTCAGCATGGTATCCTTTTTGAACATCCAAATCCCCAGTGAATCCTTTGGCATATCATCATCTTTCTTTTTAGCGATCTTGCATTTGCGGATGGTATCCAGTTCCGGCTTGATCTGAAAAAGGATGTAGTCGGAAGAAGCAGCAAAAGCCGCCTTGTAGCCCCTTGGAATGCTATCGCTTTTTCCGGAAAGGGCATCGTACAAGTAAAACCATCCATCACCGCGCTGGGGGTTGGCTTCCCAGGAAACGAAGTTCCCATCATTGCTGATGATTGGGTTGCCAATGGTACGCCACTTGGCGAAATCGGAAGGGGTGAGAGGAACTTTATGTATTTCTTGTGCTGATAATTTCAGAAAAGCAGCCAGCAAAAGAAATGCGATCGTGAATATCCATATTTTTATCATGACGGATCACAATGAGAGATGCTCAAAGGTAGAAATTTCAGAGATATTCGATGTGTTGATGTAACGATATAACGATGTAACGATATAACGATATACGAAGGAGAATGAAAAATCGCTACGTCGTTACATCGTTACATCGCTACATCAAGAAAGCCTTCAGCCTCTTGCGCGCTTCATCACCCGAAAGGCTGTGTATGAGATATATACCAGGCATATCAGCGGGACCACGAATCCATGAAGCGTTGAGGTGTGGTCTGCCATGATCCCCATCACCGGCGGTACCAGCGCTCCTCCCACAATAGCTGTGACCATTAACCCTGACAACTCATTGGCCCGTTCAGGCATTCTCTCAATTGTAATGGAGAAGACCAGGGGAAAGATGTTGGCAAAGCCAAGTCCTGTGAGGCAGGCGCTGACATAGGCGAGGACTTCGTTGCCGGTGAACATACCCAAGATTCCCAGGATGGAAATGATGCAGGTGATGATGAAAAAAGTGCGTGCGGAGATCCAGCTCAGGATAAGGGATCCCAGGAATCGGCCGGCCATCAGGGCAAGGAAAAACAGCCCGGTGCTCAGCAATCCGATCTTCTGGATATCAACCCCAAAGGAATCCTGGAAATAGAGCGGCAGACCGCTGCTCATACAAACCTCTGCTCCCACATAGATAAAGATCGCAAATACCATCATCCTAACAAAAGGATCCCTGAGCAAGGCAAAGCAGGACTTGAAATTGGCAGGCTTCGCACCTGCAGATATAGTGTTCGGAATACTTGTGAAAAGGAGGATGATCAGGGTGATGGCGAGGATGACCGAATAGACCGGGAACAAGATCTTCCAGTCCATACCCCAGTATTTCAGGGCAATGACCGGCAGAACAGGACCCGATAGAGACCCGATGGCTTTCACAAACTGACCAAGGGAAAGGTTTCTCGCGTATTTCCCTGCGGGCGAGACATCCCGCATGATGGGATTTCCGGCCACCTGCAAAATGGCGGCCCCGGCGCCAAGGAATAAAATCGTCACCAGGAAAAAGGCGAAGGTAGAGAAGTTGATGATCGGGATTACCAGTCCGACCAGTGCAACCACCAACCCTACAGCAAGAATGAATTTCTTCCCTTTCTTATCCTGAAGAATGCCGAATGGAACAGAAAGTAAGCCGAACATAAGAAAACCGGTAAAGGGGATCAGTTGCGCCATGGTATTCGACAGGCTGAAGGAATCCTTCGCCAACCCTACAAAAGGCCCCACCGCATCCCCAAAACCCATGCAAAGAAAAGACAGGAAAACAGGGAGGGAGGCAAAGAAGGACAGGTTGCTCGTTGTTCGTTGTTCGTTGCTCGTCATATTAATTTGAAGATTTGAAGATTTGAAAATATTATTTTCACCATTGCCACGTCGCTTCTCCCTCACTTTGTTCGGGATAAAGCTCCTCGCAACAAGTTTTACCATTTCACCATTTCCACAACTCCTCCGGATACACCCCCTCCTCAATCAGATTCCGGATATTCGCTTCGGTTTTCGGCTTGTCTTCCCGGTACGTCACCCCGAACCATTTGTCGTGACAGGGAACAACCTTCAAAGTGATCTTTTGATCCCGGATCAGGTTGTTGATGAGCAGGGGTAAATAGTATTCTGATGTCGGGTTATTTCCATGCTCCCGGATGAAAGCCATAAATCCTTCCTTCAGCAGGTCGAAGATGGCCGGCTTGAAACCCCAGAAATTCATCGACACAGGCTTATTCTCCGCAAGCAGGATCTCTTGTCCATGTTCATCCTGGTAGGTTATTCCGCTGGGACTCCGGATGATCTTCGTCCGCTCGGTGATCCCGGTCAGAAGACCCTGGGTGTCGGTTTCGCAAACACCCCGTGCGACATGACCAAATTCCGAGAGGGTATTCCCAAGCATATATCCCGCCATGGCCCAGGCGTAAGGGTCGTTGGCCGTTGCCTTGAAAAAGGCTGCTATCCCTTCAAAGGCGCCACGACCGTAGAAATCGTCAGCATTGATGGCGGCAAAAGGGGTGGAGATGGCATCAGCGGCCATCAATACGGCATGCCCGGTACC
>VGGL01000100.1 GCA_016868575.1 Bacteroidota bacterium
AAATAATAAAAAATGCAAAATCAATTGGCAGTTTACAACTAAAGATGCGAGAATAAAACTTAACCGATTATATCCGTCACTTCATGCTTAACATAACACTAGGTAAGAATTTCATGAACTAAATTGTATTCAAAAAGCCAAAAATATTAAAATATCGAATAATGACTTACTGTTTTGGAACTGATTTCCGGTGGTATAGATCCATCGCCACAATGGCGGCGACGAAGCCCCAGAACGGGATAGAGGCTTTGTCGGAATCGAGGAAATTATTCATGATGCCGTGCAGGAGATAGGTGAAAAGGCCTAGTAGTAACACAAGGCTGAGCAATTTGATCTCCTTGTTTTCAGCTTCCTTGTATACTCTAAGGGCAGTAATTATGATAAACAGGACGACACCAATGAAGGTCAGCATACCCAGCAGGCCGCTTTCTGCGAGGGGCCCGAAGTATTCGCTATGGGCATTTCCGCGGTCGCCGGCGTTCGTGCTGATGGTGGTCTTCTCCTTGGAACGCTGGTAAGGAGCATATTCAAACTGATAGGTTCCCGGCCCGAACCCAAAAACCGGACGTTCATTAAACATCCGGATGGCCGACTGCCAGCGATTGATACGCTCCAGGTTGGAGGCGTCAGAAGAAATATTTGAAATGGATTGAATGTGCTCCAGAAAATTGGCGGAAGAATCCTGTTTGTTCTTCTCCAGCCGGTCGATGATCTCAAACTGGAACAGGTAAAACAGCCCTACCAACGATAAAAAGGTTACGACCAGGTATTTGAACTTGATCTTCATCAGGATGATCAGCCAGATCACCGTCGTTATCCCCAGACTTACCCAGGCGGCCCGGCTGTATGACAGGATCAGGGCGACAGTCAGAATACAGGTAACAGCAAGAGAAACCAGCCGGGTAGCCGGTTTTTTTACGGTGGAAATGGCAAAGCCTGAAAAGACAGGGATAAACATCGCCAGGATCGCACCATAGGCGGTGTGGTCATTGTAGAATGGCGACATCACCCAGTGCCCGGAATCCTCATCAAATCCAAACCGTTGATGGTTGAATATCGTGTACCCGATGACAATGATCAACGGAAGGGCATACATCCAGGCAAAAAGGGATATGTTGGATTCCTTTTTAAACAACGGGATAGCAACGAAAAACATGGGGATCACAAACCACAGGCGGGCAAACAGAAACTTGAAGGATACCAGCGGAAGCTGGCTGGTCAGGCCGGTCAGGAAAATCCATGCCAGATTGATCAGAATGGCAATGGTCACAGGGTGTTTCAGAATCTTCCCGTCATAGTTGTGCTCAAAGATCACCTTGATGATGAAAAGGAGGAAAACACCTATCAGGAGTGGTTCTGTCGGAATGGAGATGCCAATCCCCCATTCAAAATCCATCATGTTGATGGCAAGGGGCGTGAGAAATGTAATGAGGAGCAGGATCTTATCCAGTGAAATGATATAAAGTATTGCAACGTATATCGCCAACGGGATCAGGAAGCCCCAGTATTCCTGTTTTTTAACAACCAAATAGATATTCAGCGCAATAAAAAGCGCTGTCACAAGATATACAATGCCGGTTTTGAGCTTGTCAGTCAATGGATAATGCGCTTTGAAGATGGTTTTTACACACTATCTCCCGGTGGTACAACATTACGCTTATGGATGATCCTTCGGGAATTTTCAATGAATCCAATCACGATGATAGCCACAAACAAACTTGCGATCAACGACCCCAGAACAATAATCCATCGTACCGGGTAGGATTTTTTATCAGCAGGGAACGGTTTGGTTACAACATTAGAGTATGTGAAATGTCGCTGGTAGGCAATCAAAGCCCGGTCATAGTCAAGCTTGAAGGTACTGAAAGCCTCCGATTCGCTTGTCAGTAACTCCTGCAGCATCAGCATCTCCCCCCCTTTGTCTTCCAGGTTTTTCTTCAGTTCCATCACAGCAGGCGTGTTGATTCGCTGGGCATTGGAGCCATCTATCGTTCGCAGATAGCCCTCCATCACTTCCCTCGTCTGGCTTTGAAAGTCCAGAACGCCATATTTAGTACCCAGTTCGTGAATGCGCCCTGCCAGAGAATCCAGATCCCTGGATTTCCGGATCACCTGAGATCTGAAATTCATGACCACCTCGTAGAATTTTTCCCGGTGAAGGATTCTCACCTTGATGTCATAATAATGGATGATCGATTCAGCGATCTTGCATGCAGTATCTGGATCCCGGTCAAGGACCTCCAGCATGATGGACTCATAGGGTGTTTTATTGATCTTCACCCGCTTGCTCCACTCGTACAACATGATCGTTTCGAAATATTTGTACCCCGAATCGACCTTGTAGTGTTTGGCAAGATCGAATCTCCTGATCACACTGTCCTTGATATCCTTTGATTGGATCAGTTGAAGCATCTGCTCTGTTTCACTCTCCTCTGAGTATGGGGACACATTGGCCGGGTATAGCACGGCAGTTGACTTATAGAGAGGAGATATAAACCAGGGGCTTGAGAATAAAACCCCCAGGAGAATCACCACCACGCTGATGATCAGCAGGTGAAACTTCCACTTGAGCAGAAGGCGGATTAAATTGCTGCTGTTAAAAAAATCATTCATATCTCATGCTGTTATTTTTCGAAAACAAGGTATTAGTATCTTCCAGATTTTCTGATAGCCTGAATTTTATCAATGGTAACCAGCGTTAATGCACCCAGAAAGAGAGCACTGAAGACAGTTACAACCATGATGAGCCAGCGAACAGGATAGGATTTCTTTTCTGCCTTGTAGGCATAGTTGACCACAAACTTCTGGGTGATGTTCTGTTCCGCATCCACCTTAGCCTCTTTGAGTTTTCCTTTGAGCAGGATGAGTTGTTCAGTCTTGAATTCCAGGGCATTTTTTAACGCCATATACGTACCGCCATATTTACCGATCAGGTCGAGTTTTTTCTGAAAAACAGCCATGGCTGTCCGGTTGTTTGTTGAGATTGCCATCGACATTTGCTGGTTAAGCACTTCTGATTGTCGTTCATAATCATTCACTCCCATCTGACCAATAACTGCCAGTGAATCGACGATGTGATTTACTTCATCCTGAAGTTGTTCATATTCTTGCTGAACAATTTGATATCCCTGCCAGGCCCGCTCCTTTTGCATTTGATTCTTGACGGTATCAACCAGATCTGCAATAGCGTTGGCAATATCGGCAGCCATCTGGGCATCTTTATCCAGCACGGTGGCTTTAACCGCCATATATTCAGTCCGCCGGAAGGTGATATTGTTTTCATACTGCCGGTATAATCTGGAGTATTTATAGCTGGAGGAAGAATCGATCCCGTAATGCTGCATGAGGTTGAATTGCTGAACGATCCTGTCGCGGATCTTATTGGAATTGAGTATCTGAAGCAACTGTTCCGCCTGCTCCTCTTCTCCGAACTGTGTAATGTCTTGATTTGGAGATGACATCTCGCTCATCAGTGCCCGGGAGATGCTGCTTGTCGAAACCGGAAACATGATCACGGTCGACTTGAATTTCGGTGCAATGAATAGAGAGGATGAAAAGAAAAGGGAAGCAACAAGTGAGATCAGAAAAATGATGAGCAATAATTTTCGCCACTTGAAGAGGTATATCATCAATCCGGTAGAATCAAATCCATCCTTGCCGACTGGTACATTTTCCATATGTTAATCAAATGAAATAAGATCCCAAAAGTAGGGAAATAATATGAATCGGCAACACAGAAGCCATCGGGTTTCAGAAATCAGCCGGCAGGGGCTTAGGCAGATGGTCTTTCCAGCAGGATTTTTTTCAAAGATTGCAGGCTGACGAGGCGCAATGCAGCAGCCAGAATGAAGGACAGTACGATCGCCAGGATGAAGCAATATTCCCACCGGAAAGCCAGAAAGCGGGAGATATAGTTCAGCAGGATGACACCGCCAACGAAAAGCAAGAGGGTGAACAGAAAGGAATAATTGACTTTCATCCGGAAAAGCTTTTTTACGAGCAGTACTTGCAGGATTGCCGAAACAGACTGCGTGACCAGGCTGGCAAAAGCGGATCCGACAGCCAGAAAAGACGGGATCAGGATGAGGTTAAGTGAAACATTCAACACCAGGCTCAGCAGGGCAATAAGATTCATGTATTTCAGGTTGCCGTTGGCAGTGAGCAGTGTTCCGAAAATATAGGATGTGGAGATAAAGATGTAGCAGCCCATCAGCCAATGAAACACGGATGATGACTCAGCCACATGTGCATCATACAGTAAATCCATCAATTCGTAGCTATAGAAAAAGGATCCAACCGAAACGATCACCGCGATGGTGATCATCAAGGTAAAGGAGAGTCTGACCATCCCTTCAATGCATTCCTTGTTCTTGATCATCTTCGAAAAAATGGGCAGAAGCAATGCAGCAAACAGGAATCCGATCATATTGGCGGCATCCAGGAGACGATACCCGGAAGCATAGATCCCAGCCTGTTCATAACCCTGCGGTTCATCCAGGATCCCTTCCAGCATCACAGCATCCAGCCGGTTGTAGAAGGTCATCAACAGGATGAGCAAGGCAAACGGCATGCTTTGTTTGATGATGACAATAAAAAAAGGCCAGTTCCATGAAAGCCTTCTAAAATGCGCTTTCCGGATGACAAGCACAAGACATATCAAGGCTGTAAGGAGATAGGCTACCGTTTGAGCGTAAATAAACCATTCAATCCGGAAAGGATCGCGGGTAACACCGCCCCAGAGCAAAACACTGCATATGGCGATCATCAGTAGCCGGTCAAGAACCGAAAGGAAACTATCGGTCTTAAATAGCAACAGACCTGAAATATTCGAGCGCAAATACAAAATGAGTGAGACCAGAAACTGGTTGATAGCAAGAAAAACCAGGAATTTCATCTGGAGCAGGTTATACCCCAGCAGAAGGGCTATCAGGAAAGTGATCATGAAATAAACCACCGAGAGCAGGAATTTCATCACCAGTATACCGCTGAAATGCTTGTTCAGCAACTGGTTATGTTGTGCGATATTCCGGTTGTTGTAGTTGGTGATCCCGAAATCGAGCAAGATGTTGAACAGGAAAGAGAAATTAAGGATCACGAAGTAGAACCCATAATCACTTACCCCGGTAACATTTTGTACCGTCCGGTCGATGCCAAAAATCCAGAACGGCTTAACCAGCAAATTAAGAAAGAGCAGAAGACCCAGATTGGTGAGGAACTTTCGCTGCATGTAGCTTATTTCTTTTTGCCTTTCCCGCCTTGCCAGGGGGCTTGAAGCTCGAAAATAATTCAGATATTTGCTGCAAAGTTAAAAAGAAAATGGCTTCCGGCTTGCCACACCCGTTGAGCCTGAAACCCAACAGGATCCTTCCATGAAAATTGCTGTAAATACAAGGTTGCTGCTACCGGATAAGATGGAAGGAATTGGCTGGATTGCATTTGAATATTACCCGGAATATCTGCCATTCGCTGAAAAAAAAAATTACCGTCATTATTTTCCCAGATTCGCCAGGCGGGCAGATAAAATTGCCACAGTATCAGCATTCTCAAAGCAGGACATCAGCAGGCTGTATGGCATTCCACAGGAAAAGGTTGACGTGGTGTATGACGGGGCCAATGATGTTCTGACATCCAATGTCTCCTCAATGCCAGAAGTGGCCGGAGATGCAGCATTGTATGCTGACCCCTCTGACATCTCATCCATATCCGAACAATTGGAAAAACTTGCAATTCATGAACCTCTCCGGAAGGAACTGATCCGTAAAGGTTTTGAAAGACAATATCTTTTTACCTGGCAAAAAACGGCTGATAAACTATGGGCTTGCATCGAAAAAACCATGAACCCCTGAACATCTTGTTGATCGGCTCCGGTGGCCGTGAACACGCCATTGCATGGAAACTCAGCCAGAGCCAAATTCCGCACTGCCTATACGTAGCGCCTGGGAACGGTGGCATGGCTCCTTTGGTTGAAATGGTTGACATTCAACCGACCAACTTTCCTGCTATTAAGACCTTCGTACTGGATAAGAATATTCAAATGGTCCTGGTGGGGCCTGAAGATCCCCTGGTTAAAGGTATCCGGGACTTTTTTCTCCAGGATCCTGCGCTGAATCATGTTGCTGTTATTGGGCCATCCAAGACCGGAGCGATGCTCGAAGGAAGCAAGGATTTTGCGAAGCAGTTTATGATCCGGCATGGCATCCCGACAGCAAGGTATCAAACCTTCTGTAAGGACTCCTTTCAGGAAGCACTGAGATTCCTCAACTCCCTTCAACCACCATACGTATTGAAAGCCGATGGGCTGGCTGCCGGGAAAGGGGTTCTTATTTGCCCAACACTTCAGGAGGCCTCAGCCAATCTTCACGATCTGCTTATAGAACGGCGGTTTGAGGCTTCCTCCGACAAGGTCGTGATCGAAGAATATCTGGTTGGCATTGAACTATCTGTTTTTGTTCTCACCGACGGTCTATCCTGGCTGTTGTTACCGGAAGCCAAAGATTACAAGCGGGTTGGAGAAAGGGATACAGGACCCAACACTGGCGGAATGGGCTCCATATCGCCCGTTCCTTTTGCGGATGAAACTTTCATGGCCAAAGTGAAGGAACGGATCATCGAGCCAACAATCCGGGGAATTCGTCAGGATCGGCTTGACTATTCGGGTTTCATCTTTTTTGGGCTGATGAACGTCAAAGGTGACCCATTTGTGATTGAATACAACGTTCGGTTAGGTGACCCGGAAGCTGAATCCATCCTTCCCCGGATCGATGCCGACCTTCTGGAATTACTTATTGCTACGGCTGAGAAGAAACTTGACCTGCAGACGATAACCTTTAAACCTGACTGGTGTACCTCGGTCTTCCTGGTCTCCGGCGGATATCCCGGTCCTTTCCAGAAAGGAAAATCAATCACCCATATCCATGATATTCCGGGGAGTATTCTATTCCATGCCGGCACCAAAATAGCATCAGATGGTTCACTGGTTACAAACGGCGGAAGGGTAATCAGCGTGACATCTTTGGGGAAGACCCTGCAGGAAGCTTTGGGCCATTCAATCGAAAATGCCGAACGGATCGAATTTGAAGGAAAGTACTTCCGGAAAGACCTTGGGCAAGATTTGATTCAACTGCTTTGATCATGCTGATCCGTACATTCAAATCAAGCTATTTGACCCAGTACATTCTGCTCGCAGTTTTGTTCCTGATCCTCTATTTCTCAGGCGTTTCCTCCTCTTCCATCCCTGATAAGCATGTGGAGCCACTGACTTTTTTCCCTGCGCTCGACAGCTTTCTCCATAAATCGGCCTGGATCAGGTACCCTCTTTCAATCCTTACCACTGCCGTTGCTATGATGATCATCAACAGTACCTTGACGAAATTTGAGATGTTACCAAAAAACACCCTCCTGGGTGGGCTTGTTTTTCTTCTGTTCTGGTATGCATCCCCACAAGTACCCGATGCCGGATGTATCATAATATCCATGTTGTTGCTGGTGATCTATTTCTATTTCATCATCAGCCTGTATGATCAGGAGGAGCCCTACGATAAGGTCTTTAACGCAGGCTTTTTAGTCGGGTGGGCCTCTTTGCTTTACTTTCCGTCCACGATCTTCTTTCTGCTACTTCCCTTGTCCTTGTTCGTGTACCGCGTATCCGGCTGGAGGGAGTGGATCATCTCGTTCCTGGCGTTCATCACCCCCTTTCTTTTCCTTGGAACCTGGTTCTTTTGGCAGAATGATTTGACCGGGAAAGGAGAAGCTTTTATTAAACCTTTCACTCATATCTCCCTTCCTCACCTCCACCCGGATACCCCGGCATATGTCTATTTGAGTCTCCTGGGAATAATCTTGATGATCGCGCTCTTGAATATCCGGAGGAAATTGAACACCATCACCATCAGCAATCGTAAGAGATTCAACATCACCCTTTGGTGGCTCTTTTTTTTGTTGATTTCATTTGGATTTTCTCAGGGAGATCAAATCCTTCATGCCAGTCTCATGGGTATTCCCATGGCAGGCATTTTGGGCTTTTACTACGCAGGTTTAAGAAAGCCCTTCTGGCATGAATGGATTCTTTTTATCCTCTTGGTACTGATCGTTCTTACCCGCATTTTATCCTGAAAGATGACGAGGCTAAAGTCAGTTTACTCAAAAAACAGGATTGAAGCCGGTTGCGACGAAGCCGGGAGGGGCTGTCTGGCCGGTCCTGTGTTTGCCGCCGCTGTTATTTTACCGCCGGGATACAGGAATAAATTTCTGAATGATTCGAAGAAACTTTCGCCATCAGTCAGGGAGCAACTCCGGGCACAAATACAACAAGATGCGATTGCTCATGCTGTCGCTAAAGCCGAACCGGCGGAGATCGATGAAATCAATATCCTCTGGGCTTCCATCCTGGCCATGCACCGGGCATTGGATATATTGGCGATACGCCCGGAACTGATCCTCGTCGATGGGAACCATTTCAAACCCTACCATTCGATCCCCCATCAATGCATCATCCGGGGCGATGCTACCTATAAGTCTATCGCCGCAGCCTCTATCCTGGCAAAAACCTACCGCGATGACTACATGGCGATGCTACATGAAAAATTTCCTCATTATGGATGGGATCAAAACAAAGGCTATCCAACCGAAATCCATCAAAAGGCTATCCTGAACTTTGGGATCAGCCCTTTCCACCGGAAAAGCTTCTGCCTCGGCAAACAACTGAAACTGGAACTCTAAGTACAGTCCCCGATGCTCATCCATTGAGTCTAATATAACCGGATCCTTTTTCCGGTCTTCGGTTCTGTTCCTGGTCTCATCTTGTTCAGTTTATAAAGACTCGACATTTTCACCCCATACAACTGAGCAATGAAATGCATGGTCTCTCCCTGGCTTGCCGAGTGGGTCTTT
>VGGL01000101.1 GCA_016868575.1 Bacteroidota bacterium
TTTGCCAGGATTATCTAATTTGGAAACGGGGTTTATCCTGCCTTTCAGCGTAGCGGAAGAGCATTCT
Organism: Bacteroidota bacterium; assembly: GCA_016868575.1. Classification (GTDB taxonomy): domain Bacteria; phylum Bacteroidota; class Bacteroidia; order Bacteroidales; family FEN-979; genus VGGL01. The sequence continues at coordinate 68 of VGGL01000101.1, forward strand.
GTAATACTTACCCGGACATAGTCGCCGGGGAGTTTATCCTCTCTGGGGAATATCACGACTTTATTACGGGTATCGCAGCCAAACAAGTGATCGGCGGAACGTTTGGAAACCCCTTCAACGAGGACTTCAAGAACTTTCCCAATATCTTTTTTGTTGCTGCTCAGTGCATGTCGCTGTTGGAGGTGAATGATCTCTTTCAACCGTCGTTCTTTAACGGGCTGAGGTACACCATCTTTCAGCGTTATAGCGGCATCGGTTCCAGGCCGTTCGGAATAGATGAACATAAATGCCGCATCAAACTGCACCTGCTCCATGAGATCGAGGGTTGCCTGGTGATCTTCTTCCGTTTCCCCACAGAAACCGGAGAGAATATCTGTGGAGATGCCACAGCCTGGAATGACCCGCCGAAGTGTTTCCACTTTCTCAAGATAATGCTCCCGGGTATAGTTGCGGTTCATTCGCTGCAAAACAACATTACTACCTGACTGGACCGGAAGATGGATTGATTTGCAGATATTGGGATAGGCGGATATTGCATGCATCAGCTCAAGAGAAAGATCTTTGGGATGAGAGGTGGCAAAACGGATCCTGAGAAGCGGAGAGATTTCAGCCACTTCGCCGATAAGTTTGGCGAATGACCATGGTTTGCCATCCACAACAGTATTGTAGGAGTTCACGTTTTGTCCCAGCAGGGTGATCTCCCGGAAGCCCCGGCTAAACAGATCCCTGGATTCCCGGAGGATTGACGAGGGATCCCTCGACCGTTCTTTTCCTCTTGTATGGGGCACCACACAATAGGAACAGAAATTTTCACACCCACGCATCACCGATAAAAAAGCTGATACGCCATTGGCTTCTTCTCTGACCGGATGAATATCTGCGTAGGTTTCTTCTGCAGACAGCAAGAGGTTTATCCCCTTCTGACCCTGCCCTGCAGAGACCAGTAGCTGCGGCAATTCCCGGTATGCGTCCGGCCCTGCGATAAGATCAATAACAGGCTCTTTCTCAAATAAGGTTTCTTTCACTTGTTCTGCCATGCAACCTACGACCCCGATCAACAGGGAGGGTTTCTTTTTTTTCAGTGATCGCATTTCCCTAAGCCGTTTCATCACCCGCTCCTCCGCATGACCCCTGACGGAGCAAGTATTCAGAAGGATCACATCAGCCCCGGCTGGATCCTCCACCCTGATCATTTGCTCACCGGCAAGGATGGCATGGATGATCTCTGTATCGCTGAGATTCATCTGACATCCGTAAGTCTCGATGTAGAATTTTCTTTTTTCCATACCCTTCGACGGGATTTCTTCCGGGTGTGCAAAAGTAACGTTTTTATGTGCATTAACGGGCTTTTCGGAATGTTGTGGAAAAAAACTTTGCAAATTTCTTTGCCGAATTGTCTTACTTTTGTGCCGCTTTCCGGATTAAACCATAAAAGGAGGTGTATGTTATGATCAAGAATCTGGTAATTGTTGAATCCCCGGCCAAAGCAAAAACCATTGAACGGTTTCTGGGCAGTGACTTTCAGGTGAAATCAAGTTATGGCCACATCCGCGACCTGAGCGAAAAGGAGTTGGGAATTGATATCAGGGAAGGTTTTACTCCCAGGTATGTCATCCCTGCGGAAAAGAAAAAAGTCGTCACGGAACTGAAAAAACTTGCAGGTGAAACCGAGGTTGTCTGGCTGGCTTCTGATGAAGACCGGGAAGGGGAGGCCATTGCGTGGCACCTGACCGAAATACTCGAGCTCGATGAAGCCCGGACCCAACGGATCGTCTTTCACGAGATCACTAAAATGGCCATCACGGAAGCCATTAAAAATCCCCGGAAGATAGACCAAAATTTGGTTCAGGCCCAACAGGCTCGGCGTGTGCTGGATCGTTTGGTGGGGTATGAACTTTCTCCTTTGCTATGGAAGAAAGTGAAACCTGCCTTGTCAGCCGGCCGGGTGCAATCCGTGGCTGTTCGCCTGGTGGTTGAAAGGGAAAATGAGATCCGGAATTTCCGGGTTTCTTCTGCTTTCCGCATCACAGCCAAACTTCTGGCCATAAAGGATGGCCAACCAATGATCATTCAGGCTGAGCTTCCCAAAAGATTCAGCACCCGTGACGAAGCCTATCGTTTTCTGGAAAAATGCAAGCAGGCTTCTTTCCAAATCGACAATATTGAAACCAAACCGGCCAAAAAGTCACCTGCTCCCCCGTTTACAACTTCCACCCTTCAACAGGAGGCCAGCAGGAAACTTGGATTTTCTGTGGCCAATACCATGCGGGTCGCCCAACAGTTGTATGAAGATGGGAAGATTACATACATGCGTACCGACTCGGTCAACCTGTCGAAATTTGCGCTGGCACAAGCCAAAGAAGAGGTGGTTAAACTCTTTGGCAAAGAATATTCAAAGACCCGCCAATTCACTACGAAATTGAAAGGGGCACAGGAAGCACATGAAGCCATCCGGCCAACCTTCCTTGAAAACCGGGTGATCGAAGGAGACAACTCCAAAAAGCGCCTCTATGACCTGATATGGAAAAGAACCATCGCCTCCCAGATGAGCGATGCCCAGATTGAAAAAACATCGGTTTCCATTTCCATTTCCACCACTTCCGAAAAACTGATCGCCTCCGGAGAAGTGCTCGTCTTTGATGGTTTTTTAAAAGTGTATAAAGAATCCTCCGATGACGATGATCAACAGGAAGCCGAAGGTATCCTTCCAGCCTTGTCAGTGGGTGAAATGCTCAAACTCGAGGAAATGTCAGCTACCGAGCGATTTACTCAACAGCCGGCAAGATATACCGAAGCCAGCCTGGTGAAAAAACTGGAAGAATTGGGGATCGGAAGACCCAGTACCTACGCTCCCGTTATCTCTACGATCCAGAAACGGGGCTATGTGGTGCGGGAAGACCGGCCTGGCTACAACAGGGAATACCAACTGCTGGTGCTAACCAAAGGTGAGATCTCAGAAGAAATCAGGAATGAGAATACCGGCTTCGAAAAAGCAAAATTGTTCCCAACCGATATCGGCAGCCTGGTGACCGATTTCCTGGTGACGCATTTCAGCAATATTCTGGATTACAATTTTACCGCTACCGTAGAGGAAGAGTTCGACGAAATCGCCATGGGAAAAAGGGTGTGGAATGAGATGATCAAAACTTTCTATTTTCCGTTTCACGAACAGGTGGAAAACATCCAGAAAACCTCTAAAAAAGTGAGCGGAACCAGAAAACTGGGTGTTGATCCGGCGTCGGGAAAGAATGTCTATGTTAAAATAGGCCGGTTTGGCCCGATGGTTCAGATAGGAGAAACAGAAAGCGATGAAAAACCACGTTTTGCAGGAGTTACAAGAGGGTTATCCATTGAAGATATCTCCCTTGAACAGGCCCTGGAGCTTTTTAAACTTCCCCGGCCTCTGGGTCAATTCGAGGAAAAGGAGGTTATCATTGGCACCGGGCGTTTCGGACCGTTCATCAAATTGGGATCAGACTATTTTTCCCTGCCCAGGAGCGAAGATCCATACAGCATTACGATGGAGCGGGCAACAGAACTCATCCTTGAACTCCGGGATAAGAAAAATGCCGGGATCCTGAAAGATTTTTCAGACCCCCATGGCATCAAGGTGATAAAAGGAAGATGGGGACCCTATATCGCTGCAGACGGAAAGAATTACCGGATACCCAAAAATACCGAGATTGATACCCTCACACCGGAAGATTGCCGGAAGATCATCAACGAACAACCACCGGTCAAGGGAAAAAAGCGAAAATAGTTTTTCCTGAAGAGGGATTCGATTACTTTTGCATGAATTAAATCATGTATCCCGGATGGATATTACCCTGTACCTGTCGCCTGTACTCCCTGAATGTCTTGATTTTTCACTGGAAGACAGAAGCCGGCCAACCATTGGAGACTTGCTGACAATCCACCTTGAAGGACAACCTTTACCTGATATTGAGAAAGCCGATATTGCGATCCTGGGCGTGGGAGAAGACCGGAAATCCAAGGGAAATCAGGGATGCGCAGGAGGCCCGGATACCATCCGTGCGATGTTCTATAAACTCTTTCCCGGTCAGCCGTCCATGAAAGTGGTTGACCTTGGGAATATCCGGAAAGGCTATACCGTCCAGGATACATATTTTGCTGTTAGCACAGTAGTGGCCAGCCTGCTTAAAAAGAATGTATTCCCGTTTCTTCTCGGCGGCAGCCAGGATCTGACTTTTGCCAATTATCTGGCGTATGAGCGCCTCGGACAGATCATCAACATGGTATCTGTTGATTCCTCATTTGACCTGGGCAATGCCGAAGATGAGGATACCTCCCATTCATACCTGAGTCGCATCATCGTTCACCGGCCGAACATTCTTTTCAATTACGCCAACGTAGGCTATCAAACCTATTTTGTCGACCAGGATGCCATCCATTTAATGAATAACCTGATGTTTGATGTCTATCGGCTCGGGAAAGTGCGGGAGAGCCTCGAAGAGGTGGAACCCATCGTGAGGAATGCCGACTTGTTGACCTTTGACATGAGCGCCATCCGCGGAGCCGATGCCCCCGGGAATGGAAATGCCGGACCCAACGGATTTCATGGGGAAGAAGCCTGCCAGATCATGCGGTATGCCGGAATGAGCGATAAACTCTCCGCTGCCGGTATCTATGAAGTTAACCCGGGATATGATAAACGGGGTCTCACAGCTTTGCTCGCCGCACAAATGCTCTGGTATTTTATTGATGGATTTTACCACCGGAAAGATGATCTTCCTTCAAAAAATCCAGGAGATTACGTTAAATATACCGTTACGGTTGATGACCACAAGGAAGACCTGGTCTTCTTAAAAAGCAAGAAATCAGACCGTTGGTGGTTGGAAATCCCGATGACAACAGCCGATATGCGGACGAAATATGAACGCCACTACCTGGTCCCATGCTCTTACCTCGACTACCAGGCAGCCTGTAATAAAGATATCCCCGACCGCTGGTGGAAGATGTATCAGAAAATGATGTAAGATCGATTATTTGATCAACCGATCCGGGTTTTGATCAAGAAAAGCCTTCCACCCGGAAAAACGTTTCGAATCATCCTGCTGATCCCCTTGGAAAAAATGACAAACAGCCACGGCAACCGCATCTGTGGCATCAAAGTATGCCGGCGCTTCAACGATTGATAGCAACCGCATCAACATCCCGCTAACCTGTTCCTTCGAGGCATTGCCCCGGCCGGTGATCGCCTGTTTGATCTTTCGGGGAGAATATTCCCTGATGGGCACCTCCCGGTGCAAACAGGCAGCCATAGCTACTCCCTGGGCACGACCCAGCTTGAGCATCGACTGCACATTCTTGCCAAAGAATGGCGCTTCGATGGCCAACTCATCCGGGTGGTACTCATCGATCAGCGCCAAAGTCTTTTCGAAAATTCTTTGTAGTTTTAACGCTTGATTCGGGAGTTTGCCCAACTGCAGAACCCCCATGGTGATGAGTGAGGGCTCATCTCCCTGGCAGGAGATCAGTCCATACCCCATGACGTTGGTTCCGGGGTCTATTCCCAGAATGATCCGATCACGCTGATTTTGAACGGTGCCCATGTTTAAGCATGCAAAAATACGTAAAACCTACAACTACCTCATCAGATTTGCCATTGTCCTCTTTACCTATTGGTATATCTACGACCAGATCTTTCAAAAAAAAGACCTCCCGGATCTGATCAACTATGTGGCAGATCATTTATCCATCGCTCAATTCTTGTGGTTGTTTCTCCTGGTTATCTTTCTCATGCCGGTTAACTGGGGACTGGAAGCCCTGAAATGGCAGTATATGATCGGAAAAGTGGAGAAAATCTCAATCTTCAGGTCTTTACGGGCTGTACTGGCAGGAATATCCGTGAGTGTTTTTACGCCTAACAGGGTGGGAGAATACTTTGGGAGGGTCTTTGTGCTGGAGCGTGCCGGTCGCATCGAAGGGGTGCTCATCACCATGCTGGGCAGCATGAGCCAGCTACTGATAACACTCTTTACAGGCTCGCTTGGACTGATCATCTATCTTCCAAAGATATTTCCTCTTTTCTTTGGCTCGGAACAATACCTGCTCTATTTGCTGATCGGCCTGGTAGGGCTCCTCGATATAATCCTGCTCCTGATTTTCTTCAATGTATCGGTATTGGAACCGTGGTTAAAAAGAATACTGAGTATTTCGAAATTTACTACCAGGGTTGGTAAATACCTGCGTGTATTGTCAGTGTATTCCGTTCGTGAACTGCTTTTTATCTTGCTGATAAGTTTAGCCAGGTACCTGGTATTCACCGGCCAGTTATACCTGCTTCTGGTCGCTTTCGGGCTGCAAATCCCCTATACCGATGCCATGGTGATCATGACCGTGATCTTCCTCACCATGTCGATCATTCCAACAGATACCCTCACCGAATTTGGCATCCGGGGATCCGTGTCGCTCTATTTTTTCGGCTTGTACTTCACCCAAACAACCTCGGAAGTGATCATCAATATGGGGGTTGTTTTCTCCACCATCCTGCTGTGGATCATCAACCTGGCAATACCTGCCCTCACAGGAACCTTCTTCGTGCTGAAACTGAAATTTTTCAGGAGACATCCTGTTTCCGAAACATCCGCTGAATAACCATGGAAACCTGGTTGATCTTGCTTTCTCTTCCGTTATTCCTGTACGCTTTGTTGATGATCCTGTTTACGATAGGCTTTTGGCTTCCGGATTGCACAAAAAGTGTGGATATACAGCATCCGGTTTCAGTTTCCATCATCATCCCGTTCAGAGATGAAGCGGAGAATCTTCCAGTTTGTCTGGAATCATTGTCCCGACAGGCTTTTCCTCCTGATTTCATGGAGATCATCTGCGTGGATGATGAGTCAACAGACGGAAGCGCCACGATCATTCAGGCTTTTATGAAACAACACCCGGGGTTGAAAGTCCAACTTCTTCATCATACCCGGGGATCAGGTCAGGAGGCGTATAAGAAAAGTTGCATCCGCCGGGGGATTGACGCTGCTGTTGGCGAATGGATCGTCACCCTGGATGCTGATGTTGTTGTTGAACCGGAATGGCTTACAGTCATGGCAAATGCGTTCCGGAGCCCGGGGGTGTCGATGGTTATTGGCCCTGTTGCATTTTCGGGAAATAAAACCCTGTTCGGGACCTTTCAGCAACTGGAATTTGCCGGACTGATCGGTAGTACTGCAGGGGCTGCGGGCATTGGACTTCCTTTCATGTGTAATGGAGCTAACCTGGCATACAAGAAAAATGCGTATCATCAGGTGAAAGGCTTTGACAACGATGTCTCCTATGTGTCAGGGGATGATGTGTTCCTTCTTCTGAAAATGAAGAAACAGCTTGGTGCCAGGTCGATCACCTTTGCCAGGCAATCGCAAGCGGTTGTATGGACCAAACCGGCTCCATCCTGGAGGAGCTTTCTTCACCAGCGGATCAGATGGATATCCAAGACCAGGGGGTACCAGGATGCCTGGATCCTCTCAGTGGAAGCCATTGTTTATCTCGCACATTTGTACTGGCCAACGATGTTCGTCTGTTCGATCTTCGTTCCCGATGCAATCTGGCTGGTTTTGCTATATCCTGTCGTAAAAAGTCTTGTTGAATTACCCCTCCTCTTCTCAATCACCTCAATTACACATCAGAAACACCTGCTCTGGCTGCTATTGCCATTTCAGCCGGTTTATCCTTTTTACGTAGTCATCATCGGGGTTATCGGACTTTTTGCCAGGTTCGAATGGAAGGGCAGAAAATTCCGGTGACAATGGGTTTGGATTAACGTTCTTCCGGAAATCTTGATTTCAGGATGGCTTCTGCCAGTGTCAGCTCGTAGGGGCGGGTGATCTTGATATTTTCATACTCGCCATCGATCAGGCGGATGGCAATTCCGGAAGCTTCAACTACTGATGCATCATCCGAAAAAATGTCCTGTTCTGCCAGCCGGTAAGCTTTGATGATGAGTGAAGAGGAGAAGGTCTGCGGTGTTTGCACACAACGGAAAACATTCCGGTCAACACCCTTATTCTGCCGGCCTGAAATATCACGGATCGAATCGGTTAAAGGAATAACAGGTACAGCGCTTCCATGTATCTCTGCTGCTTCAAACGATTGTTTGATGAGGGTCTCCGTGACCAGTGGGCGAACCCCGTCATGAATGGCAACCAGGCTTCCTTCTTTAACGTGTTCAAGTCCGTTTTTAACTGAAAAGAACCGGGTAGAGCCACCTTCCACAAGGCGGTGTGGGATGTCGAAGCCAAAGACTTTTTTCAGGTGACGCCATTCCTTCAGGTATTCTCCGGCCATAACCAGGATGATGTCCATCTTGCTGTCGTAACGATAAAAAGCATCCATGGTGTGCATCAGGACAGGCTTTCCCCTTAGAAGCAGAAACTGTTTGGGAACCTCAGCCTGCATCCTGGTGCCGGTACCCCCGGCGGCGATGATCACGAAGTTTTTCAAATAAAGGAATTTACAGGATCAGCATGGCGTCGCCATACGTGAAAAACTGGTACTTCTTCTCCACGGCCGTTTCATAGGCTTTCATCAGGAGATCGTAGCCTGTAAAGGCTGCCACCATCATCATCATAGGGGTTTGCGGCAGATGAAAGTTGGTGATCATCGCATTGGCAATGGAGAAATCATAAGGGGGGAAAATGAATTTGTTGGTCCACCCCTGAAATGGTTTCAACATACCGCTGATGGTCACGGAAGATTCAATGGCCTTCATGGTGGTAGTACCAACGGCCACCACTTTGTGCCGGT
>VGGL01000102.1 GCA_016868575.1 Bacteroidota bacterium
AGGGTTTGGCTGGCATGGATGAGGCCTGAGGTTTGGTTTCTTGGAAGATCCACCTGGGTGATATCGCCGGTGATGATGAATTTGGCAATGGTTCCCATGCGGGTAAGGAACATCTTGAGTTGTCGCAGGGTGGTATTTTGGGCTTCATCCAGGATGGCGAAGACATTGTTCAGGGTTCTGCCGCGCATGTAGGCGAGTGGGGCGATTTCAATGGTTCCGTCTTCCAGGTAAGTGAGCAACTTCTGCGAGGGGATCATGTCATGCAGGGCATCGTAAAGGGGCTGGAGGTAAGGATCGAGTTTGTCTTTCAGATCTCCCGGCAAAAATCCCAGGTTCTCACCTGCTTCCACCGCCGGACGGGTTAAGATGATCCGCTGTACTTCGCGATTCCGGAGCGCTCTGACGGCGAGGGCAACGGCTGTGTAGGTTTTTCCAGTACCTGCTGGACCGATGGCAAATACAATGTCGTTTTGAGCAATGCTTTCCACCATCTTCAACTGGTTGGGCGTTCGCGCCCGCACCTGCAATCCTTTGGGACCGTGCACCAAAACTCCGTTCGAGCCATTCACAGTCGCAGCGTAGTCAGTATCATCCCCGCTCAACAACTGTCTTATCTCCTCCTGCGTCACTTTTCCAAATTTCTGATAATGCAACATGATCACTGCTAACTGTTCACCGAAAGCTCCAATCTCCCGGTCGTCACCGATGACTTTCAGGTAATTGTCGCGGGCTATGATCTTGAGTTTCGGAAAATGGCTACGCAGGATTTCAAGGTTCCGGTCATTCACGCCAAAGATATCCAGCGCATCCATCGCGACTACCTCGAAAATCTTTTCTCCCATTCAGATGTCGAATTATGTGTAATTTTGACCCGTACAAAGATAAGGATTATATCTCAATCCCTGATAACTGCTGTTCATCACATGCCGATCATCACGCTTACAAGCGACTGGGGTCTGAAAGATCACTATACCGGAGCGGTGAAAGGCACCCTGCTCAGTCAACTCCCGGATGCCGTCATCCTTGATATCACCCATGAGATCGACCCATTCGATCTGAACCAGGCAGCATTTGTCTTTCGCAACAGTTACCGACACTTCCCTGAAGGCACCATCCACCTCATCGGGATCAATACAGAAGCCGACCCAAAGACCCCTCACACGGTCATTTTTCACCGGGGATACTACTTCATTGGCAGCGATAACGGGCTTTTCTCTTTGATATTTGATGAAATTCCTGATCAGATGGTCGAACTGGAGATCATGCAGGATTCCGACTATTTCACCTTTTCAACCCGCGATGTTTTTGTCAAGGCAGCCGTGCTTCTGGCCCGGGGCGCCAAGATGGAAGAACTTGGGAAACCCAGGAAAACCTTGCTGCAGAAAACCTCATTTGTGCCGGTTGTGGATGGGAACCTCATCAAGGGGAAAGTGATTTATGTTGATAAGTACGAAAATGCATTCGTCAATATCACCGAGGAGTTCTTCCGGAAAACAGTGAAAGGGAAGAAGTTTTCCATCCTGCTCAAGTCGGTTTCACACCCCCTGACCAGCATCAGCAAATCTTACCGGGATGTCCCGGAAGGAGAGATGGTGGCGCTGTTTTCGACCACCGGATACCTGGAGATCGCCATCAACAAAGGAAATGCAGCCGGTTTGCTGGGATTGAAGCCGGATACACCCATCATGATCGAAATTGGGAAATAAATACATCAACCCGTGTTCACACTTCTGAAAAAAGAGATCAACAGCTTCCTGAATGCCCTCATCGGATACATTGTGATCATTGTATTCCTGGTGTTCATGGGGCTTTTTCTCTGGCTCCTGCCCATGCAATTCAACATCCTCGACTTTGGTTATGCCAATCTTGACGGGCTTTTCATCTTCGCACCCTTCGTTTTTCTATTCCTCATCCCAGCCATCACCATGCGGTCGTTCGCAGAAGAGAAAAGAAGCGGAACGCTGGAGTTACTGCTGACCCAACCGTTAACGGACAATCAGATCATCCTGGCTAAATGGCTATCCGGTGTCGTCCTTGTCGCTTTTGCCCTTTTACCAACCCTTATTTATTTTCTTTCCGTGTACCTCCTGGGCGACCCGGCTGGGAATATGGATACCGGTGCCACCTGGGGATCATACATGGGCTTGTTCCTGCTGGGAGCTGTTTTCGTTGCCATTGGGATTTTCGCTTCTTCCATCAGCGACAACCAGATTGTTGCCTTCATCACAGCGGCCTTCCTCAGCGCTTTTCTTTACATCGGATTCGAACTGTTTAGCGATTTCACCTTATCCGGTACAGTTGCACTATTTGTACAATCGCTCGGGATCAACGCCCACTACGCTTCCATGAGCCGCGGAGTGATCGATTCACGCGACCTGGTCTATTTCTTCAGCGTGATCCTGCTTTTCATCCTCCTCACCAAAGTCAGCATGGAGAGCCGGAAATGGAAAACCATGAAATTACGGGTTACGGATTTCGAATTACGGGTTAATACCAGAAAAAACAGCTTTCTATTACTGGGGATTGGATTGACCTTCATTATTCTGGTGAATATCATCTCCACTTTCGTGTTCTATCGGCTGGATTTGACGGCGGAAAAAAAATACTCGCTTTCTCCTTACACCCGCGACATGCTCAAGAACCTGGATGATATTGTGTATTTCAAGGTTTATCTGCATGGAGATTTCCCATCGGGATTTAAGAGACTGGAAAAAGAGACACGCGAACTGCTGGACGAATTCCGTTCATACAATAAAGACATTGAATATGAATTCATTGATCCTTCTGAAAGTCCCGGCACAGAGGAACGAAACAGCGTCTATGAACTCCTCATGGAGAAGGGGCTGGTTCCCACCTCCCTGCGGGTGAATGAAAAAGGACAATCGAAGCAACAAGTTATTTTCCCCGGAACCATTGTTACCTATAAGGGACGAGACCTGCCTGTGCAACTTCTGCAATCTCAGTTGGGAATTCCGCCCCAGGAAGTACTCAACAATTCGGTTCAGAACCTGGAATACAATCTCACCAGCGCCATTCGCCGCCTGACTGCCGCAAAAAAAGATAAGATCGCTTTTCTCGAGGGTCAGGGAGAACTGGGCCGGATGGAAACGGTGGATATTGAAGTAGCCCTCTCGGAATATTACATTACAGAACGGGTTGCCATCAATGGCAAGATCAACAGCCTGGCCGAGAGACGGAAGTACGATACAACCGGGAAACGATTGTTCAACAAGTTCAAAGCAATAATCATCGCCAAACCGACTCGTACTTTTGATGAAAAAGACAAATTCCTGCTTGATCAATACATCATGCGGGGTGGAAAAGTGCTTTGGCTCATCGACCCCGTCTTTGCAAGCATGGACAGCCTGCAGACCAACAATGAGACCTTTGGCGTTTACCTGGATGTGAACCTGGATGACATGCTCTTCCGTTATGGAAGCCGCATCAATCACCAAATGGTCATGGATTTGAACGCTTTGCCAATTCCTGTTAAAACCGGCCAGATGGGTAATAAACCCAACTTTGAGTTCTTTCCCTGGTATTATTTCCCGTTGGTCACCCCGGCCTCTGCCCATCCCATCGTCAGAAACCTGAATGCCGTTAAAACCGAGTTCCCCGGAAACATCGATTCCGTGGATGTGCCGGGAATCCGCAGAACCAAACTCCTCGTTTCATCAAAATATGCCCGGACCGTAAACACACCTGCCGTGATCAGCCTGAATATCCTGAAACAAGAACCCGATGAACGGCTTTTCAACAACCCTTACCAGGTTATCGCCATCCTGATGGAAGGGCAATTCTCATCACTGTACGAAAATCGCATCCCACCAGCGATTGCTGAAGATACAGGAATCGGTTTCAAAGCCTTGAGCAACCCGACCACCATGATCGTCGTGGCCGACGGTGATGTGATCCGAAACCAGTTCCAGGCTGTCAGTGGTACCCCCCTCCCGCTTGGTTATGATCAATATACCGGGCAGACCTTTGGAAATAAGGAATTTATCTTGAATTGCGTTAACCATCTTTGTGATGATGAGGGATTTATGACGGTCAGAACCCGGGAAGTCAAACTTCGCCTCCTCGATATGCAACGGGTTGAAAAACAAAAATTGTTTTGGCAACTGATCAATATCCTGGTGCCTGTAATACTGATTATCCTCTTCGGATTTGCCAAGACGTTCATCCGGAAAAATAAGTACGCCCGAATATCCTAATGTGTTTCAAGAGATGAAAAAAAACAAGCTCAAAATCCTGTTGCTCGTTGTGCTGGCTGTGATCGCTGCGATACTCATCATCCGTCAGTCGGGATCATCCCTGAAGAAAGATCTGAGCAATTTTAAAGTGGAAGACACGGCCAGCATTACCCGGGTCTTCATGGCCGATAAGCTGAACCGCTCCCTGACCCTCGAGCGTAAAGATTCGGCTCACTGGATGGTGAATGGAACGTTTGGTGCGCAACAAAAGAGCATCAACACCCTGCTGAAGACCCTGCGAAACCTGGAAGTCTGGGAACCGGTGTCAAAAGCCGGCCATAATACGATTATCAGGGACATGGCTACCTCTTCCGTGAAAGTTGAGATCTATCAAAAGGTCTATCGAATAGACCTTTTTGGAAAGATCCGCCGGTTTCCCCGTGAAAAACTTAACAAAGTCTATTATGTAGGTGGACCTACCCCAGATAACCGGGGAACGTTTATGTTGATGGATAAGTCGGCCACCCCCTATATCACCTACCTCCCCAGCCTGAGGGGTTTTGTATCTGCCATCTATTCAACCCGCGAAAATGACTGGCGTGACTTTACCGTCTTCCGAACGCCCCTGGCAGAGATCGCTTCCGTGACCGCTGAATTCCCACTGGAACCCGGGCTTTCTTTCTCCATGGAGCCGCAAAAACCCGGACAAATCATCCTGAAACAACTGCAGACCGACGCCCTGGTTCATGATTATGACACGGTGCGGGTGTATAATTTCCTCACTTCTTTCAGGAAGCTCGGGTATGAGGCTGTTCTTTCAGGCATTGATCCCATGAAAAAAGATTCCATTGTTAAATCTACTCCATTTATCACCATTACCCTTTGGGATAAATCCGGGAAAAAGACCGCGGTGAAGGCTTTCCGGAAACCTGCTTATCCAGGGGAGACAGATCTTGCAGGTAACCCTGTTCTATTCGATCGCGACCGGTTTTATCTCTTGCTGGATGATTCCCAGGAGTTCGTTCTGGCTCAATATTTTACGTTTGACAGGGTGTTGCGACCGATTACCTATTTCAGCAAAAATCAGCACGAATAACTGATTTCCATCAGGTTTTAGGCCTTCATCCGGTTGATGAAAAAGTGCTATCTTGCGCCGATTTTTAACCAATTATTCATACTTCTATGAGGAAAATTACCGTATTTCTTATGTTAACCCTGATGAGCGCCGGATTGCTTTTCGCCGGAGGCTATCAGGTAAATTTGCATGGCCAGCGGAACATGGGGATGGGGCTCATCGGCACCTCCCTGAGCCTGGATGGCAGTAGCGCCTTCTACAACCCCGGTGGATTGTCGTTCCTGAAATCTGATTTCAGCTTTTCCGGGGGTCTGAGTCTAATGATGGGAAGGGTTACTTACCAGCCTGTCGATATGGAATACCAGGCCCACATCAAACACAAGCTGAATACCCCGTTGTATTTCTATGGGGCCATGAAGGCTACCAAGAACCTGGGTGTTGGGATCGCCGTAAATACACCGTTTGGCAACGGTTTTTCCTGGGAAGACAACTGGAACGGCCGGTTCCTGATCCAGGACCTTAAATTTAAAGCCATCACGATACAACCCACTGTCTCCTATAAAATCAAGGACCTGATCAGTATCGGGGCCGGGCTGGTTTATGCTTACGGAAATATCGAAATGAACAGAGCGCTCCCGATTGAAGGCGCCAATGGCGAAGGAAAACTCAACATCCAGGGCAGCACCAACAACTGGGGGTTCAATGCCGGGGTGATGGTACATCCTTTCAAGAGCTTGAGCCTGGGATTGAGCTACCGCTCACTGATCCGGATGAAAGTGAATGCAGGAGATGTAACCATGACGGTGCCCGAATCTGTCTCAGCCGATTATCCCGCAACAAACAAAGTTTCCACTGCTTTACCTTTACCCGCTAATCTCGATTTCGGTGCATCCTATGAATTCGGGGAGAAATTACTCATCGGGTTCAACCTCTGCTATGTTTTTTGGGGTGTTCACGATAGCATCACCTTTGATTTCGAAACCAATACCGACAAGCTGAAAGATGTCACCAATCCTACCTTATATAAAGACCGGATGATCATCCGGCTGGGTGCTCAGTACAAAGCCCTCAGCTGGCTGACCGTAAGGGCCGGCGGATATTATGACCCCTCTCCCATTCCGGATGACTACTTTCACCCCCAGACCCCCAACTGCGACCAGATTGGCCTGACATGCGGAGTTTCTGTGAATCCTTTCAAGAACCTCAGCGTTGACGCTGCTTTCCTGTACCTCATGGGCAGTGAAAGAGAGAGCTATTATACACCGGATAATTTCGGCGGAAAATACCGTAGCGCTTTCTATATACCCGGGATCGGTTTAACCTATAGTTTCTAACCTTTAACACGAATGACGATGAAAACAAGATATCTCCTTTTCGTTCTCATGCTGGGTCTCCTGGCTGCCTGCGAACCCAAAATCGATGAGTTTAAAGCCGATGCCAATGGGGTTAACTTCTCTAAATTTGTTGCTATTGGAAATTCTTTAACCGCAGGGTTTGCAGATGAAGCATTATACCTTGAAGGCCAGGAATATTCTTTCCCGAATATAATCGCTAATCAATTGAAATCCGTTGGTGGAGGAATGTTTACTCAACCTTTGATGCCCTTAGGTGAAGGTGTTGGTTTTAAAATTGACACCTCCTCTCCTTTTGGAATCACTTGTAATACCAGAAGAGTACTAAGACTTATTGAAAATGTTTCATGTGGAGGTACCCCTCTTGGAACTTACTCTTTAAGACCTGTGTATTCTGTTGAAAACCCGAATCAACTTGAATTGATTCAACAATTGACAACACCTGTTGCGGGGCCTTTTAATAATATGGGTGTTCCTGGTGCGGGAGTCAAAGACCTTTTAACTGTTGGATACGGCTCACAACTTGGAAATCCATTTTTTGCCCGCTTTGCGTCAAATCCTTTAACAACAATCCTTGCTGATGCATTGGCTCAAAATCCTACCTTCTTTTCATTATGGATTGGTAATAATGATGTACTTCTATCTGCGCTTGCAGGAACGGACCAGGGAGTTACCGCACTTGACACGTTTTCGAAGTACTATCCTGTGATTATTAGGGAACTGACTGATCTTAACATCAAGGGAGTTGTCGCAAATATTCCAGACATCAACTCAATCGCATTTTTCAATACTATTCCGTGGAATGGACTTGTTCTTACACAAAGCCAGGCAGATTCGATCAATATGGCTATGGAAAATATCTATCATTTACCATGGACTGATTACAAAGCTGGCCCAAATCCCTTTATAATTGAAGATCCAACTGATCCCAAGGGATTTAGACAAGCAACTAATGAGGATCTGATTCTTCTATCAGTCCCTCAGGACCAGTTGAAGTGTGTTGGAATGGGAATAATTAATAAGTTTACCTTCCAGATTTATCCAATACCTGATAGCTTTATTCTTAGAGCTGAAGAGAAAGATAATATTGAAAGTGCAATTTCAGCTTTCAATTCCGTTATTAGAAATTCTATAGCAAACAAAAACTTGGCTTTTGTTGATATGTTCTCGCTCATGGGAAGTTTTAAGACAGGAATGTTCTATGACGGAGTTTCATTCAATTTGAAATTTATCGAAGGAGGATTATTGTCGTTGGATGGAATTCATTTGACTCCCCGTGGAAATGCCCTCGTCGCTAATCATTTTCTCGACGCAATCAATGGACAGTATGGTTGCTTGATACCAAAAGTATCTGTAACACATTATCCGGGATTAAAATTTCCCTGATGCGCTCGCTCCTTTTTGCTACCAGCAATAAGCACAAGTTAACCGAAGTCCGTGAAATCCTTGAAGGCCGGTGTCAGATCACTGGCCTTCGGGATCTCGGCTTTGAGCAAGATATCCCTGAGACCGGCCATACCATTGAGGAAAACGCCGGTCAAAAAGCCTGGTATATTTTTGAACGCTTCCACCAGGATTGTTTTGCCGATGACACCGGCTTGGAGGTGGAAGCCCTGGGCGGACAACCTGGCGTCTATGCTGCCAGATATGCAGGGCCCGGTTGTTCCTTCGACGACAACATCCGGAAACTGCTCCGCGAGATGGATGGCATCTCCAACCGAAAGGCTTGCTTCCGGTGTGTTATATCCCTGATCATGGATGGACGGGAATATCAGTTTGAAGGCCGTGTGGAGGGTGAGATACTCACAGAAAGAAGAGGCCGGGAAGGGTTTGGATACGATCCTGTTTTCCGGCCTGTGGGTTATGACCAAACCTTTGCGGAAATGGATTCGGAATTGAAAAATTCGATCAGCCACCGCGCCCTGGCAACGCAGAAGATGCTTCGTTTCCTATCATCTTAATAATTTCTGCGCCTAATCTGGTGACCTTGTTACTCTGTGAATTTGTTACTTTGCCCCCTTCCGTGCCTCCGTGTTTTGGTGGCAAAAATTGTCTGATGACCATTTTCTCGCCGTTTTTCAAAACCCTTTGTTTTTTTTGTGGCTGCCAGTCGATTTTCTTAAATTTCTCATAATCTATTATTTAACCGAATTTTTTTTCGGGAGCATTCCGGAAATCCGGAATAAAAAAAAACGGAAA
>VGGL01000103.1 GCA_016868575.1 Bacteroidota bacterium
AAATTCAAAAATTAACAGGTTTATAGTTTCCAATCAAGGGGTCAGAAATAGAGATTTCTTTTTCTTTAGGTTATCAAATTTCTTTTCCTAGCACCTCAAAAAATGAATTTGCCGATATTTACCAAAAATCTATTTCATTGGTAAGTGATTATCTTCCTTTTTTAACAGTTACCTATAAAGAGAAATGTTCGCTCTTGCTTGTCCAGGAGTTGAAGAGGATGGGTTTGATTGGGAATGATAACAGAATCGATGTTGCAAAGTTTTTAACCTTCGTCCTTGAATAAAAAAGCCCAATACTTCGAAGATAGCCCTGTAAACAAATGTCTTATCCTCTGCGGGGACAACAGGAGCATCTTACCTGAGTTCAGCAATCATGCTGATTTAATAGTAACCTCTCCGCCATATGCAGATGCGCGGAAGAAGCATTATGACAGCATCCCTCCTGAAAAATTTGCTGATTGGTTTTTAACATTCCATCAGGTTTTTTGGGATTCTTTAAAAGAAGATGGAAGCCTTGTTATCAATATTAAAGATAAAGTTGTTGATGGGATAAGACATCGATATGTCTGGAAAACCATTGATAAACTAATTGACCTTGGTTGGCTTTGCATTGATGACTATATTTGGCATAAGCCTAATCCTATGCCAGGATTTTGGCCCACACGATTACGGGATGGATGGGAATATTGTTTTCATTTAGCAAAAAAGAAGGATCCATATATTGATCAGAAAGCAGTTTCAGTTCCTGTTGGGAAATGGGTTGAAAAAAGGTTAAACAAACTTGGTGAAAATGACCAATCGCGGCATAATTCCATCAATGAAAGTGGATTTGGAAGAGACATTTCAAAATGGGTTGGCAAAGAAAAAGTTCTGCCAACCAACGTCCTGACAATTCCTCTCGTTGGCAAAAACATGGGGCATCCTGCTGTGTTTCCTATTGAGTTACCAGCTTTTTTCATAAAGTTACTTTCCCGTCAATTCAGTTTGATAATAGATCCCTTTGCAGGAAGTGGTTCAACAGGGATTGCTGCATTATTGAATAACAGAAACTGTCTACTTATTGATAACAATTTTGACTACTGTGCGATCGCTCATGAAAGATTATCAAAAGATTTTCATGACCTCTATAACAAAGTCATCTTCTATAATCCACAAGAAGAATATAAAAGTCTGGTGAACGAACTTAAGGAACCCTACGCTAAGAAAAGAGGAAAAAAATGAGCATCTCCTCTCTCGAAAACGAATACCGTTCCCGCATTAACCGGGTGATGGATTACATTGAAGCCCACATGGGGGAAGCCCATACGCTGGAACACCTGGCTTCGATCGCTAACTTTTCGAAGTTTCATTTTCACCGGATATTCCTGGCCATGACGGGAGAAACGCCTTTTCAGTTTCTCACCCGGATCAGGATCGAGAAAGCGGCCAACATGTTAAAGTATAATCCGGCTAGGCCGGTCTCCGAAATTGCTGACATATGCGGATTTTCAGGATTGGCCTTGTTTTCCCGAACATTCCGACAATATTTCGGCCTTTCTCCCACCAATTATAGAAAAACAGACCGCAACCAGTGTCAACATCACAGCAAAGAGGGTCAAGCCGAAGAGGGAACCTCCATCTATTTTTGTCCTGAATCTAAAACCATTAAATGGAGGACCCATATGAAACTGAACAAAAGCATGGAAGTCAGAGAACTTCCGAAAACAACCGTAGCCTACATTCGTCACACCGGACCTTACCAGGGCGACAGCAAACTCTTTGAAAAGCTGATCGGAGAATTGTGCCGCTGGGCCGGTCCCAAAGGATTGCTTCGCGGACCTGACATGAAGATCATCATCATTTATCATGATGACCCGCAGGTTACCGAGCAGGATAAGCTCAGGATGAGCGTAAGCATCCCGGTACCCCCTGAAACCCGGGTGGATGGCAAGATCGGGAAGATGGACATCGCTGCCGGAACCTATGCCATTGGCCGGTTTGAGGTGAAAGACAATGAATTTTCCGAAGCCTGGGGATGGATGTATGGAACCTGGCTCCCGCAAAGCGGCTACCAGCCGGACGACGGCCCTTGCCTCGAGATCTATACCGAAGAGGTCAAAAAAGGTGAAAAAATCAAGGTGGATATTTGCGTTCCGGTGAAGCCACTGTAAACGAAGTCAGCAGATTTTAACCCGTTTTATTTTTTAGCGAGAGAAAATTTTGCCTTAACCATGCAAATCTAAAATTTTATTTTAAATTTGCATGGTTAATTCTATTTACTATGTTCATCGAAAGACAAATTACATCAGGGCTCATTCACGCATTCAACAATCACCCGGTCATCGCAATAACAGGTCCTCGCCAATGTGGGAAATCAACACTGGCAAAACATCTCTTACAAAAGTTCTCCGGTCATGTCTACCTTGACCTTGAAAGGCCTTCCGATCTTCAAAAACTGGAGCAAGCGGAATGGTTTTTTTCAACCTATCGTGACCGATTAATCTGTATTGATGAAATCCATCGAAAACCTGAATTGTTTCCATTAATTCGAAGTCTCGTGGACGAGTGGAACCGCCCCGGGTGTTTTCTCATCCTGGGATCAGCTTCACGAGATCTGATGCATCAAAGTACCGAATCTCTTGCCGGAAGGATCATTTACAAACGATTAGCCCCTTTCATCTGGTCAGAAGTCAGGCATCATTTTCATTTGGAAGGATTGCTTTCCAGAGGTGGATTTCCGCGCAGTTTGACTGCTTCTTCAGATGAAGTTTCTTACGAGTGGAGAGAAAGCTTTGTCACAACTTTATTGGAAAGAGATTTTCTGCAATGGAAAGGATTTTCACCATTAACCATGAGAAGGCTTTGGCAAATGCTGGCACATCTTAACGGGCAAATGATAAACTACTCATCTTTAGGGGGTGCTTTAGGGATAACATCTCCCACCGTAAAGGCATACCTTGATCTTCTTGCCGCAACTTATCTGGTTGAATATGTACCCCCATTTCTTTCGAATACCGGGAAAAGACTTGTTAAATCACCAAAGGTGTATATTGCTGATCCCGGAATAACGTCTTTTCTTTTAAACATCAGAAACTTCAATGAATTAATGGGACATCCAGCACTTGGAACCATTTGGGAACAACTTGTTCTCTCCCATTTAAAAGTTTGGATGCCTTCGGCAGATATCGGATTTTATCGAACCGGTAATGGCGCTGAAGTTGATTTTGCGCTTAACTATAAGGGACATCTGTATTTGATAGAATGTAAGGCATCAAAATCGCCCACATTAACAAGAGGGAATCACAGTTCCATAGAGGATTTAAAACCCTCAAAGACATTTATAGTTGCCCCGGTTGAAGCAGGATGGAAAGCGAGTGATCATCTCGAAGTAGTCTCTCTGGATGAACTTTCGGAAATAATCAGCAGTCTCTGACGCGGTTGGTCAAAAGACCATCGAATTTGGTAATTTTGCTCCAAAAGCGATGGATGGACCTGGCCACCAAGATCATTAAATCCTTATTGCTGATCCTGCTTCTTGCGGTTCTGTTTATTTCCTGGTTCAACCTTACCCCGGGACAGAGGCTGGACGGATTCTTTAAACTTGCACCGGAAGCTGCTGTCAGCTCATGGCATTGGACATCCTGGAAAGAGGGCAACTTCCAGCAGCAGATTGCCAACGGGTTAAATGATCACCTGCCTTCCAGAAACCTGCTGGTGAGGACACACAACCAGCTTGAATATTCCCTGTTTCACCGCGTCAATGCACACGGATTCATGGAAGGAAAAAACGGTTATCTCTATCAGCGTTATTACATCCATGAATACCTTGGGCACTATTTTATCGGCCAACAGACCCTTGATGAAAAGCTCGAAAAGCTAAAGTTTCTGCAGGATACATTGAGAAAAAAGAAGGTTTTCCTCCTCCCGGTCATTGAACCCGGGAAAGCAAGCTATTTTCCGGAACACATTCCCGGCAGGTTCTACAAGATGGGGGAGTCTCTTTCCAATTATACATACATCAAGCGCCGGATGAAGGAATTGGGCATCAACCACATCGACCTGAATGAACTATTTATCCAATGGAAAGACACATCCCGGCATCCCCTGTTCCCGCGCCACGGAATGCACTGGAGCCTCTATGGGGTAGGACATGCCATCCAACCCCTGATCCATGGAATTGAGGAATTTACTGGTAAACCACTTCCCGGCGTCTCCATCTCAAAAATCGAAGTGAACGACCAGGAATGGTCTTCGGATTATGACATCGGTACTTTGATGAACCTGTTGTGGCGCATGCCTTCCGAAACATTGGCCTATCCTTCTTATGCCTATGATCACAGTCGGGGAGAAAAAGTGAAGAATGTGCTTGTACTGGCGGACAGCTACTACATCAACCTTATAGGAAGCGGGATTTCATCGCAGTTTTTTGAGCATGAGACCTACTGGTATTACTACTCAAGAGTTTATCCATATATCTCTGATTCCGTGGTCATGATCGATACCACCCACCTGCAACAAACCATTGAAAGCAAAGACCTGATCCTGCTGATGTCGTCTGAGATCAACCTGCATAACATGTTTTTCGGATTTATTGATGATCTGGCGGCGCGATATGATCCCAAATTCAGGCGGAGCCAGGTGATGGATTACGAAAACAGGATCAAGAACGAAATTACCTGGTATGACTTCCTGATGACGAAAGCCAGAAATGGAAATAAATCATTGGAACAAGTTGTGAAAGAGGATGCAGAATACATGTTCGTGAATGATTACGCCGATTTACAGCATAAAACCTACCTCGACAGCGTTGATTATCAGATATGGACGATCAGGCAGGATGGGAAATGGTTTGAAATGGTCAAGTCCAAGGCAGATGGAAAAAATATTCCGTTGGCACAACAACTGCGGGAAGATGCTGAATATGTTCTCAGGCAGCGAAAAGATGAAAGTAAAAATTAACTGGAATAAAGAAAAGATCATCAAATCAACCATGTTGGTTGTGTTGATGTTTTGCCTTGCCCAACCGCTCCTGAGGAGATTCCAGAATATTTCTGACCCGGCAGAGCTGAAAGGCTCCTTTGTTCTTGCTGAGAACAATCCCTTCACCTGGAGCGGATGGTTCAGTCACGACTATCAGATCAAACGGGAAGAATATCTCCGGCAAACCAGCGGATTAATGGCCACCTATGTGAAGCTTCACAACCAGATCGCCTTCTCGCTTTTCAAAGAAGCCAAGGCCAATAATGTCCTGGTGGGGAAAGACAATTACCTGTTCCAGGAAGAGTATATCACCTCTTATTTGGGGAAAGACTACATGGGAAAGGAAAAGATCCGACAGCTTGTTGATCAGATCGAATTTCTCCGCGACACGCTGAAGAAGATCAATAAGCATTTGGTCATTGCCATCTCCCCAAACAAAGCAGCCTATTTCCCGGATAAGATTCCGGATCGTTACTTTCGAACCGCAAGAAAGACCTCCAATTATGAAGCGTTGTTGTCGGCGCTGCAACAAAAAAATATCCCTGTTCTCGATTTCAATGCCCTGTTCATCCAATCAAAGGACCGGTCATCATACCCCCTCTTTTCGCCCTATGGCATCCATTGGAGCGCCTATGGGATGTATTTTGCCGCCGATACATTGATCCGGTTTCTGGAAGCCCATATAGGCTTCTCTCTTCCACATCTCATTCTTGAAAGCGTATCAGTTTCCCGGCAATATCAAAAGACAGATATGGATCTCTCTGAACTGATGAATCTCTTTTACAAACTCGAAGGTCCTCCAATGGGTTACCCGCAAGTCAGAATTGAACAAATACCCGACAGCAAAAGGCCCAAAACCATCATCATCTCCGATAGTTTCTTTTGGGGACTCTACCACCTGGGACTGATCGATAAGGTATTTGATGGAAGTTTCTGGTATTACTACCGGGAAGTCTATCCTAGTCCTGATAAGCTAAAAGTTAATATTGAAAATGTGGACAGAAAAAAAGAATTCTATAACGCTGAAGCAATTTTTCTTCTTGTATCACCTATATACATTGATGACTTTTCCTGGGGCTTTATTGATCAGCTTTACAATTATCTCAAAGGAAATAAGGATAACATGAATAATTCCCTTTCATTGGAAAGGATTGCACACTTTGAGAAAAAAATCAGAGGTAACCGGGACTGGATGGAGATGATAAGAAAAAAAGCAATGAGCAGAAAAATTCCTGTTGACTCGATGATCCATGAAGATGCCCGGTTTATGGCCATGCAGGAAAAGATTAAAAAAGAGTGATGAAGAGATGAGTTCAGGTTCAGGTTCAAGTTCAAGTTCGAGTTCAAGTTCGAGTTCAAGTTTAAGTGCATGAGTACTGGGAAGCATAAGGGTGCCGGAAAGGGGTTGAAGGTATTGGCGGCAATTATCTGCCTGCTTCTCCTCGTTTTGGTTTCTGCGGGACAGGCTTTTATGCCTGGAAATACTGGTTTTGGTGCAGATGAAAAAGGAATGGATGGGGTAAATAAGGCAGCGCTTGAGCGGTTGAGGGGTATTCCCCGTTTACCTGTACCCGAAAAATATCTTGATGAAAACGCTCCGGTATTACCTCCGGTGGTCGACAATTCCATTCATCCTTACATGCCGCCCATGATCTGGCAATATGTATTCGATTGCGGGCAGGTGGCAGGGGTTTATTTCACCTTCACCTATGAGATCAACAGGTTGCGGGGCCTTTCTTCATATCCATACGAAAACATTTATCCCTCCGGATTTACCTGGAATTTCATGAACCAGGCAGCCTGGAACAAAGGGGTATCGTACATCGATTCATGGGAGATCATCCGGGATTGCGGAAATCCCAATGTCCCGGCCTATGGCGGGTATTATAATTACGGTGGCCTGACCTACTGGATGAGTGGGTACGACAAATATTACCAGGCCATGCAGAACCGCATCGAAGGTTACTATTCCATTCATGTGAAAGCAGAAGAAGGGTTACAAGTCCTGAAGCACTACCTGCACGACCACCTGGACGGCTCTCAAACCGGTGGCCTCGCGAATTTTTACGCACACCTCCCCATCCCTATGAGCACCTTGGCTGTTGGGACCCCTGAACAAGGGAAAGTGGTCATTCCTGTATTTCCACCCAACGCCGGGCATGCTTTTACCATTGTAGGCTATAATGATTCGGTGAGATGGGATTATAATGGCGATGGCAAGTTCACCAATGATCTGGATATCAATGAGGATGGCAAGGTTGATATGCAGGATTGGGAAATAGGCGCCTTGAAGGTTTATAACTCCCAGGGGTCCAGTTGGGGCAACCTTGGTGCCTGCTACGTCATGTATAAGACCTTCGCCGATGATTTCGGCAACGGCGGTATCTGGGACAATGTGGTACAGGTGCTTAAAGTCAAGGAGAAATACACGCCTTTATTGACCCTGAAAGCCAAAATCAAGCATACTTCCCGTGGAAAACTTGGCATTTCAGCCGGCGTTTCAACAAATACCAATGATACAACACCAGCCCACATCCTGACCTTCCCCATCTTCCATTTCCAGGGGGGTGATCATTACATGCAGGGAGATACCACCGAAGCAGCCAAAACCATGGAGATCGGGCTCGACATCACACCCCTGCTGAATGTATTTGAATCATCGGCCAGCGCGAAATTCTTTCTGATCATGGAAGAAAAAGACAGCACGAATCAGGATGATGGAAACATTCTTTCTTGCTCGCTGATTGACTATTCCTCAGGATTTCAGGAGATTTCAGCCACCGGGCTACCGGTCAACATTCGCAATAACCGCACGACCTTCATCCCAATGGTTCACCAGCCGGAGATTTCAAAGCCTGTCATCCAAACTGACTCCATTCCCGGCATGATGAGGGGATTTCCATTTTATCAGCAACTCACCGCCACTAACGGAATGCCCGGTTATCACTGGCAGATCAACATGAATTATGATGTGGTTTCCGAACCGATCCCTCCCCCTCCCCCTCCCGGTGGTACTTTTCTCAACATGGGAACAACCGGCGTCAGCATCCATGAGCTGCTTTTTTCGTTACCTTTTTACGACAGTTCATTTTCCACCATCTATATCCATGGAAATGGCGTTGTGACCTTTTCCGGATTGAACGATAACTGGCCTTACAGCCCGGATCAGAAAGACATCCTGAGATCGCATTTGCGAATCGTTCCCTTCCAGGGCGAGACCCTGATCATCCCGGAAAATGGTGATGGTGTTTGGTTTGAAGCAAGTCGCAGTACAGCCACGATCCGATGGCGGTGCACCCCGGTGGAGAAGGTGCTTGTCTCACAGGTTGATTTTGCGCTGGTCATCGATTCAACCGGCCGGATTGAGTTTCATTACGGCAACATGGACTATCCGGAAAACGGATCCTGGGTGGCAGGAATATCACGGGGAGACCAGTGGAATTGTTCAATCTTTCCTCTGGATGAATCATCCGGCATTCCGGTAATGCATCAAATCAAACTGACCAGACCCCCCATTCAGACTGGCATCCGGCTCTCTGAAGACGGGATATTGTCGGGGATTCCGGAACAACCCATCCTTACTGGTGATTTGAATATCTTCGTCCGGGATAACCGCTCGCTGCAGGATAAAAAATCTATTCCGTTCATGCAGCGCGCATTGCTGATCCATCCCAGCGCACATAACCTCTCCGGCCAAGTTTTGCAATATGGAGATATCGCCATGGTTGACCTGCAAGTGGCCAACCCGGGAACCCTGTCCTTTCAGGATGTGTTATTCACACTCAGATCTGATGATCCCTACATCACGATCATAGACTCTGTTTTCAGGATGAATACACTTCCA
>VGGL01000104.1 GCA_016868575.1 Bacteroidota bacterium
AGTAAATCTGGTTTTCTCCGATTCCTCAACTGTACGTATCTTTGCATAGAAGATAGTCATAAATGCAGAAAACCAAAAGATCATGGTCACCGAGATAAAAGTCCCCAGTCCGGGAGAATCCATCAATCGGGTACAGCTTTCACGCTGGCTTGTTAATGATGGCGATTGGGTTGAGAAAGATCAGGATATCGCAGAGATCGATTCGGAAAAAGCAACCCTGAACATCGCTTCTCCTGTTTCCGGTCAGATCACCATCCGCGTGCAGGAAGGTGAAACGGTTCCGGTGGGCGAGGTCATCTGTTCAGTGAATGAAACCGCTGTGGGTGTGAAGAAAAACAAACAACCCCTTCCAAAAAATGAAAATCCGCCGGCTGAAGAAAAAACTGATACAACCCTTCAAAAAGCTACCAAAGCGGCACTTCATGCAACCCCGCTGGCCCGAAAAATGATGGAAGCCGAAAATATTTCAGAGCACGATTTCCTGCAATCGAAACGTGTCTCTGCCAGGGATGTAAAGGCTTATCTTGATGATTCCAAACAGCTTTCACCTAAAAAGGAAAATGTGGTCGCAGACCGCTCAGTGGAAAGAAAGAAACTGTCTCCACTCCGGTTGAAGTTATCCGAAAGGCTTGTCGCTGTAAAGAATGAGACTGCCATGCTGACAACCTTTAACGAAGTGGACATGTCGGCCATCCAATCCATGCGTTCAAAATATGGTGTGGCATTTCAGGAAAAATACGGGATCACATTGGGGATCATGGGATTTTTCACAATGGCGGCTACCCGGTCCCTAATGGCATTTCCACAGGTTAATTCGATGATAGAAGGGGATGAGTTGATCAGCTTCAATTATACCGATATCGGGATGGCCGTCAGCGCTCCGAAGGGGCTGGTAGTTCCGGTGATTCGAGATACACATTTGCTCACACTTGCCGGGATGGAGGCCAAGATCAAGGAATTGGCCGGAAAAGCCAAAGAGAACAAAATCACCCTGGAAGAAATGCAGGGAGGAACTTTCACCATCACCAACGGTGGGGTCTTTGGATCGATGCTCTCAACCCCTATTCTGAATCCTCCGCAAAGCGCTATTTTAGGCATGCACAACATCATCAACCGGCCGGTGGCCATCGATGGAAAAGTTGAGATCCGTCCCATGATGTATCTCGCCTTATCATACGATCATCGGATCATCGATGGAAGGGAATCAGTGGGATTCCTGGTGTCTGTCAAGAAATTCCTGGAGGAACCCTGGCTGATGTTGCTGGATACGGCGGATCCTGAAAAACAATTATTGGGACTCTAAATGCGCAGGGAAGTAGATTTTCTGGTTATCGGTTCCGGCATTGCCGGATTAAGTTATGCCTTGAAGGTGGCGAAAGCGGGTACCGTTTGCGTACTGACAAAATCCCAGGCTGAAGAAACCTCTACCCGTTATGCCCAGGGCGGGATCGCCGCCGTCCTTTATACACCTGATTCCTATGAGAAACACATTCAGGATACCCTTATTGCCGGAGATCTGCTGAATGATGAAAAGATTGTCAGACTGACTATCACTGAATCAACAGAACGGGTAAAGGAGTTGATTAGGTGGGGAGCCAAATTTGACAAGAAAAAATCAGGACGTTATGAACTGGGTCGGGAAGGAGGACACTCCGAAAACAGGGTGCTCCACTACAAGGATCAAACAGGCTTTGAAATAGAGAGAGCCTTGCTGGAACAAGTCAAGAAGCACCCAAACATTGAAGTGCTTGAGAACCATTTTACGGTTGATATCCTCACCCAGCATCACCTGGGAATTGAGGTAAACCGGAGGACACCCGGCATTGAATGTTATGGCGCTTATGTCCTGAACCCGGTGACGAAAAATATTGATGTCTTCCTGGCGAGAACAACCTTGATATGCACGGGAGGAGCAGGGAATGTGTATCTGGTAACAACCAACCCTCCTGTTAGCACCGGGGATGGCATTTCCATGGTTTATCGTGCCAAGGGAGCTGTGGAAAACATGGAATTTATCCAGTTTCATCCTACGGCTCTATTTCATCCCAGTGAAACGCCGGCCTTCCTGATCACCGAAGCACTACGGGGTGCAGGTGCAATCCTGAAGACAAAGGATGGAAAAGAATTCATGCATAAGTATGATGACCGGAAGTCTCTCGCACCAAGGGATATTGTTGCCCGAGCCATCGACAATGAGATGAAGATACGCGGGGAGGAACATGTTTGCCTTGACTGCCATCATATACGGAAAAATGAGCTGATCAGCGGGTTTCCTGCCATCTACGCCAAATGTCTGAGCATCGGGATAGATATGACAAAGGAGATGATCCCTGTCGTTCCTGCAGCACATTATATCTGTGGAGGGATCAAAGTGGATGAATGGGGACGGACATCCATAAAAAACCTTTATGCTTCCGGCGAATGTGCTTCTACCGGTATGCATGGCGCCAACCGGCTGGCTTCCAACTCCTTGCTTGAAGCCTTGGTTTTCAGCCACCGGGCGAGCCTTGATGCCATCAGGCAAAAGCGAAAGACAAGGTTTTGCAGCGATATTCCTGACTGGAATGCCGAGGGTACGGTGTTGAATGAAGAGATGGTTCTCATTACCCAAACCATTCATGAGTTACAGTCGATCATGAGCAACTACGTCGGTATTGTCAGGTCAAATCTCCGGTTGAAACGTGCTTTTGACCGGCTGGAGATCATCTACCGGGAGACAGAGGATCTATATAAGAAGTCGATCTTGTTTGTGCGTATTTGCGAAATGCGTAATATGATCACCGTGGCTTACCTGATCATCAAGCTGGCGCAGCGAAGAAAAGAAAGTCGCGGGTTGCATTACAACATCGACTACCCGAAAGATATCAAGGAGATGTTGAATCACAATCACTTGCATCATGGCTTTGATCAAAACGGTTAACGGGATCACCCCGACCATCGGGAAAGATTGCTACCTGGCTGATAATGCAACGATCATTGGGGATGTCGTCATCGGGGACGGTTGCAGCATTTGGTTCAATACGGTGATCCGGGGCGATGTCCATTCCATTCGTATCGGCAATCATGTGAATATCCAGGATGGCGCCATCATACACTGCACCTATAAGGTAGCTCCGGTCCATATTGGCAATTATGTCTCTATTGCGCACAATGCCATCGTACATGGCTGCACGATCCATGACCAGGTGCTTATCGGCATGGGCTCCATCATCATGGATCATGCGGTGATCCGTAGTCACTCATTAATTGCAGCGGGTGCGCTCATTACCGAGAATACCATTGTGGAAAGCGGAAGTGTCTGGGCCGGGGTTCCGGCTAAAAAGATCAAGGATATTGATGCCGATCTTCTGGAAGGCCAGGTTGTGAGGATTTCGAAGAGTTATGCCCTGTACGCCAGATGGTATGAAAATGAAAAAGCCAACCTGTAAGGCCGGCTTCTTCAAAGGGAGTCTTCAGATATTATTGAATTCCCAGTTTTTTCTTTACAAGCGGAAGAACATCGTCAACAGGATCTGAGTAAAGGAGTAAGCCTTCAGCGCTATTAAAGATATAGGTGTACTTGTTTTCCTTGGCGACATCTCTCACCGCGTTTTTTGCACTTTCAATGATCGGTGCGGTAAGTTTTTGTTCCTGATCGGCGAGATCTTGCTGAGCTTTGGTCTGGAATGCCTCAATCCGTCCCTGCAGGTCGGTAAGTTCTTTTTCTTTGGTTTGTTTGATCAGGTCAGACATCGTTGTCGAGTTGTTCTGATAATCGGTATACTTCTGCTCGAGCTCGCGTTGCATGGCATCAAACTGGGATTTGACCGATTCAGCATAGCGCATATACTTTGCCTGTGCTGAGTCCATACCCGGCATAATGCCATACAATTTCGCAAAATCGAGATGTCCGAATTTTTGTGCTTGCACAGATGACATTCCCATCAGGGCAATGACGAAAACGATTAAAAGAGTCTTCACTGAATTTTTCATAGTTATCTTATTTTGGTTAATGATTTCTCAGGGTTGCAAAAGTAATATTTTTTTAAATACCAACTATTTCCTTTCAATTCCTTCATTTCCACCCTGCTGGCCTGGAGTGATGCTCCTTGGCATCTGGTTGGGTGGAGGATTATTTCCTTTTTCTTGCTGTCCTTTAGTCGGCTCTGTTGTGGAGGGTGTTGTTGAAGCAGGAGCAGGCGTTGAAGCGCGTTTTCTGGCACTGAAGGCAATACCCAGGTTATCCAGCACCTCGTCGCTGATGTCATATTTGGGATTTGAGTACAACATGGTCAAACTTCCGCCTTTGTCAAAAACAATAGCATAATTGTTATCGGTAGAAATATCCTGGATGGCGTTGTAAACTTTCTCCTGGATTGGTTTGATCAGCTCTTCCCGCTTCTTGAAAAGGTCTCCGTCTTTCCCGAAACGCTGTTTTTGCAGGTTTTTGGCATCCTTCTCCTTATCAATGATCTCATTTTCTTTTCTCTTTTTCATGTCTTCCGGCAACAAGACAGCTTCAGCCTGGTAGTCCTTGTAGAGTTTATCCACCTCGGCATATTTCTCTTCAATTTCCTGCTGGAATTGGATGGATAATGCATCCAGCTGATTCTGAGCCTCGTTGTATTCAGGGAGGTTGTCGAGGATATATTGCGTATCCACATAAGCAAATTTCTGGGCAACTGACACCATGACCCCCAGGCAAATGAAAACCAGAATTAAACCGAATTTTTTCATGTCTCTAATTCAATAAGTGAATAAATCAACGATACAAAGTTATAAAAACAGGTTAATCGATAGACTGGTTGATGGAGAAGTGGAACTGTCCACGGTTTGCCCCGGGTACCCCCGGTACTACATCCAGGCCATATCCCCAGTCAAGTCCAAGCAAGCCGAACATGGGTAACCATACCCTTATGCCAAACCCTGTTGATCGGTAAACGTCAAATGGATTGAAATATTTGAATGATGACCAGTCATTTCCGGCTTCGAGGAAGGTAAGTGCGTAGATGGTGGCGCTCTGACTCATGGAAATAGGATACCTGAGCTCAAAAGTATATTTGGAATAGGCTGTTCCACCTTTGCCGTTTGGATAACCGGGTGTTAAGGTGTTGTTTCCATATCCGCGGAGACCGATCAACTCCCTGCCATCCAGGTTGTTGTACCCGGAAAGCCCATCGCCGCCAAGGTAGAATCTTTCAAAGGGAGTAATACCGATCTTGTTGTTGTAAGCGCCCAGAAAACCAAACTGGAAACGGGGTGTCAAAACAAATTTGTCAATCAGGTTGATGTAGAAAGCCGCTTTGATCTTCAGTTTATAATATTCCACAAACTCATACAACCGGTTCGCCGACCAGGTTGAATAGTCGGGATTATTTCGGAACAAAGAGTATGGAGGCGTCAGTTCAAGCGAGGTGGTAACTTCTGAACCATCCTTCGGAAAGATCGGATGGTTAACGGAGTTTCTCGACAAGGCGAGGGTGTAACTGATATCATGGAAGGTCCCGTTACCATCGCCAAAATCAAAAATGGTTGTATATTTTTTTAGCTTGTAATTCTGGTAGGTGATGCTTTGGGACAAACTGAAATAGTCATCCGGCCATTTCAACATTTGACCCAGACCGATGGTCACGCCGTTGATTGTAAAGGAAGCCCGGTTAGTGTCACTCCGGGAAAGCCCGTTGGAGTAGAGGGAATGATAATACGCAACGCTGAACGACAGCGGTTTTCTGCCACCCAGCCAGGGTTCGGTAAAGGAAACAGAGTAACTGATATATCCTTTTCCGTAAGATTGTACCCGGATACCCAGTTTTTGTCCATCTCCCGCCGGAATCGGATTCCACGCTGACTTCTTGAGGACATTCCGCAAGGAGAAGTTGTTGAAAGAAAGGCCGAGCGAGCCAATGATCCGTCCATAGCCCCAGCCGCCGGAAAGTTCAATCTGGTCTGAGGAGGCTTCTTCCACCTGGTACTCCAGGTCCACGGTAGCATCTTCAGGGTGCGTAATAATATTGGGCTGAAGTTTTTCTGCATCAAAATACCTTAACTGACCGAGTTGCCGCTGGGTTCGGATCAGTTTATCCCGGCTGAACAACTGCC
This sequence comes from Bacteroidota bacterium, assembly GCA_016868575.1. Classification (GTDB taxonomy): domain Bacteria; phylum Bacteroidota; class Bacteroidia; order Bacteroidales; family FEN-979; genus VGGL01. Next base: position 6,079 of record VGGL01000104.1, read on the forward strand.
CGGGAAGGGTATACATCTCCCGGATGGCCACATGATCATTGGTTTTCGTATTGCCTTTCAGGGTCACTTTACTGATCGTAGCCTGTTTTCCTTCGTAAATCTGGATCTCAATATCGATGCTGTCGTTTACAATGGCTGTTTCAACAGGCGTTGCAGAGAAAAACAGGTACCCGTCATCCATATACAATGAACTGATGTCACCGCCATTGGGATTATAGTCGATGTAGGTACTTAACAGTTCCTGGTTGTAAACGTCTCCCTTATTGATCTTCAAAATGTTGCTGAGGAATTGATCGGAGTATTTGGTGTTTCCGATCCAGGAGATATTCCGGAAATAATACTTCTTCCCTTCATCCATGTAAAGGTCTATGGCGATCATGTCATCTCCGTACCGGTAAACAGAATCCCTGACGATCCTGGCATCACGGAATCCCATGCTATTGTACTTATCAATCAGGTTGATCTTGCCTTCTTCATACTCCTCTTCAATGAATTTGGATGATTTGAAGATTCTAAGCTTCAGATTGTTGTTCACCTGATTTTCTAGGATGGTGGCGATCTCTTCAAAATTGAACCTTAGGGCGGCCTGTACGGCTTGATAGATCATCTTTTCAAGGTCATTCAATGGGTTGAAGTAGCCTTTTTCCTTGGTTTTTTTGAAGGCGTTCTTGATCCGCTGAGTACTCAGGTTTTCGTTCCCGTAGACATTGATCTGATAGATCCTGATGCGGGAATTCTTATCGATATCGAATACCAGTACAACGTCACTGGCGCTGGCTGAATCACGTTTTTGTGTGACCTTGACTTCAACATTCAGATAGCCCTTATCGATGAAATATTGGCGCATGATGTTGGATGTCCGGTTTACCAGGTTATCGGTTACGACATCTCCTTTAACCAGTTTGATTTTTTCCCTGATGTTGTCAGCTTCCGAGTTCTTGATCCCGCTGAAAGCAAACTTGGAAAGCCGTGGTCTTTCTTTCAGTTCGATATTGAGAAAGATCAGGTTGTCCTGAATCCGGTCGATTTTGATCTTGATGTCTTCAAACAGTCCCTGATCCCAAAGTTTGCGGATGGCAGATGCGATCTTATCACCAGGGACCATCACTTTGTCGCCCACAGATAAGCCGGATAACATCGCCATGACGTTCCCGTCAAGATACTTCACGCCTGTCACGGTGACTCCGCCAAGCGTATATTCCACCGGATTGGAGTAGTCGATGACTTCGTTGCCGGGGATCTCCTGTGATCGCAGCGCGATTCCGGTTAACAAAAGCAGGGATAGTAACAGGGAGATCTTCAGGTGCATGGTCGATTAGTTGATTTGTTCACTGGTCATGCCAAACCGGCGTTCTCTGTTTTGGTAATTGATGAGGGCTTCGTAAAGATCTTCCTTGCGAAAGTCTGGCCAGAGTTTGGGGGTAAAATAGAGTTCGGAATAGGCTATCTGCCAGAGCAGGAAATTGCTGATCCGGTACTCTCCGCTCGACCTGATCAATAGTTCAGGATCGGGGATTCCTGTTGTGGTCAGCAAGCTCTGGAAAGTATCCTGGGATATCTTATCTGCTTGCATTTGACCCTTTGCGATCATGCCGGCCATTTTTTTGGCTGCTTCCAATATTTCCCAGCGGGCGCTGTAACTCAGCGCCAGGATCAGGGTCATCCGGTTGTTACCTGACGTCTGATCAATAGCCTTTTGAAGCTCTTGCAGACTTTTGGTCGGGAGGCTTTTCAAATCGCCGATAGCCTTTAGCCGGATGTTGTTATCCATCAGTGTTTTTGTTTCCCTGTGGATCGATTTGACCAGCAGTCGCATGAGCGAAGTGACCTCGTACTTTGGTCTTTTCCAGTTTTCTGTTGAGAAAGCGTAGAGAGTCAGGTACTGAACACCAATTTCCGCAGCTGCTTCAACAGTGTCCTTCACCGCCCGGATAGCATGTTCATGCCCTTTGGTGCGCAGAAGACCACGTTGCCGGGCCCATCGGCCATTCCCATCCATGATGATGGCAACGTGACTTGGAAGCCTTGAAATATCTATTTGATCCTTGGTGAACATCCGTTAAAACTGGTGCAAAAGTAGGCTTTTTCTTCTTTTATCCTTATTTCGTCTGATAATCCTTGCAGGTTGTGGCTTTTCTGAGGTTGAACTTGTAGGTTAAGGTGAGACCGGAATAATCAAACCAATCTTTGGTTCTTGAATTACCCCTTTGCATATAGGGTTGATGTGTACGCGTTGGATCCGACAGCAATTGTCCCGGATCGTCAGGATTGATCGAAGCTCCATCGAGATAATAGGTTTTACTGACATCGTCAAGATAATCGGTGAATGTTTTCCGCATTCCCCATTCAGCGGTGAGGCACAGTCGCTTGGAGAGACTGAATTTAACCCCGATACCGAAGGGTATGGCGGCACTGATAGTTGAGTAGGCCTTACGTCCGTCAAACCCAACATTTTGCCCTTCCGTCCCAAGCGATCTGAGCGCAGTCCCGCCGGAAGTGGGATTGAAATATATCAACGACAAT
>VGGL01000105.1 GCA_016868575.1 Bacteroidota bacterium
TGTTGATGCTTGCGCCGAAGGCAGCCGGACCGTTGGTTGAGGTGCCAACCCCTCGCTGGATCTGCATCTGTTCAATGGAAGAAGCCAGATCAGGCAGGTCAACAAACCACAGGCTTTGCGATTCAGTGTCATTCAGCGGGATGCCGTTCATGGTAACGTTAATCCGGGTAATGTCGGTGCCGCGGATGGACATCCATGTATAGCCGACCCCCATGCCCGCATCCGAAGTGGTAACAATGGATGGGGTATTTTCGACCAGATAAGGGATGTCTTTAACCATATTCAGTTTTTCAATGTCGTCCCTGCTGATGTTGATGTATGTCGCCGGGGTTTTATCCGTCGCCCGTGTCGCCTGGATGATTACCTCGTCCTGCATGAGCGGATTGATCTCCAGGATGAAATGGATGGTTTCATCCTGTTTCAGGATGATCTCGCGCCTGGCTGATTTATACCCGATGAATGTTGCTTCCAGGGTATATCTTCCGGGCTTCAGGTTACCGATCCGGAAGGAACCATCCTGATTTGTGACAGTTCCATGATTTCGCTGAAGAACTTGAACATGAGCACCTGGTAAAGTGGTACCTGAACTGTCAGATACCATACCTCGTATGTCGAATTGTGCCTGCACAAATACGGGCAGGAAAATAACGGCCAGAAACCAAAAAAACTGTTTCATCTGTTGGATGTTTTTAAACATAATATTACCTTTTCAAGGCGATCATCCAAGGAGGAAAGTATGGTTCAGTTTTTTATTCCCTACGCCGGCATTACCCGGATCAGGTTCTAAGAGTATGATCTCAGCCCGTAACTTGAGGGCACCCCTTCTTGGAACAATGCAAAAGTAATAAAACATTCACTAATTTAGCCAAAAAAAACATGCGGATCATCATCATCAACGGACCAAACCTGAACCTGGTCGGCGTACGGGAGACGTCGGTATATGGCGATGTTCCGTTTGAGGTTTATTTGAAAAAGCTCCGTAACCGTTATCCGGAGACCACCCTCGAATATTTCCAGAGCAATGTGGAGGGAGAGATCATCGACACGTTACAGAAAGTGGGCTTCATCTATGATGGAATCATCTTAAATGCCGGTGGATACACACATACCTCAGTGGCCATTGCCGATGCTATTAAAGCCATCCGGGCTCCTGTTGTAGAGGTGCACATCTCCAACATCTTCGCCCGGGAAGAGTTTCGTCGCCAATCTCTGCTCGCCCCCTGCGTCAAAGGCCTCATCACCGGCTTCGGCCTGGACTCCTACCGGTTGGCTGTGGAAAGCCTGACGGGTCATTGAACAATTAACAATGAACAATTAATAATTATCAGCACATTAGCACATTAGCAAATTAGAACATTAGCAAATTAGCACCGCATGGGTCACTTACTGAAGTCAGAACTGTCCAGGTCACTGAAACGGTTTTTCCTTCGCAGGAAGTGATCGATGACAATGTTTTTCTGGTAAACCTGTTTGGCAGGGTGTTGGGATGTCGTGGATCTTTTGATCTTCAGGAAGGTGAGGCGTTTGTAAAAACTGAGATGTGCCCGGGAAACGGCAAAGAAGTCCCTGAAATGTCCTTCCATCAGAAACTTAAACGCAGCCACACCATCCAGCAGCAGCCGGGTTGAAAAGACAGGAAAAAATCGGTTGGCTGGTAAATTCTTGTACAGCAGCATGAAATTGTTCCGAAAATTCAGGTAGGTTTTCTTATAGGATGATTTTGGCAAAGTCCCGCCACCGACATGGTACACCGTCGATTTCGAGCAATACATGATTCGGTACCCCTCATTTTTCAGCCGCCAGCAAAAATCGATCTCTTCCATGTGAGCAAAAAAATCATCATCCAGCCCGCCCAGCTTATTATATAGATCAGCCCTGACAAACATACAGGCGCCGGTAGCCCAGAAAATCTCGGCTTCATCGTCATATTGCCCGGTATCTTCTTCCATGTGCTGGAATACCCTCCCCCGGCAGAAAGGGTATCCGTATTTATCAATAAAACCGCCTGCAGCTCCGGCATATTCAAACTTTTTCCGGTCATGGCAGGAGCGGAGTTTTGGCTGACAGGCGCCAACGGATGGGTCTTTTTCCATCAGTTCAATGACCGGAGGAATCCAGTTGGGCGTAACCTCAATATCAGAGTTAAGGAGAATAAAATAATCCGCTTCGATTTGCTGCAAAGCCAGGTTGTATCCGGCAGCAAAGCCTTTGTTCGAGTTGTGCTGAATGATGCGGAGTGCCGGGAAAGTGTTGCGGATATACGCAACGGAGCCATCCATCGACGCATTGTCGGCAATGATCACCTCTGCTGCGCCGGCACTGTGTTCTATCACAGTCGGGAGAAACTGCCGGAGAAATGTTTCGCCGTTCCAGTTCAATATGACAACAGCTACCTTCACGCAGAATATGTTTTGGCCTCCATGTCTTCCCGGCGATATTTCCACCTCCGGTGCGACCAGAGCCAGTTGGTTGGATCCTGTCGGATGTTGTCCTCGATCAAGCGGGCAACTTTTTCGGTGATCGCAAAGTCGGCAGAATCGTGTGTGTGGTCCATCACCAGCTGGAACTCCAATTCATAGTGCCCCCGCCTGGAAGACCTTCTGATATGGCAATAGATCACACCCATGTCAAACCGTTTGGCAACTTTCTCGATTCCAAGGGAGAATGGTGTGTCCTGTCCGAAGAAAGGCGTCCAGAAAGATACCTCCTGTCTCGGTGGGCTCTGATCAGCAGCAATCCAATAAACGCAAGTATCATTCTTGTTTTCGATGATCACCTTCATCGTTTCCCTGAGATGAACGAGGTAATCCTTGGTAAAATGGGTTCTGATACCGGTGATGTAGTTGTTGAAAAAGGGATTCTTCATGGGCTTGATAACCACATAAGGTCGCTGTCGAATGCTCATATTTGCGCAGTAACCAACCCATTCCCAACTGAAGAGATGGGCAAAGATCCCGATCACACTTCTCTTTTCTGAATAGAACTGGTTAAGCAGGTCAAGGTTTTTGATCTTCACCCGCTGTGCCAATTGTTCTTCGGAAAGGCGCGGCGTTTTGATCATCTCCAGAATCACGTCAGTGAGGTTCCTGTAAAATCGGCGAGCGATCCTTTTACGTTGCTTTTCGGTCTGTTCGGGAAAGGCCTTCCTGAGGTTGTCCAGCACCTCATGCCGCCGGTATCTGATGATGGAGTAAGCCAGAAAGGCCAGGAAGTCAGAATACAAGTATAGCATCCAAAATGGCAGCAGCGAGAGTAAGTACAAGTATATCCTGAAAAGGAAGTTGACGACCGGCATGTTCGCAGTTTATGGCTGCAAAAATAGAAAAATGAAATGGTTTAGTACGGATTGTCGAAATAGTCCTTCACCCGGGAACCCCAAATGTTGTAGATATCATTGTTTTGTAAGTCGACCGGTGCATAGACGCGGTTTCGCAGATCAACCTGCCAGCGGTAATTCTGCACTTCCCCAATGGCATCCGAATGGATCAGGACATAGTCATTGGTGCTCCGGTCGCGGGCAAAGAAGACAAATTTTCGGTTCGTCTGGTTTCGAAGCGTGTAGTAATGCCATATCTCATAGGGATAAGTTGCCGGGTCATCTTTTTCTTCTACCCGGGTGTTTGGTGGTCCGTATTGCAGGTAAACCCTGCCCCGGTCAGTCTGATATCCCCTTGAGATGGATGTTTTGAATAAAGCATCCACTTTGAAAAGCTCTTTCTGATACTCACGCCACGCTGACTCCGGATTGGCCGGGTTACGTTTACTCCAAAAAGAAAAGAAGAACTGCTGCAAGGTGGTCACGTCGGCAGTCTTGATGATTCCCTGAATAAAATTCTTCTCTGTCGCAGTGGTAATAGGATAGACACTATTGACATATTCCACAAGGGTATCTCTGTTCCGGATGGGGTCAACAAAAGTATTGGCGGTATTGATCCCGGCTATTTCTGAAACATTCATGCTGGCTTTGGGGTTGCTTCGCTGGAAGAAAAACTGGTTGGATGCTACCAGTTCGTTGCGCTGATTTCTGATCTCAACACCCAGGTTATAGTTTCCTGTTGGCAGGTTGCTGATGTTAAACTCGCTCAGCAGAATGTTGATGGGGCGCGCGATCTCTTTCCTGACACGTGTGAATTCGTCCAGTTTGCGGTTGTTCTCAAAACTCTCGATGTAATAGGTCAACAGGAATTTCTGATCGGTACCCATGATCTTCTCCGTGTTGTATATCTCCGTGAAGAAAGCCAGTTTATCGGTATTTGAAGGGTAGAAGTTGTAGACATTAGGAACCAGGTCATAGCCACTTTTGGTCAGAATGGAAGGGTTGGTTGATTTCTCATAGGAATACACAAGCTCGATGCCTGACAGCGTGATTTTATCCTCCGGGAAGTCAAGCGTGATGGGTTGTGTAGTCTCAAATGGCTTTTCTTTACCGTGTTTATCAGCGATGATGATGTCAAGATCATAGGTGCCATTTGGAATGGCAAATCGCTGCAAGTCAAGGAAATTAAAGTCCAGCTTGGTAGTATCCGTGACCTCCGGAGAGAAGAGGTCGTATTTCTTGAAACTCTTGACCTCATTATTTTGTTTGAACATCAGGTTCAGGTTCACTGTTGCCTGGAACTTCCCGTTGTCATTCTTCACGAACTCCACGCTCCTGGCCGCTACGGAGATGTATGTCTCAACATAGGGACCCTCGGTAGGTGAAAAAAAAGTAGCATAAGTCAGATAGGCCCAGAGTTCTTTGGCTTGAGATGCGTGGGATAGTGATATCAATGCACTGAATATCAATAAAAAAGTAACTTTTTTCATAGACGTGGATTTAAGCATACAAAGATACAATAACCGGCGTAATCGACCACGGATATTATATCACTTTCCCTATACGAACGGTAAGAATGGAAGAATATTGGGTGAAAAAGTCAGGGTTAGCAGGCTTTTTGTATTTTTGCACCGCAATTTTTCAAAGAAAATCCGATCACGTTGGAGAGATGGCAGAGTGGTCGAATGCGGCGGTCTTGAAAACCGTTGACCTCTTACGGGGTCCGGGGGTTCGAATCCCTCTCTCTCCGCCAAAAGAAAAATTTCCCGCAAAGCGGGATTTTTTGTTTTTAAAGCTTACGAAAACGAAGTTTTCAGGAAGCGTAAAACAACAAATCAAAAGGAGCAAAGCGACTGAAATTTTTCTTTTGAAGCCACCCTCAAACGGGATCATGAGCAAAGCGAATAATCCCTCTCTCTCCGCGAATAAACTCACCCCCCGGCCACATCCCGGTTGAATTCCCTGATCATGTCATCCCACATGGTTGGCTGATTGAACAGCATCGGCCAGATTTCATCGTCATACCACAAACGGTTGAGGTCACCAACTTCTTTTTCCTGTTGTTCAACCCAAGTAAAATATTTCAGGTTGTGGATGGCTTTTTTGTCAGTGTAAGTCAATTCTTTCAGGTGGTGGATGTTTTCACCCAGAATGAACCGTTCGTAATCTCTTGCAGCCTGTTGGATCGAATAAGGAGATGAGGTGTTCATTTCAGAGATCCTGCTCTGATAGAGGTCAGCCGAGTCAGTGGCAATGGTGAGGATTACATCATTGTGATTGTATTCATAGTACCTGGCTACTTTTATGGCAGACAACAAATTGGCAATGCTTGAGATGCCGAGAAGCGATAGGTTTTTAATAAACCCTTCATCGATCTTTTCCCCGATCATGAATGCCTGTCCGGCGGGATCGTTGAACAGCCTTAATAGCTGCATGCAGGCTTCGTCGTCAATCGCTGTGACGATATCTGTATTGCGGACGTTATGCACCCAGGGGATATGTTTATCTCCGATCCCTTCGATGCGGTGGCCGCCAAAGCCGTTCATCAGCAGGGTAGGGCACTGGAGCGCTTCCGAAGCAACAACCTTCAACTGCGGATAAAGTGTCCGGAGATAGTCGCCGGCTGCAATGGTCCCTGCTGATCCCGTATTCGAAATGAAGGCAGATAGCCTCGATTTATTATCACCGGTTCCTTTGAACACCTCTTCGATGGCCGGTCCTGTGACATGATAATGCCAGATGGGATTGCCGAACTCATCAAATTGATTGAGGATGATGCAGTCGGGTCGGGTACGGCGGATTTCCCAGCATTTATCATAAATTTCCTTTACGTTTGATTCACAGCCAGGGGTTGCGATGACCTCAGATCCAATATCTTTCAACCACGTAAAACGTTCTTTGCTCATCTCTTCCGGAAGGATAGCCACGGCTGTGCATCCCATCAGATAGGAGTCGAAGGCCCCGCCCCGACAATAGTTACCTGTTGAAGGCCACACCGCCTTGTGATAGGTTGGGTCGAATTGGCCGCTGACAATCCTGGGTGCAAGGCAGCCGTAAGCTGCGCCAACCTTGTGGGCGCCTGTCGGAAACCATTTGCCGGTCAGCATAAGGATGCGGGCCTTAACCCCGGTAAGTGCGGAGGGGATCTCCAGGAAATTGACCTTCCCGAAGCCGCCTCCTTTCTCAACCGGCTCGTTTTTCCAGGTAATCCGGAACAGGTTTACCGGATCCAGCTCCCAGAGACCAACATTTTTCAGCCTGTTCTTGATCTTCTCAGGGATCAGTTCAGGATGTCGCATCTCTTCAAACGTGGGCAGGATGATCCCTTTTTCCCTGAAACGGTTCACAGCATTCCGGCGAAATTCGCGGTTGATGATCCGGTCAGTCAGCTCAATCATGATCGAAAATATTAAGGTGCAAAGGTATAAAAGATAGCCTTCCCTTGTAAATGCAACGACCCCACCCCAAACCCTCCCCTTCAAGGGGAGGGCAGGGAGGGGTCCTCTTCAGGGGACGGGGGCTGAGGTCATTGGTGAGTGTACAACCCCTCCGCCCCATGCAGCAACACCTTCATCATCGCCGCTGTCTCGAAAAAGGCCGTCTGTACACATGGAACACGAAAACGGACATGCTGCAGGCGAAAATCAGACAGGTCAAAGGTCGCTTCCAACTCCTCAGTCTCATACACATAGCGATCTGCCATGTGCGACAGGGTTGTGATGCGGTTGTGGTTCTTCTGGATCAGGATCGTAGCATGGCTGAGCTTACTGATCATGAATCCTTCATCACACGCGTTAAAGCTTTGGACGGTGAGAAAAAAATGGGGTTTGTCTTTATATGGCGCTCCGGATGACGGGCAAAATGTCTCACAATTGCCACATTCATTGCAGAAGTCCGCGATGTGCAGGATCTGATGTACTTGTTCAATACGAAAGACTTTGTGATCTTCAATTTTCACCTGATCGCCATTCCTGGAAGCCTTTTGCAGCCGGAGAACTTCGGGTTTGGTATGATAATGATAATTAGCCAGATTCGGGCATACCGTCACACAGGTGTTACATAAAACGTCGCAGAAAAGGCAGCGTGAAGCTTCAAGAGATGCCTGATCTATTGATTCGACGTTGAATACCGGCACTCCCGGAAGAGCAGATATTTCCGCTTTAATCCTTACAGGACTGTATATTCGCCTGCTCCTGGATTGCATCAGTGAGACATAAAAATCTGCAGGTGCGTCTGAAACCCGATCGTGCCTGGTGTCGGGGGACGCGTTGCGGATAATAAATCCGGCTGTTTTCCTGCCGTCAGCAATGGCCGAGATGATATTCGATCCACCCCGTGCAGCATCCCCGCCAAGGAAGATATTTTTACCGGCCTGGAAATAGCCATCCGGTGATTTTCTGATTTTGCTGATATCCAGGAAGGGAACAGCCGACTCCTGACCCAATGCCGGGATGATGGTGTCTGCGGCCATCTCAAATGCTGGATTCCCGCTTGGAACAACCTTGTTCCGACCATCAGCACCTTTGCCTTCAGTTACCATGCCGGCCAGCCGGATCCCTTTTACTTGAGCATTATCGGTGATGATAGATACCGGATTGACCAATTCGATGATCTCGATTTCTTCCGCCAGCACCGCCTGAATTTCATCCGGCTCCGCTGGCATATCTTCTCGCGTACGCCGGTAAAGGATCTTTACACTGCCGTTCTTTCCTAAGATTTTTTTTGCTGTACGGGCAGCATCCATCGCAGTATTGCCGCCTCCAACGACAACAATTGTTTTTCCGAGTTGATGTGTGCCATGGAGTTTGTAATCCCGCAGGAAGGCGAGCGGATTCAGCACTCCTGCCGCATCATCCCCGGGAACCTGAAGTTTCCTGTTTTTCAATGCCCCGGTTGCCACAAATACTACCTCGTATTCCTCCTTGATCTTCTCAAATTGGGCTTCATCAACAGGAGTATGAAAGTGGATCTGAATACCGAGGTTGATCAGTCGCCGGATATCCCTTTCAATGCTTTCCTGTGGAAGCCGGAAAGAAGGAATGAGGGATGCAACAGTACCTCCTGCAGTCTCGGCGGCTTCGAAAACAGTTACCCGAAACCCTGCGATGTGCAGGTAGTAGGCGCATGAAAGCCCGGCAGGCCCTGCACCGATGATGGCGACTTTTTTTCCTCTGGGTGCAATCACCTCCGGCAACGGCCCATCCTCAACATGATCAGCTACAAACCGCTTGATCTCACGGATAGCAAGGGGGTCGTCATAATGTATTCGTGTACA
>VGGL01000106.1 GCA_016868575.1 Bacteroidota bacterium
ACCGAAGCATACTGTGTTGTGAGCAGCCCCAGAAAGGGTGGAAATGCTCTTTTCAGCCGGATAATCAGGGTTGAATCATCGGGACAAGAGACCTGCTTGTGTCCATCGGCCTCCGCCACATCATTTAATATCCAGGCGCCTGGAGAAGCCATTTGCGGATCGGCCAACCGCCGGAGTGAGAAGACAAAATCTGAGGCAATCAGCCTCCTCCCCTCTCCATCTGGAAAACAAGGATTATCATGAAAAAAGACATCACCTCTGAGGGTGAAAGTGTATGTCAGGCCATCATCGGAAATTCTCCAACTCTTTGCGATGCATGGCTGAATATGCAGATCGCTGCTCAACTGCACCAGCCCGTTGAAAAGCTGGTTAACCGCCCAGATATTGGCCTGGTCTTTGGCAAAAGCAGGATCCAGTGAAGTGATCCCGGCAGATTCGTTGTATCTGAAGATCTTTTTTTCAGGATCTTCTGCAAACCTCTTGCAGGAAAAGGCCACGATAGTCAGGAGCGCTAACGACAGGTAGTATGAAATGAAAGGCTTCATCGAAAAAATCTCCACAAAAATAGGCGGTTTTACTTCGACATGCCGATCACCGGGGAAATATTTACCAGAAATTCGTAGTTTTGTAAAAAACACCTTTCCCATGAAGATTTTTCCATTCTTACTGGCATTCTCAATCCTTACTCAAGTTGGCATTTCACAGACTGACAACCTATTACTTCGAGGTTCATATCATTGTCATCAGAAGAAAGCACAGGCTGCTTCACTGGTTGATCCCACGGATATCCTCCCCCAGCCCCATTCCTTTGATGTGATCAATTATTCGTTGGATCTTGATCTCTACTCCTGCTATCAGAGTCCATACCCGGCATCATTTACAGGGAAATGTATCGTTACGTTCGAAGCTGACAGCGTCATCAACAGCATTAAGCTGAATGCTGTCAATTCGTCTATCGTCATTGATTCTGTTAGAAAAGCAGGTATCTCCTTCACCCATACTGGAAATATCCTGACCATCCAGCTTGACCGAACCTATAATCCGGGAGAGACTGCCATCGTCAGGATTTCGTATCATCATCTCAACGTACAGGATAATGCTTTTTATACGGGAGTTTATGCAGGAAAAGGTTATGTCTTCACCGATTGTGAGCCGGAAGGAGCAAGAAAGTGGTTTCCTTGTTATGACAAACCTTCAGATAAGGCGACCCTGACGCTGAAAGCAAGGGTGCCCACGAATGTCTTGCTGGGTTCCAATGGTGCGCTTGCCGATTCACTTAATACAGGCAGCGAGATCTATTACACCTGGATCAGTACAGATCCCATTGCCACCTACATCATGGTGATCACTTCCCAGGTCAACTATAACCTCGATATTGTCGGCTGGCCGAAAATCTCCAATCCCACGGAAATTGTTCCGATCCGCTTCTATTATAACAATGGAGAAGACCCTTCTTACATCGAAAGTATCATTGGAGAAATGACAACTTTTTACAGCGAGATATTTTGCGAACATCCTTTCCAGAAAAACGGCTTTGCAACCATTAATCCAGCCTTCACATGGGGTGGCATGGAAAATCAGACACTGACCAGCCTCTGTCCTTTCTGCTGGTATGAGGGGTTGGTTTCTCATGAATATGCACATCAGTGGTTCGGCGACATGATCACCTGCGCAACCTGGGCGGATATCTGGCTGAATGAGGGGTTTGCCACCTTCATCGAAGCGCTCTGGCTGGAGCATCTTGGAGGATATTCGGATTATAAATCAGAGATCGATAATTATGCCTATGATTACCTCAATAACAACCCGGGTTGGGCTATCTCAGAGCCTGACTGGGCCGTAAACACCCCACCGAATAATGTTTTATTCAATTATGCCTTGACTTACGAGAAAGGCGCATGTGTCCTTCACCTCCTGCGGTATGTTACCGGAGATGACCTGTTTTTTGAAATCCTGCAAACCTATGCAAATAAACCGGAATTAAAATATGGTTCTGCCGAGATTCCCGATTTTGTGGAGGTTGTCAATGATGTGACGGGAGAAGACTATAACCGGTTCTTTGACGCATGGATATATGAACCCAACCATCCGGTATACCAGAATACATACAATTTTGAAGACAACGGAGATGGAACCTGGACGGTAAATTTCTTCACCAGGCAGGTACAAACCAACTCCCCCTTCCATCAAATGCCACTTGAACTGTATATCGGTTTTGCAGGCGGGTCAGATACCCTCTTTAGGGTAATGAATGACGCAAATGATCAGTCGTTTGCCTTCATCTTCGATCAGCAGCCGGTGACATTCATCTTTGATCCTTACACCCAGATTGTATTGAAGGAAGCCTCGACGGTTTTCGGAGTACCTGATACCCATGTGGGTGGCGCCTTTAACCTGCAGCCAAACCTGCCCAATCCAGTCGTGAATTCCACAACATTCAGGTATACCCTTCCGGAATCAGGCAAGATCAGCCTGGACATCATTGATATGGGTGGAAAGAAGGTAAAGACTGTATATGAAGGTGTGGCTACTGCGGGAATACATATACGTATTGTTGACTGCTCTGACCTGAAGCCGGGGGTGTATACTGTTTCTTTGAAAACCAATAGCAACACCGCCTCTTGTAAGATGGTCAAGCTGTAATTATGATAATCACAATTTTTCCAACGCTCATGAAAAAGTACCTTTTTCCACTGATCCTGGCATCCTGCATCATGTTTTTGTCTTTCCAGGCAAATGGGATGATCACCAACCCTGTCACTCGGTTTGAGTCCCTTTCGTCGGATAGCTCCACCTTACTCCTCATGCATACCTATGATGTCCTGAAATACAAGATGGACATGAATCTGTATGCGAATTACACCACGCCCTATCCGAAGACGTTCAGATCAAAGATTGAAATAACCTTCAAGGTGGATTCCACCTTAAACTATATCAAGTTAAATGCGGTGAATACCTCACTTCAGATAGACTCGGTGAGGAAGGCCGGCGTATCCTTTACCCATTTGAATGACACCCTGAAAATCATGCTCAACCGAACCTATGTTCCGGGTGAGGTCGCAACTGTAAGGATCAGTTACAAGCACCTGAATATCACAGACAATGCGTTTTATGTGAGCGGTGGCTACGTCTTCACAGATTGTCCACCGGAAGGCGCCCGGAAGTGGTTCCCTTGCTGGGATAAACCTTATGATAAAGCGCAAACAGATATTCGGGTTAAAGTCCCGGCAACCGTCCTGCTGGGATCCACAGGATATCTCGCCGACAGCACAAAAGTTGCAGATACTATCTATTACCGGTGGATCAGCGAAAATCCGGTTGCTACTTACCTTGTCACCATCTCTTCAAAAATTACCTGGGATTTGGATGTTATATACTGGACGAAGCCCGGAACTCCACCGGAGCAAATCCCCATGCGATTCTATCACCGTTCAACCGAAAATCCCTCCTATATTGAGTCGATCATGGGTGACATGAATGACTTTTATTCGGAAAAATTCGGTGTTTATCCGCATGAAAAGGTTGGCTTTGCCACATTAAACAACACTTTCCCCTGGGGCGGGATGGAAAACCAGTCGATGGTAAACCTTTGCACCAACTGTTGGGATGAAGATCTGATCGCACATGAACATGCCCACCAATGGTTCGGCGACCTGATCACCTGTGGCACCTGGGCAGATATCTGGCTCAATGAGGGATTTGGCACCTTTTGTTATCCCCTTTGGAAAGAATACAAACAAGGATATGCATCCTATAAAAGCCAGATCAATAGCTACGCCAACTACTACCTGTCACACAATCCCGGATGGCCGATCTACAATCCCGAATGGGCTATCCACACCCCGGGGATCGATACTTTGTATCATACCGCTATCATCTACAACAAAGGAGCATGTGTTCTCCATATGTTGCGGTATGTTTTAGGTGATTCTTTGTTCTTCAATGTGATGAACAGTTACGGCACCGATACCAACTACATGTTCAAATATGCTGTCACTACAGATTTTATTGCCAAGGTGAACGAGGTCAGCGGAGAAGATATGACCTGGTTTTTTGATCAATGGGTGTATGCTCCTGACCATCCTGAGTATTACAATGAGTATGGTTTTCAGGCACTGGGCTGTGATAAGTGGAATGTTATTTTTACGACAAACCAAATCCAGACGGGAACGGTTTTTTTCAAAATGCCGGTAGAACTCAAAGTAATCTTCGCTGATAACACCGATACTACTGTGACATTCATGAATGATTCCAACCAACAGACTTTCATGTTCATTGTTCAAAAGGAACCTGTTTCGCTGATTTTTGATCCCGACCGGGAGATTGTCATCAAGCAAGCTACGACGGTGTTGGGAATGAATGAAGCGGTACCCATGCAGGCGCTACTTGGGCAGAATATTCCGAATCCGGCTCAGGGGATCACACGTATTCCTTATGAGATAAAGGAGAAAATGAAAGTAACTCTTTCACTGACAGACAGTTTCGGAAGGACAATCGCTACATTGGCGGATGCATGGAAAGAGCCTGGCAAGTACGAGGTCACTGTTGATACCAGCATTATTTCAACAGGTATTTGCTTCTATAAGATGGAAACGACAAGCGGAAGTTTTATCAGGAAGATGGTTGTGGTGAAATAGACCCCACAACGACCCCACCCTGCCCTCCTAAACCAACGACCCCACCCTGCCCTCCCCTGCAAGGGGAAGGGTTGGGAGGGGTCCTACGCTTCCAACCCATGACAGCGTCTTTCAGACGCTGTCATGGTTTATTCTCAATCGTGGGAAGGTTAACTAAAAATCCTTGGATTTTTCACCTGCTCTGTCAGCAATGCCTGATCGATCACTTCGATCATCTCATCAAGGTAATGAAATTTCAGTCCTTCAAGGTAATCAGGTTTGATCTCCTCGATATCTTTTTTATTCTCTTTGGACAGGAAGATATCTTTAATTCCTGCCCGTTTGGCTGCCAGCATTTTTTCCCGGATACCACCAACCGGCAATACTTTTCCGCGCAGGGTGATTTCCCCGGTCATGGCGATATTTTCCTTCACCTTTCGCTGGGTGAATGCCGATGCAAGTGCGGTGAACATCGTGATGCCTGCAGATGGACCATCTTTTGGCGTCGCCCCTTCGGGGACGTGGATATGTACATTCCAGTTTTTGAAGAGGTTGGCGTTCAGCCCCAGCATTTCAGTGTGGGCTTTCAGGTATTCCAATGCCAGGGTGGCTGATTCTTTCATCACATCGCCCAGGTTACCGGTTAACCTGAGCTCTCCTTTCCCTTTGCTGAGGCTTACCTCCACAAACAGGATCTCTCCCCCTTCGGAAGTCCAGGCAAGTCCGGTGACAACGCCGGGCACCTCATGATTAAATGCCTTTTCCCGTTTGAATTGAGCGGGGCCGAGGATCTTTTGCAGATCTTTATCATCGATGGCCGGCTTTACTTTCTGCTTGCTGACAATGGAACGAACCTTACTGCGGATGACCTTTGCGATGTTTTTTTCCAGTGTTCTGACACCTGATTCCCTGGTGTAGTCTTCAATGGTCTTTTTCAGCAGACTATCTGTGAACTTGACCTGAGACTTCTTCACGCCATGTTCAAACAATTGCTTGGGTATGAGATGACGTTTGGCTATCTCCATTTTTTCTTCCATGATATAGCCGTTGATCTCGATCACTTCCATGCGGTCACGCAAGGCCGGATGGATGGTGGCCATGGTGTTGGCTGTGGCGATGAACATTACACGGGAAAGATCAAATTCGACCTCCAGGTAGTTATCGTGAAAGGCATTGTTTTGTTCCGGATCAAGGATTTCGAGCAAGGCAGCCTGCGGATCTCCATTGATGTTCATACCCATGACCTTGTCAATCTCATCCAGCACAAAGACAGGGTTTGATGATTGTATTTTTTTCAGGCTCTGGATGATCCGGCCAGGCATGGCACCAATGTATGTTTTCCGGTGACCACGCAGCTCTCCTTCATCCCGGAGTCCTCCCAGCGACATTCGGGTGTACTTCCTCCCCAGAGCACGCGCTATACTCTTCCCCAGGGATGTTTTTCCAACACCCGGAGGGCCTACCAGACAAAGGATGGGTGATTTAAGGTTTTTCTTCAGTTTCACCACTGCCAGGTACTCAATGATCCGCTCTTTTACCTTCTCCAGGCCAAAGTGATCGTCATCGAGGATCTTCTGGGCATGATCCAAGTCGAAATCGTCATCGGTGTATTCATTCCATGGCAATCCTACCAGCATATCCAGGTAGTTTATCTGCAGGCTGTATTCTGCCGCAGCCGGATGCATCCGATGGAGTTTTTCCAATTCCCTGATAAATACCTCCTCAACCTCTTTTGACCACTTCTTTTTTGCAGCCTTCTCTTTCATTTCATTCACTTCCTGAAAATGCGAGCTGCCGCCAAGTTCTTCCTGAATGATCTTTAACTGCTGGTTAAGCAGGAAGTCTCGCTGCTGCTTGTCAAAATCCATTTTCACCTTATCCTGTATCTGATTCTTCAGATCCAGCACCTGCAACTCCTGAGTTAAAAGCTTGAGGACAAGGTTTGCTCTTTCAACCAGGTCAGAAATTTCAAGCAACTTTTGCTTTTCAATGAGGTCGATGTTGAGGTTGGAGGAGATAAAATTGACAAGAAAAGCATGGCTTTCAATGTTTTTCACAGCAAAAGCCGCTTCAGAAGGGATATTGGGAGATTTCTGAATGATCTGGATGCTTAGGTCTTTCACCGACGAGATCAGGGCAGAAAATCTGGCATCAGGCTGCACCTGCTTCGCATCTCCATATTGCTCCACTTTTGCTTTAAGGTAAGGATCCGTCTGCAGCTCTTCCAATAAGCTGAACCGCTTCTTTCCCTGAATGATGGCAGTCGTACTTCCATCAGGCATTTGTAATAGCTTGAGGATAAAAGCAACCGTTCCGATGTTATACAGGTCAACAAAGTCAGGATCTTCAATATTGACATCTTTCTGTGCGATCACCCCAATGATCTTATCTCCTTTATAATAATCTTTGATGAGCTTGATCGATTTATCGCGCCCCACGGTGATCGGGATGACAACACCCGGAAACAGTACCGTGTTTCTGAGCGGTAAAATTGGCAGTATGTCTGGCACTTTTTCCGAATTCATCACCTCTTCATCTTCCGAAGAAAGCAGTGGAATGAATTCCGTATCACCATTCAGAATATCTGAAAAACCAATGTTATCAATATCTTTCGTCATTTTTTCGAACTCTGGTAAGTAAGTATGAGACAACTTTTTTTGTTCTTGAGAGGCAAAGGCATTTGACCTGTCAACAGGTATGCCAAATATTATGCAAGAGAAGTGAAGGAGGATACAGGGGGACCAGCGAATGGAGTAGGACTACAGTTTCCTGTAAGATCGGGTAATCTGATGAATGTAGGTAAGAATGTCCTTATCTATATTCGTCATTTCAACATTTCTTCTTTTGTAGACGGTTTCCGCCACCTGGAGTGCTTTGTCGAGTTTATACTCCTGAATGCCGGAAGGGCCGCCCCAGGAAAAGGAAGGGATGAAATTACGTTGGAAACCAGGTCCGAAGATGTTTGCGCTCACGCCTACGACAGTACCGGAATTGAACATGGTATTGATGCCGCATTTGGAATGATCGCCCATGATCAGCCCGACGAACTGCTGGCAGGTATTGATGAATGTTTGCTCCTTGTAGCTCCATATCCGGATGGCATCGTAGGTATTTTTCAGATCTGAAGTATTGGTATCGGCGCCAAGGTTGCACCATTCTGCAATGACCGAATGACCGACAAAACCATCATGGGCTTTGTTGGAATAGGCGAAAAATACTGAATTGCTCACTTCTCCTCCGACTTTACAGTGAGGTCCGATAGTGGTTCCGCCATAAATCTTTGCCCCCATTTTGATGGTGGCATGGTCCATGATGGCAAGCGGACCCCGAAGCATGGCGCCTTCCATGATAACGGCATTTCTGCCGATGTACACAGGACCTTCCGAAGCGTTGATATATGCATGTTCGACGGATGCTCCTTTATCCAGGAATACCTGATCGGCATTCGTCACGCGGTTGGTCGGGCTGATCTCCTGGCTTTTCCTGGTGGCAACCAGGAGGTTGTAGTCATCCACAATGGCTTGAGGGTTGAAATTGAATATTTCCCAGGGGAAGTTCAATTTCACATGTTCAGGACAATCCATGATCTCTTCAATTCCCTCTGAGGATCCATCGCCAACTTTATCAAGGTCGTCAGCCGTGATGTGCATTGCAACTATACTGTCTTTATCAACGATGGCTTCATTGGGATTGAGTTTCAGGATCTTTTTCACCAACTGTGCGTTGGGAATCACTGCGCTGTTGATCAGGATATTGTTTCCCTGCTTATGGATGGGATATTTTGCTGAAAGATAGTTCTCGGTGAGTATCGAGGTAGGCTCTTTCAGGAACTTTTCCCATTTTTCCCGGATAGTCAGAAGACCTATCCTTATCTCGGCAATAGGCCGG
>VGGL01000107.1 GCA_016868575.1 Bacteroidota bacterium
TTTCTTCTATAAATCCTCGGTTACATAACAAAAATAAAGAGCATTGGGTTGCTAATTTCTTCTTCATCTTTCCTTTCGGAAGATATGTTTTTGTTCGTTAAAATAACGAGGATACCAGTTTGTAAACGGGGTTATCCATCAGTTGCTGGACATTGCCACCACAAAGTTAGCCGGCCTTTTCAATTGTTTTAAATAGCTTTTCAAGTTTGCCTTGATAATATTTTTGCTTTCTTTCAATTTGCTCAGGTGATAAAACAATTTGTGGTTCTGCATAAGGTTCATTTTTGGATAGTACATTCCAAATAATAACCAGTTGTTTTCGTGCAATTGCAATCAGGGCTTTTTTGCTTGATTTGCGAATACTGAGTTGCTCAAACTTTGTTTTCAGGTAACAATTTTTTGTTCGGCTTGCCGCCCATCCTGTTTGTACAAGTATCCTGCGCAGGTATTTGTTTCCTTTTGTTATGGATCGGCTTTTTATTTTTCCCGCACTCTCATCGTTTTTTGGGCGAAGACCACACCAGCCGGTAAGGTTTTGCGCCGTTTCAAACAAATTGATCTTTCCTCCGATTTCTGCAAATATGATAATGGCAGATAATTTTTTGATACCGGGTATTGTTTGTAACAACTCTATTTCCTGTTGGTAATTTTCATCTGCTACTTTTTGGGCTTGGCCCACTAATGCTTCACATTGATCATGGATATGAAGGTAATCAGCATAAATCTGTCGCAACAAAAAGATGTCGTGTTCATCAATGATGCCTTCTAAGGCCTGTTTTACTTTTTCGCCATGCTTATTCCTTATTCTACCATGCACTAATTTCAGCAGTTGTTCCGGTTGGTATTGCCCTTTGCAAATACTGGCAACAATATCAATAACCGTTTTACTCCCTATGGTTGAACTTAATGAAGCTATCTTGATGTTGCACCTGGATAGTTGTTTTTCTATTTGTTGCAAGCAGCGTGTCATTTGACCCTGCAACTGGGCATACCGCCTCATGTAATCACGCAGGACCCTTATGGTCTTTTCCGGCACAACGCTACCTTTCAACAATTCTTTATCTATTAGTGTAGCTATCCATTGTGCATCCTGAACATCACTCTTCCGACCAGGCATTTGCTTTATAAAATATGGATTAACCAGCAAAAGTTTAAAATCGCACTCCAGGGCACGCCATACCGGCATCCAATAAATGCCGGTACTTTCCATGGCAACTTTTTCAACTTGTTCACCCTGCATCCAGTGACTTAATTCTGAAAGACCTTGTGTGGTTGTTGAAAATTGTTTGACTTCACTTTGGTATTTCTCCTTTTTGACACACGCAAAAATTATATCTTTGTGCACGTCCAGTCCGCAAACTCGTTTTAATTTGTTCATACAAATGTTTTTACCGCAAATATACTGTACTTCGAGTACGCGCGGCTATTGAGAGGCGGACTGGATTTTTATCCCGTTTATGTGTAATCGGGAAATTTCATGTAAGTTTGCAAATAAGTATGTGAGTAAAATACAAGGAAGAAATGGCAATCATAAGCATGTTTTATGGTCTCATTGTATCGATGTATTATATGGATAACAAGCAGCACCATTCTCCGCATATTCATGTCAGGTATCAGGGATCTGAAGCAATCTTTTCCATCCCTGATGGTGAGGTACTTGATGGAAGCATTCAAACAAATAAAGGGAAACTGGTACAGGCATGGATTGAGATTCATAAAGAAGAATTGATGGCTAACTGGGATTTAGCATGCCAGGGGGAAACAGTTTTCAAAATAGAACCATTAAAGTGATATGATAAAATGAATCCGAGAGTTGCAAAAGTTTCTCCATTGGAAAACTATCAGCTCCTGTTGACCTTCACAAATGGAGAAGAAAGAGTCTTTGATATGAATCCATATTTGGAGAAAGGGATGTTCAGAGAACTTAAAAACCAATCGATATTCAGATCTGTTAAAGTATTTCTCGGGAGCATCCAATGGATAAATGGTTTGGATCTTTGCCCGGATACGCTGTACCTCAATAGCACGAAACGCGATATTGTTCCGGAAGATCATTGAAACGACTATGCTCCGCGATAATCCGCGCCTATATTCTGCGAGCATCTGCTGGAAAGAAAAAGCCCATTTTCCCGCGGATTCCCACAGAATGGTTTTCAGCAAAGAACGCCATGGCTCATGCCAATTATCAGCAAACTGCAATCAGTGATCAGTTGAACGAAGAGGTCTAAAACCAAACCGACCACCACTTTGTGACCCTGTGACTATATAAAAAATCCTCCCCCAAAACCCCTCATTTCAATCATGAAACAATTCAAACTAATATCCACCCTTCTCTTTTTCTTCTTATACCTGAATATCTTCGGTCAAGATAAGACCGTAACTTACCTTTCTGACCATGGATGGATCCCGGAAGAGCACCTCGTTGACCTCACCCACATCGATGCCAATGTTCAGTTCAAACCTGAGTTTAATCAGGTTGTCGCCGATGTAACCTTCGATTTCATCGTTCTTAGAAGTGCCACTGATTCATTGGTCTTTTCCGCCCCTGGATTCAAGATTTCCGGGATCGGGATCGATGATCAATCCTGCTCATGGCATTATCAGGGTAGCAACCTCGTGATCATACCTCCTGTAGCCCTTAAGAAGGGGGATTCCGCGAAGATCCATTTTTCCTATACTGCGGCCCCCGAAACAGGAACGATCTACTTCATCGGCTGGCGACCGGAAGAGGCCGGCAAAAGGAAACAGATATGGGCGCACCGTCCCAACGGCTGGTTGCCTTATGCAGATGACCTGTTGACGGTGGATATGAAAGTCACCTTCGACAGCAGTTATAAAGTCTTCTCAAATGGCGAGCGGATTGCTGTCACGGACAACCCCGATCAAACCCGAACCTGGCATTACCGGATGTCGCACCCGCACCCATTCTTCTCCACTGCACTGGTGATCGGGGATTATGATTACAAGACATCCTATTCCCGGGGTGGCGTTCCATTGGAACTGTGGTACTATCCTGACAGGGAGGAAGCTTTTTCAACGACCTACAAGTATTCGGACAAGATGATGGATTTTTTTGAAAAAGAGATGGGCGTTGTTTACCCCTGGCCACTGTATCGCCAGGCACCGCTGATCGATTACATGTATGGCGGGATGGAGACAACAACAGCAACCGTCTTTGGCGATTTCATGCAGATCGATCCCCGGGCATATTGGCAGCGAAACTTTATCAATGTGAATGCCCATGAGCTGGCGCATCAATGGTTTGGCAATTACCTATCCCATATGTCACATGCTGATGTGTGGCTTACAGAGAGTTTCGGGACATACTATGCCAAACTGTTTGAAAAATACAATTTTGGGTATGATCATTACCAGAACATGCGGTATGAAGAGATGAACCTGGTTTTTGAGGCGGCTGAAAAAAATGACTACCCTGTTGGCGGCACCCGTGGGGGAGTAGCCAGGATATACCAAAAAGGGAGCCTGGTGCTTGACATGCTCAGGGATATCCTGGGGGAAGAAGATTTCCGGGCAGCGATTAAATATTACCTCAAGAAAAATCCTTATGCAAAGGTTGAAACCGGTGACTTGTTGAACGCTATCTACCTGACCGGCGGCCGGCGCCTCGATTGGTTTATCGATCAATGGATACGCCGGGGAGGAGAACCGGAACTGGTGGTCAGTTGGAAGGCAGACGACAAAAAGACCTCCAACCGGATGATCAACATTCAGGTCAACCGGGTGCACGACACAAGCAACCTGGTCGGTCTTTTTCGCTTCCCTGTTGACATCGAGATTCATTACCGTGATGGCCGCATCGATAGAAGGAAAGTTTGGATAGAGAAACCTGCTGAAACTATTGTCATTCCTTATACAGGTGATACTGAAATAGCTTTTGTGCTTTTTGACCCGGGAAGAAAAATCTTAAAAAAGATTCATTTTGAAAAGGACATCAGGGAGCTCATGTTCCAGGCTCAGGACGCCCCTGATCTGCTCGACCGGTTCGATGCGCTACAAGCTTTGCGAAACAGCCCTTTGCTGGATAAACGAGACTTCCTGGTTCGATGTTTTTCAAAAGAAACCCACCACCTGACAAAAGGGGAGATCATCTTCCAACTGGCGGGAGATACTTCGCAACGTACTTTGGATTTGTTTAGAACAGCTCTTCGCGATTCCGATGCGAACATCCGGAAAGCCGTACTGGTGAATATTAAGCAAATTCCGAAGCCGCTGAAAGAGAGCTTTGAAGCAGGCCTCACCGACATCTCTTACCTGAATGTTGAATTATCCTTAGACCTACTGTATCGCAACTTCCCGCAAGATATCGGGAAGTACCTGGAGTTCACAAAAAATGAGATGGGTTGGCGGGGACTTAACATCCGGATGAAATGGCTTGAGATTGCAATACCGCTGGGATATCGTGAATACCTCAAAGAACTGGTGGAATACAGCAGTCCCCGGTATGAATTCGAAACCCGCATGAATGCCCTGACTGTGATGCAGAAGCTGAACTACCTGACCGAGGAGGGCATTCCTTATCTCTTCAGTGCATGTACCCACTGGAACAACAAACTCTATATGGCCGCAAGGCCTGTACTGAAGTACTTTCTTACCCAAGACAAATACCGCGACAAGATCCGCAGTGCTTACACAAAAGGCAAATGGACTGAGCGGGAGCAAAAGATCCTGGAAGGAACAATAGACAAATAACAGTTAACAATTAGCAGTTAGCAGTCAGTGATCAGGTGAGGAATAATATTGATCAACGAAGTTTGAACCCAGATCCAACAATAACCAACAACCCCAACTGTTTGCTGTTCACTGTTTGCTGTTCACTGATCTCAATCTCTTCACCCTTTCCACCAGGCTTCGCTGGTGCTCTTCCTCGGTGGAGTTGGGATCCTTCATCGTCCGGAAGGTCTCACAGGGAAGTTCGGCACAATCACCGCAATCTTTATAATGGCGTTGGTTGACGGCACATCCGTAGAGGGGACATACCTTGGTGGGCATATGCTCCAGTGCCCAGAAAGTCTGACCTTTAACCTGGTGGCAACCGGCGCAGGTCTTTTCGAAAAATTCACATTCGGAACAGATAAGTCCGCAGGCAGATAGGATCATCTTGGTTAGGTTTTGCGGGCAAAGATAGAACATAAATCGCGATGCGTGATGCATGAATTGACACTTGACACTTGACACTTGGCACTTGCTTTCTGGTTGGCTTAGAATCATTACTTTTGTTTTTTTTGAATTTTATGGGTAGAGCGAAGGTGATTACCAGGACGGTTTTGCTGGTTTCATTTGTGAGTTTCTTCAATGACATTGCCAGCGAGATGCTGTATCCGGTAATGCCGGTATATCTCCAGTCAATAGGTTTTTCCATTTTGCTGATCGGCATCCTGGAAGGGATCGCAGAAGCTGCTGCGGGGCTCAGCAAGGGTTATTTCGGCAAATTGTCTGATACGTTTGGTAAACGGATGCCTTTTGTACAGGCAGGGTATCTTCTCAGTGCGATATCCAAACCCTTGATCGTGGCTTTCACCTATCCTTTGTGGGTGTTTTTTGCGCGTACCTTGGACCGGCTGGGTAAGGGAATCAGGACCGGGGCGCGGGATGCTGTGCTGAGCGACGAAGCCACCCCGGAAACCAAAGGGAAAGTTTTTGGTTTCCATCGCGGATGGGATACCCTGGGAGCAGCGATCGGCCCTCTGATCGCATTGGTATTTCTGTATTTTTATCCTGAGCAATACACCTGGCTCTTTTTGCTGGCCGTCATCCCGGGGATCATCTCGGTGGTGATCTCCTTCACGTTGCGGGATAAGGCTAAAATATTACGGAAGACGAATTCAGCAGGAAGCTTTTTTGCTTTTCTGAAATACTGGAAGACGGCAACCCCTGCTTACAAAAAGCTGGTGGCAGGGCTCCTGGTGTTTACCCTTTTCAACAGCTCCGATGTTTTTCTGTTGCTGGCCCTTATAAACCGGGGTTATTCCGATGCTTACATGATCGGCACCTATGTTTTCTACAACCTGGTTTTTGCACTGTCAGCCTATCCCATTGGGATACTGGCCGACCGGATCGGTTTAAAAAAAATGTTGATTGCAGGGTTGTTGACCTTTGCTGCAGTCTACCTTGGGATGGGATTGCTTCCTCCTGTTGTGCCGGTTTTCGGCGCCCTTTTCATCCTGTATGGAATTTACGCAGCGGCGACAGATGGGATATCCAAAGCGTTGATATCTAACCTGGCGGAAAAATCAGATACCGCCACTGCCATCGGTTTTTATACCGGTTTTTCAAGCCTGTGTTCCCTGCTGGCCAGCAGCATGTCGGGACTCCTCTGGTTTGCCTGGTCTCCTGAGGCCATGTTTATAGTTACCGGTACCATGGTGCTCCTGGTCGCTGTTTACTTTATCTTGTTTACATTTGGAAGAACAAATTAAGAGATGGAAGCCTATCCTGTTTTAGTCGCCTTTATACTCACCCTGATGGCTGGGCTGTCCACCGGGATTGGAAGCATCCTGGCTTTTTTTACCCGGAAGACAAAGACCTCATTCCTTTCCATGTCCCTTGGTTTTTCGGCCGGAGTGATGATATATGTTTCCTTTATGGAGATCATCCAAAAAGCTAAGATGAACCTTGTAGGAGCGTACGGCGAAGTGAACGGTACGATCTTGACCATTGTTTTTTTCTTTGCCGGTATCCTGCTGATCGCCCTGATCGATAAATTGGTGCCAAGCTATGAAAATCCGCATGAGATCAGAAATGTTGAAGATATCTCTGCCAACCCGGAAGCCACCAAAAAATTATACCGGATGGGCCTTTTCAGTGCCCTGATCATTGCCATTCACAACTTCCCGGAAGGACTGGCCACTTTTGCAGCCGGGCTTTCAGAACCCTCCATCGCCTATCCTATTGCAGTAGCTGTTGCCATTCACAACATTCCCGAAGGCATCGCCGTATCCATCCCGCTCTACTACGCCACCGGAAGCCGGAAGAAAGCGTTTGTTCTTTCTTTCCTCTCGGGTCTGGCCGAACCTGCCGGAGCGCTGATCGGATACTTCATCCTTTACTCGTTTTTCAGCGATACCCTCTTTGGGGCCATGTTTGCCATGGTGGCCGGGATCATGGTTTTCATCTCCCTGGATGAACTTCTTCCGACAGCGCAGGCTTACGGGAAACACCACTATTCCATCTATGGTTTGATTGCCGGAATGGCTCTGATGGCGGTGAGCCTGTTGTTATTTCTTTAATCACAAAATAAAATGAAGCTCACGGAACCTTTGATTTGTATGGTAACCGTATCATCTGAAAAATGGTGCTTACTTTTGCACGCAATCAGCTGATTTATGTTGAAAACAAAAAATAGCACCGTAAAATGAAATCATACCTTCTGATTATTCCTTTGCTGGCAATTCTAGTACCGGCCATCGCTCAAAAAGGGGGAAAAGAGATCCCCAGACCTCCGGCATCTGGAATATATGATGAAGAGTCCGCCAATAGCCAGACTTCCGCCAGGGAGATCACCATTGGCGAACTTCAGGAGCTGATCTTGTTCCTCGCCTCGGATGAGATGAAAGGCCGGGAGACCGGCAGCGAGCACGACAGCCTGGCTGCGCTGTATATCCGTGACCAGTTTAAACACGCAGGTACAGACCTTTTGTTTGATGATGGTTTCCAGTATTACCGGGTGATCGGCGACAGGTACTCAGGAGATGGAAGCCGGATGCTGATCAATGGATCGGATGCTACTTTCGGAGAAGATTTTATGCCGCTACCCCTCAGTGATAGCAGAGAATTTGAAGGATCCATCCTGTTTGCAGGTTATGGTTTGAAAGTCAGTTCCGATCAACTGACGTGGGATGATTACCAAGGCCAATCCCTGCAGGGGAAGTGGGTATTGGTGTTCACAGATTATCCTGCCCGGTCGAAACATGCCTCTGCGTTTGCCGAACAGGATGACCTTCAGGGGAAACTGCTCCATGCACAGGATATGGGTGCTGAAGGAGTGCTGCTGGTCGTGCCTTCAGAAGAACTTGCTGAGGATGATTTGAAGGATTGGCTGGAATTTAAACGGAAACCTGCCATGAAGATGGCCGTGATTCAGATCACCCGGAATCTTGCAGATCAGATCCTTCAAACATCGATCACCAATGGGGCTCAGGGAATCCCTTCTTCCATCGAAAAAATTGAAGATATGATCAATACACGTGACATCCCTTTGGTGTTTGATCTCCCGGTGCAGGTTGAAGCCCGGACAGACCTTCATACAGCATATTTAAACACCCGTAACGTAGTGGCAATGATTCCGGGCAGCGACCCAACACTCCAATCAGAGCACCTGGTACTCGGTGCCCATTTCGACCACCTGGGCA
>VGGL01000108.1 GCA_016868575.1 Bacteroidota bacterium
TAATAATTAGAGGTATGAACCCCGGGGCAAGCTAATTGGAATTAACCCTATGTTCCCGATTCGCTGCTCTCCCGGGATCAATTTGACGAACATTTTATTACTCACTTTGTTTTAAAAAATGGAGTCTCATTGATTAAAAGTCAGAAGGGTTTTCTTTTTCCGGGTTCCGGAAATAGACATTCTTGTGAAGGAATTCATGCACCGCCAGTAAGGTGGGTTTTGGAAGTTGCTCATAGTACCTGGCGATCTCGATCTGTTCGCGGTTTTCGAACACTTCCTCCAGGTTATCAGAGGTGGTGGAGAATTCAGCGATCTTCTGGTTCAGTTCTTCCTTCATCTCCTGGGCAATCTGGTTTGACCGTTTGGAGAGAATGGAAACGGTCTCATACATATTGTTGGTTTCCCTGATAAAGTCGCCAACATTTCTTGTCACCGCTGTGGTGTCTGTCTTGATCTTTTTATAATCCATAATGATGTATTGATTTCTTTCCTTATAATTCTTGCAAAAGTATTTCTGCTTTTTCTCTGTATGTGCCGGCCTCTTTTAAAAATTTACTGTTGGGATAGGATAATTGAAGAAAGTTGTAATTTCTGATGACCGCCTCCAGCCGCTCTTTTTTCTTGGAATAGATACTTTGTGTTCCATAGAAGTAGTAGCTTTTCACAAGCAGAAATTGGATTTCTTCGGCATTTTTGGTGTCCGGAAATTCTTTCAGTATGTTGTTATAGGAAGTAATGGCAGCGAGGTATTCCTCCATCTTCAGGTACATGTTTGCAATCCGGAAGGCTTTCATTTCGAGTTTGGATCTGAGTTGATCGATCAGTTGGTTACAGGTATCCAGCCGTTTGCTTTCAGGGAAGGTGTTGATGAATAGCTGAAGGTCTTTGATAGCCTGATACGTGTTAGTTTGATCCAGTTTAAAATCGGGAGAATCGAGGTAGGTGCAATAAGCGCTCATGAAGGAACACTCTTCCGCAAACTTTCCTCTGGGGAAATTCTCCGTATATCGTTTAAAATAATAGCTGGCCAGGATGAAGTCTTCTTGCTCGTAATAGCAGTATGCGTAATAGTAATATATCTTATCGATCTTTTCTGTTCCCCGGTAAACGCCAATCAGCTGGTCGAAGATCTGAAGCGCCCGGCTGTAGTCTTTCGCATTGTAATAGTTAACGGCCATCTCATACTTTTTCTCAGAGTCGGTACTTTTCAGAAGTTTCTGGAACTTGCAGGAAGGTGTCAGGATTGCAAGCATCAGACCTGCAAGCAAAAGATAGCGCCATTTCATGCTGCAAAGGTAATAAATTTCAACAATTTGCTAACGCAGGACGCGTCAACTTATTTCATCATGTTTTCGCAGGACGAAGGTAAAAAAAATGGTAGCTTTGCATCGCAATTCAAACGGTCATTCATAAACATTATCATCGTGGACATTTTCGAAAAAGTCGTCAACAACATGGGCCCGCTCGGGCAATATGCGAGTATTGGTCAAGGCTACTATTTCTTTCCGAAGCTGGAAGGTGAAATCTCCAACCGGATGGTTTTCCAGGGAAAAGAGATGTTAGTCTGGAGTCTGAACAATTACCTGGGTTTGGCCAATCATCCGGAAGTACGTCAGGCAGATGCCGAAGCGGCTCAAAAATTCGGCATGGCTTACCCGATGGGTGCCAGGATGATGTCGGGTCAGACCGTCTACCACGAAGAACTGGAGCATGTACTGGCCAAATTTGAGCGGAAGGAATCATCCTATCTGCTCAATTACGGATACATGGGAATGGTTTCGATCATCGATTCATTGGTTGACCGCCACGATGTGATCGTCTATGATTCCGAAGCGCATGCCTGCATCCTTGATGGTTTACGGTTGCATATCGGAAAAAGGTTTGTTTACCCGCATAATGACCTTGAGAATTGCGAAAAGCAGCTTAAGCGGGCACAGGCGATTGTTGCCAAAACCGGCGGTGGTATTCTTGTGATCACGGAAGGTGTTTACGGCATGTCAGGTGACCTGGGTAACCTGAAGGGGTTGGTTGAGTTAAAGAAAAAATATGATTTCCGACTGCTTGTGGATGATGCCCATGGGTTTGGAACGATGGGAAGAACCGGTGCCGGTACCGGGGAAGAGCAGGAAGTCCAGGATGGTGTAGATGTGTATTTTGGGACGTTTGCCAAAGCCATGGCCGGCATTGGCGCATTTGTTGCGAGCAAGAAAGAAATCGTCCATGCCCTGGCCTACAACATGCGGTCACAGATATTCGCAAAATCACTTCCCATGCCAATGGTCATCGGCGCCCTGAAAAGAATGGAAGTGATTCAGAACCAGCCCGAATTAAAGAACAAGCTTTGGGAAGTGGTAAATGCACTGCAGAATGGACTGAGAGAAAAAGGATTCAACCTGGGAAACACGCAGTCGCCGGTTACGCCTGTTTTTCTTCAAGGAGGTCTTGCAGAAGCCACACAAATCGTTCATGATCTGCGTGAAAACTATCGGATTTTCTGCTCAATGGTTGTCTATCCTGTGGTACCGCGAGGTGTCATTCTTATCAGATTGATCCCTACAGCTGTTCACACAATGGAGGATGTCAGGTATACCATTGATGCATTTTCAGAAATCAGGCAGAAGCTGAATGATGGAAAATACTCCGATGGCACCATCCCCGATGTGGCAGACAAATTATGACCTTCGGTGAATACCTGAAACTGGTGAACTTTCGCCTGAAAGCCCTCAGGCGTGTCAAGCGGATCAAAAGGATCCGAAGGCAACGATTGTCGGTTCCAGTCAACGATCCTACCCAGGAAATGGCTGAACCCTATTTTACTACCGTTTTTCGCCGGATCAAAGCGCTACGCAGAGCCAGACGTATCCGCAAACTGAAAACCTTCCACCGTGTGGCGCCCGTGGAAACCCCCGATGATGCCAGAAAACACCCCTCTTCGACAGGTTATTTCGAACTCGTCAGGTGGCGTTTGCGGGTGTATTTCAGGGCAAGAAAGGTTCGGCGTATCAGGATGAAGCATGCGATTTCCAAAGAAAAAAAACGGATCAATATCCATCAGATTCCGGGTTATCTCAGGCTTATCCGAAGAAGGTTGCAGATCGTTTTAAAAAGCAGAAGGAAACCACGCAAAAATGACATCCGGCATTACATTAAGAATCCGATCAGGACATCGGTTATCATCACCCTGAATTCGACTACTTATTTTCTGATCGCTTACCTTTTTATCTTCTGCTTTGTACAGCTTGTCTCAGTCATCGCTGCTTCTTCCTTTTCAATCGGCACCGTCATCTACTATTATAATATTGATTTCCTGATCCGTTCTACCGATTGGCATGAAGACAGCGTCCGGACAGTATACAGCGCAGGTCCTATGGCTGCCCTTATCCTGGGCTGTATTTTAAGCATAGCCTACTCAAGGGTATATGATATCCGGCACCCGTCCAAGCTGATCATCCTATGGGGCATCGTCCAGGCTTTCAATCATTTCTTTGGAGCCATGCTGAGCGGGTCATTGCTGAGTGAAGGGTTTGGATACGCCATCATGTGGATGTACTTCATGGATACGCACAAACTGTTGATATCCATCATCGACATCGTCGCCCTTGTTTTGATTGGCATTCTGTTGTCGAAAAGTTTTATCTATTCTGCCAACTCCTATTTTTCAGAGTTATTAACCTATAACCGCAGTTACTTCATCCGTTTTCAGGTACTGATCCCGTTTATTGTTTCGAACCTGATTATCGTCTTGCTAAAAATTCCGGAGGTCACAACTTATGAGATCTTTCTCAATTTGGTCGCGATCTTTCTACTCCTTCCTATTCTTGTTGGACAGATAGGTTTCAGGGATCTCTATTTTGATGAAGAGGAAAGGCACTTCCGGATCGACTGGAGAGCAGGGTTGTTCATCCTGGTCCTGCTGGTGGCTTTCAGAATTATCCTCGGATTCGGATTCAGATTGTAATAAGCGGTCTATTTCACCCACATTTTTTTCGTAAAATACTTTCCTTCCAAGGATATACGGAGAAGATAGATCCCATTTTGCAATCCCTTCAGGTGAAATGCAAGATCATTAGCGCCAGGCTTGAGCTCGACCGGATGAATGAGGATGGTTTTCCCTATCGGAGAGATAACCTCCAATAACCCTGTTTGATTGGTCTTTGAAGAGATGTTCAGCACGAAGTCACCATCATTGGGGTTCGGGATGATCCGGAAGGTATGTTCACAGATATCTTCATTTCCAATAGCTGTAAGGCTAAGCAGTTTGACATTCAGCTCGGTTTTCTGGCGTTTCTGGATCTGCACACCGCTTATCACCCTTGAATGGTATCCCGGGCAGGAGAAAGTGACGTTGTAGGAGCCTTCGTTGAGTAACCTGGTGTAGTAGCCGTGCGGGAGGTGTGAATAAGCTTCAGAGCTGTCGGTGTCGTGCCCAAAGATGAAAATACGTGACGGAAGAGGCTCTCCTGTGATAGAGTCGGTAACCAAGCCGTGCAATCCGAACATGGCTTGTTCCATGTAATTAAGGAATGAACGGTGGTTATAGTCCCAATAGGAAGGGAGCAGGTAAGCAGGAGGTGTTTTATTTTCGGTGATCTCAATGGTGCTTTCCCGGCTTTGGGTAAAATAGGTTGAATAGTCCTGCCTTCCTCCGGAGATAGAATACCATTGATAGCCGTTGGTGATCCCATTCTGGAAATCGGTAAAATAACCGGGAACGGCATTGATATGAACCGTATCAGCATACTCTCTTGATACATATATCCACCAACTATCGTCGGCATGAAGTTTGGCCCAGGTATCCCAGGGATAGTTTACCACTTCCGCTCCGCCGTGGAAGTTGGCTGCCATCACCACATGATTTTCTTCCGCAAAGTCCATGAACGCGACCGTTTCGACCTGCCATGGGTTTCCATCGGGATGGGGACCATCTTCCGGGTCGGGATAGTTGCGGTTCAGGTCGATATACATTGCGTTTCCGCGGATGGCGCTGGCCACGGTGCTGTTGCCACCTTTGTATGTCCCATCAGGGTTGGCGAGTGGATTGATGAATATCTCCATATTGTCAACCATATTGGTAATACGGGGATCTGTTCCATATCTGGTAAGCAGGTAGTCGGTGAGGCGGAGCATCAGGACATAGGCGGTCAATTCATCACCATGCATGCTGGAGGTATACAGAAACTCCGGTTCTGCTTCATCATCGTTAACGTTATCGGAAATCTTCAGCATCAACAACTCCCGGCTCTGGTTTGTGGCACCGATACTGTAAACCTTGCAAATATCTGAATGCTGTGCGGCAAAGCCATTCATCATACTCACATACCCTTCATAAGTTGGGTAGTAATCCCAGTCAGCCGGAACTTTTTCGGAAAGATCCCACATCTCAATACCTGTAAATGTTTCATAAGGATTAGGGAGCAGTTCATAGCTATATCCCAGGAATCTGAATTGATCAAATGTTTGCCTGTTGATGTAGGCAGTAGCCAGGGTATAATCTCCATTGACATGATCCAAAGAAATGATCCTGGAAATGGCATCCACATCTGCCTTTCCATGAACCTTTACCTGAATATATAGCTCTCCTTTGGCAGTCAGCAGTGCATCCATGATATCACCCTTTTGAGCGAATAAACCCGGTGATAACAGATACCCGGCGAGCAACCAGATTGTGAAAATGGTTTTCATGTAGTTGATGAGGTTGAAAGTGATAGGATATTCATTTTTCCTGTGCAATATTCCCGGCGAGCAATTCGATGTGTTGCAGCACATGGGGATTGACAGGAACCAGTGGCAGCCGCAACACATTTTTGCATTTGTTCATGACGGATAGTGCCGCCTTTATCCCTGCTGGGCTGCCATCAGCAAACAGGGCATTGGTGAATTCAATAAGCCGGTAATGGATGATCCTGGCCTGATCGAAAGATCCTTGCAGACCGAGCCTGACCATATCGGAGAACAGGGCGGGAAAAGCATTAGCTACCACTGAGATGACTCCATCAGCGCCTGCAGCCAGGAGTGGCAGCGTAATGCCATCATCACCTGAGATAACCAGGAAGCCATCCGGTTTTCCCCGGATGATCCTGTATATCTGATCAAAGTTTCCCGATGCTTCTTTGATGCCTATGATATTGTTCACCTGATGGGCGATGCGAAGAGTGGTTTCAGCGGTCATGTTGCTGCCTGTACGTCCTGGTACATTGTAAAGGATCACCGGTACCGGAGAGGCTTCTGCCACTGCTTTAAAATGTTGGAATAATCCCTCCTGCTGAGGCTTGTTATAATATGGTGAGACCGACAGCACTGCGTCAACGCCTGATAATGGCAGGCTCCTGAGCTGATGAACCACTTCACCGGTCTGGTTCCCCCCTACCCCTGCAACTACCGGTATCCTACCTTTGACAGTCTTAACGGCAAACTCAATCACTTGGGCTTTTTCCAATTTACTGAGCGTAACAGACTCACCGGTTGTCCCTAAAAAGACGATGTATTCAACCCGGCTTTGGATCAGATACTCAATAAGGTTTCCTAGGGAAGGATAATCTATTGAGCTATCTTCCTGAAAGGGGGTAACAATGGCAACTCCAGTTCCTTTTAGGCGGAGGTGTAAGGGTTTGTCTATCATGTAACAGAAGGTTGATTGATCAGTTGAAGGTAATGAAGGGCATGCCGGAAAAATGATTCGACATTTGGCGTATCCTTTTTTTCAATCAGCAGGTCGTAATAATTGGTGTGATCCGTTCCATTGGGTCCAACCTTGAGGTGGGCATGGGAAAGCCCGCTGATGTACTTCATCGTAAATGTATCCGACAAGCTCAGATCGATCAGGATATCAAATTCTTTCTGGATGAACGCTTTGACTTTGTTTCCTGTTGGTTTCCCAAACCAGTTCAGGTTACCGGGAGTAATGAAATCGTAAGAGAGTTTTGGAAGGAAGCGGTTAACAAGGTTTTTATTCCTCACAAGGCCAAGCGCCCATACTTCTTTTTGCTCCCGTTGCAATTCCCCAACGATCTTTTCGATCACGCCATACGATGGTTCATCCGGAAGAAGGTAAAGGATGCCGATCGTCTTAGCATCCCTGAGGTTTACCATACGGCGGAACCTTTTAACCTTACCAAGTTCATTTTTAAGATGATACGCCCCAATGTACCCAATGATTCCGGAGAGCATGCGCTGCATTTTGAGTGGGTAAAATTACAAAAGATTCGGTTCAAAAGGAGGTGTTTATTCTTTGACCACCCGCTTAAGATCGAGGAGGTTCATCGGATTTGTTCCGAGACCGTTGATGTTGTTCCTGGTGAACCTCAGCACCTTGTCGTAGTAAAGGATCACTACAGGTGCCTGCGACATGATGAGGCTGTCCATGGCTTTGTACAAGGGTATGCGATCATCCAACCTGGGGATGCTCATCGACATTTTATACAGCTCATCGAAATCAGGATTCGAGAAATGGGTATAATTGGGGCCTCCAGGGCAGAAGTTGGGCGAATAAAATAAGGAAAGGTAGCTTTCAGCGTCGGGGTAATCGGCAATCCAGCTGGCGCGAAAAAATTCGAGCTTTGCCTGGGCTTTCATCTCCCTGACAGCGGCTGGTTGGTTCATATCGATGACCAGACGGATTCCAAGTTCAGCGAGCTGGGATTGGAAAAATTTTGCCAGATCGATGTAATCTGAAGTTGTTGTCAGGGTGATGGGAGCCATTCCCTTGCCATCGGGATAACCGGCACTTTTAAGTAATTGCCTTGCCTTCTCCGGATTGTAAGGATACCGGATATGGGCGCTGTCGAAGCCAGGCATTCCGGGTGGAATGACTCCCTGCAGGCCAGGCGTTCCCAGATTATTGCGAAGAAAACGGATCATTTTCACCCGGTCACACCCATAGCTGAGGGCCTGCCGTATGCGAATGTCTCTGAGGGGGCTGTTTCTGGCAGCCGGCATTGAAGTGTCCACCAATATCCCGAGATATTCGGTGTTGAGATAGGGTTCCGACAGCAGCCGAATCCGATCCTTGTATTTGGGATTCAGTTGCCCCTGGCGGGTCAGCAACTCATCTTTATAGCCCGGGTCAATGCCGGAAAGAAAATCAAGCCGTCCTTTAACAAACTCAAGAAAAGCTGATTGCCTGTCGGCCAGGAATGAAATGGCGACAGCGTCCAGAAGCGGAAGACGACGACCATGTTCGGATTCAAAATAGCGAGGGTTTTTAACAAACACCATCTTCACCCCTTCCTTCCATATCTTGAACCTGAAAGGACCTGTTCCCACCGGGTTTTTTCTGAATTCAGCACCATATTTTTGCACG
>VGGL01000109.1 GCA_016868575.1 Bacteroidota bacterium
GTTTTCAGGAGATTTTTTATTGATCATCTTCGATGAAGAACACCACCACTTAAAGCCGAGTGTTTCAAGAATCTTTTCAGAATCCTGATTCTTTTTATAACCAGGGTATTTTCCCCCTGTCATTTTTATTTCAAATTCATTTTCAAATTTCAATATTTCCTCTTTCAGCCAGGAGATATCCTGAATTGACAAATATTCAAATTCCTGGAGCCAATTATTCCTGAATGTTGGCTTGTTTATATCGAGAAATTTACCATGATAAATGCCATGAAAACCAACATCAAAGTAAGAAGCAACATCCTTAAGAAACCTCTTAAAGAAATCATTTTCTTTCCTAAACCTCAGAAAATAACCTGTTTGGAGTTTAAGAGAGTCAAACGATTTAGCAGCGATGAAAAAAGTTCCTTTCACATGGGGAAATCGTGAAAGAAGATTGTTTTCGAGATGTTTGAATAGTGAATTGTCCTCCCGGCCTCCATATCCCCAATCGTTCCAGGGAGCGACTTCACCATCGAATGTCACGGCACCCGGTAGGATATCATCAATCATTAATGTCACTGCTGTGTGATGATCATTATAATACCTACACTTCTCCATACTAAAAGGTTACAATTAATTCAACGGTTCTTTGCTGTATCTTGAAATCACCTCTTGGTAATATTCAATATTTTTTCTATTGTTATCAATCGTATCACCTAAACGGATTAGCCATTCTTTATTATTGTGGATTTTCGTTCTTTTTTCTTCTTCAGTCAGATAGAACATCTTGTTGATGGCATTTATAATGGAATCCAAGTCGTTAGGATCGATATATTCAGCATTTTCATTGAAAGCTTTCCTATATTCGGGAAGATCTGTCAGTATCAGATTGCAATCTTGTGTGATCGACTCATTGATTGTAATTCCCAACAAATCCATTTTAAGCATCGAGATATGAACATCGGCCATTCGAAAGTGTGAAAGCAATTCATCATAAGATAATTCCCTGTCAACGATGATCATTCGCTTACTCAAATGATTATCATTTATCTCTTGCTGAACACTATTGACAACATCGGTCTTTCCAAGAATCCCTTTTGTTAAAACAAAATA
Source organism: Bacteroidota bacterium (assembly GCA_016868575.1). Classification (GTDB taxonomy): domain Bacteria; phylum Bacteroidota; class Bacteroidia; order Bacteroidales; family FEN-979; genus VGGL01. The sequence goes on from VGGL01000109.1 coordinate 1,093, forward strand.
AGTGTTTTCTGGTATTTTATGGGAGTGGTTAGCTAGAATACGAACCAGATCTGAAGCGCCTTCCGAATGAGATCTTAACGAACGGGTATTAATAATAACGAAGCCATCCCTTGGTATCCCGTATAGGTCGCGAAAAGAATCTGCCTCTTTTTGATTATCCAGGCTTAGAAATTCATTCAGTCGATTTGTTCCTATGGGGATCTCTCTGATTTTTGATGAAGGAACCTTGGCTTCATTAAGAAGAAATTCCTTTACCATTGGATAAAATGCAACAAAACCATCACAGTGTTTAAAAATATATTGGAAGAAGTTATTCTTGTTTTGTTTTTGTTCTTGATGAAAGGATCCGTAACTCCACCAGATACCAATTTGAGGCTTAATATTTGTTTTTATGGTCAAGTACGTATTATAATCTACACCGTGATGAACAATAATATCAGGATTAAAAGACTCGATTTTTTCCTTGATCTTCCGGATATGAAAAGGCTCACCTATTTTCAAGTTTAATTTTCTTGATATTCGAATAAACCATTCACCAAAAATGCTGAGATTAAGGACGATGATATCTTTCGGAGTTAGCAATGGCGAGATTGGATGTTCCTTGAGAATTTGCTTAAAACGATATTTTTGAAGGCAGATTAGTTTTGTCTCATGGCCCATATCCTTGAAGGCTTTAACAATCGGAGGTGCATTGTTGCCATAATGATATGATTTAATTAATATGCGCATCTCTTTGAGGTTATCTTCTATGTTAAAAATAAAATATCATTAGTTGTGCCTGATGGTGAAGGAGGAACCTCATTTATTATTCAACATCACAAATTCGACACATTTGCTAATTCCCTCAGAGAAAGAATATTTGGGGTTCCAGCCAAGAGCAACTTTGGCCTTTTCGATGTTTGCATATATATCCGAAATTTCATTATTTCGTTCGATCCCTTCAGAAGAAAAACCCTTTAAGGAGTTTGTGATCTCAAGGACACATTGAATTACCTCTTCAACGCTAAACGATCTTCCGCTCCCGATGTTATAGATATCTTTTGGCCCCTTCACTGAAAGGATCAATGCGCTAATAAAATCATCAATAAAGATATAATCCCTCTTAGGTTTCAGATCCCGGACTTTGATAACTTTTTCATTTTTATTCACTGCAGCATTAATAATCTCAGGGATAAGGAATGGAGGCTGTTGTCCTGGACCAAAAATATTGAATGGACGAAAGATTGTAACTGGGATCTTGAATTCATCGCGATAGAAGGTGCAAAGGTGTTCAGCCACTACTTTACTATGCGTATAAGGATTATTGGGTTGAAGAATATGATTTTCGTCGACAGGAAGATAACGTGGATATCCGTATACATTAGAACTTATAAAAGTAATACCGGCCCCGGATTTCCTGCAAAACTCCAGGACATTAGCAGTGCCCATAAAATTGATCAGGTAGAATGAATATGGGTCTTTCCAACTATCAGGGATAAAAACTTTCCCGGCAAGATGAATAACATGATTAATCCCTGCTCTGAGGAATTTATCCAGTGTTCCGGTTTGTGAAATGTCGCCATCAAAAATATCGAATTCTGAGACTTGATATCCAGAGGAAGAAAGCGCTTTCACCAGCTCTTTTCCTACAAAACCAGCAGAGCCAGTTACAAGAACATGCATAGATCAGTTGATTGCAAAATGTAACTTGAAAAGAAAGAGATTATACGTTATAAATCCCTGCCTTGAACTTTTTCAGATTTTCTTCCCGGAGATACCATTGGATGGTTTCTTCTAATCCCTGGACGAGGGAATATTGTGGTTTCCAATTCGTCAGGCTGGTGATGAGGGTGTTGTCACCCCATAACCGGAAAACTTCCGATAGTGCTGGCCGAAGCCGCTGTTCTTCGGTAATGCAGGTGATATCACTGTGCATGATCTCTGTGATCTTTTTTAGGATTTCACCCATTGATGCTTCCTGGTTCGTGGCAATGTTGATTTCTTTGCCAACTGTATCGGAGCTTTCGGCAATAGCCAGAAAACCATTAGCAGTATCTTTCACGAAGTTAAAGTCTCGTGTTGGGGTCAGGTCACCAAGTTTGATTTCTTTCATCCCGCTGGCAATCTGGGTAATGATGGTAGGGATGATGGCCCGGGCCGATTGTCTGGGCCCATAGGTATTAAAGGGTCTGACGGTGGTTACCGGCAATCCGAAAGCATTGAAGAAGCTCATGGCCATGGCATCTGCGCCAATCTTGGAAGCAGAATATGGCGATTGTGGTTGTCTTGGATGCTTTTCATCAATCGGGACATAATGCGCAGTACCATAAACTTCGGAGGTCGAAGTGTTTAACACCCTGATCCCTCCCAGCTCTTTTGCCGCCTGGCAGACATTCAATGTCCCCTTGATGTTGGTGTCCACATAACTGTCAGGGGCATGATATGAGTAAGGAATGGCAATGAGTGCTGCCAGGTGGAAAACGATATCCACATCGCGCATAATGTGCCTTACCAGGTGTGGGTCCCGGATATCGCCTGTAACTACCTCCAGGTTGGCGTGCGAAGGGATATCTTCCAGCCACCCCCAGTAGTTGAAAGAATTATAGTACGACAATGCACGCACACGGCAACCCCTGGCGAGCAACAACTCGGTAAGGTGTGAACCAATGAAACCGTCTGCGCCAGTAACCAGTACTTTTTTTCCTATGATGTCCATCTGATTAACAGGAGTCTTGTGAATAGCTTAAAATAATGATTTGCTTTGAATCCTAAGATCATTTAAAGAACCAATATATGAAACTGTATAGATTTCTTAATCATACTATCTATACAATTTGAAATTGTATCAACCTTTTCGAATCTTCAACGAATTAAAGAGTATAATTAAAAGATGCTTTATTTGTTTAAATGAATATAGTACAAAGAGCTTTTTTGTTGAAGGTTTTATGTAGTGAAACCGATAAATTAATGTAAAGGTATTGGTCCATTCAAATTTCCATTGGTACCTGCCAGTACCAGTGTCAAATAATCTCCATTTTCTATTCGTAAAATTCTCTTTGAAAATACAATAATAAAGAATTTTGCCAATTCCGTATGAATAATACTTTGGTGAAAAGGCTGTATTGAATGAATGAAACCGATCATTATGAAGAAATCCCGTATTATATCCAATTATAGAATTATTAAGATTACTAACTAAAAAATATGAAATAATATTATCAGCTTGTTCATATATTGATTCTATGAATTGTTTCCGTTTTTCATCTTCAAATAATGAGTGCCTATTGCGTTTTCCTCTTTTTAAATGCTCGTTTTTCTCATCAATATGTATATCTCCAAGCTTTTGGATAATATTTTCACTTGAGATTTCAAGCCTAAATGGGATATCTCTTTGAAGGCGATTATAATATTGGATGGTTTTAGATGGAAGAAAATCCTGACAATAATGATTAAAATCCTTAAATGCTGAAAAATCAATAAAAGGATTTTCCATTAAGTATCTAAGAAATTCATTCTTTTTTGATTTTAAAAGATATTGAGTAATTCGTGAGTGCTGTGAGATATGTGTCAGATTAATTTCATCCCATTTATCTTTATGAATCTCAATAATATCAAAGATTTCCCTGATAAGAGAGATAGTATTAGTCTGAGTATCAATATCAAGAAGAAAGTCATGATAATCACCCATTGAAATGAATTCCAATGTAGAATATGAAAATAGAAGATTACGACTTTTTCGGATAACTAGAGGAGCTATTGCAACGACTCTCTTTTCTTGATTAAGGGTGATAATAAAAAGTGAATAATCGGATATATATTTATAAATATTCCACCATGAATAGCACCATTTGAATGAAGAAAAAAATGGAAGAGTGGGATCATTCTTCTCCAAAAGGGTCCAATCCATTCTTAATTTCTCAAATCCTTCAGTTGTTGAAATTATACTGTATTTCATTTTAGAATATTCTGTAAAAATAGATTTTCTTACTCCTAATTAGATGTTATTGATTGTCAATGTCACATATGTTGTCTGAAGCAGATCTTCCAGTGAGATAGGCCATCCATTTTTCCGGCCGATGATGTGATCATGAAGGAAAATAAGTTCGTTCATATGGCCCTTAGAATCGTCGAGATCATTAGCCTGGTTGAGTTTAACACCATATCCGGTCAGTGTTTCATAATTATCCATGATAATGGACTTGCCATCAAAATGAACTTCCAGATATTCTTTGGAAAGATCCTTGGATCCATTGGCAAAATACGCCAGCGTTCCAACTGAACCATCCCTGTACTTGATAACTATGACTTTGTTGTCTGAAGATGAATATTTGTCGTTCGCAGGAGTCATGGACTCGAAGGAGATCGTATCTATAGTGGATTTGGTTAGGAAGTTCATCAGATCAATGAGATGACAACCCTCTCCCACGATTCGCCCACCGTGATCATGCAGGTACATATCGAGCGGGATGAATCCGGCATTCATTCGATAATACATGATCAGGGGATTGGTTCTGTCCTTTGCCACCCGATCTATTTCGATGGCAAATTTGCTGAACCTTCGGTTGAATCCAACCATCAGGATGGGTTTTCCTTCTACGCCGTTTGCATAGAAATCCCGGATCTGGTCGGTTTGCTCTACGGTAACGGCCAAAGGTTTCTCCACGAACACATGTTTGCCGGCAGCGAGCGCCTTAAGAGCAAGTTCGGTATGGTTATCATGGCGTGTACAGATCATCACGAGGTCTATGTTGGTATCTTTGATGATCTCATCTATAGAAGTAGTGGCAAAAACAGCACCGAATCGTTCGGCCTGACCTTTGGCATTATGTCCTTTCAGGTCTGCAATCGCACACAACTTATAACGGTCTGGCATTTTCGCCAGATTAGGAAGGTGTTTCCCCGTCGCAAATCCCCCGGCACCAACCAGGGCTACATTCACGATCCCGGTTTTCTTTCCTTCTGAGGTTCTCAGGTTCATCCGGAGATCCTTCTCTCTCGGTCTACCCATGGCTTCCCCTTCTTCATATTCAAGAACAACAGTAATGGGTCTATGGCCGGGGATACTGAAACTGTCGAATGCCTCCGATACTTTTTCAAAAGGCATGACTTTCCCGATGATGCTGTCAAGATTAACTACTCCGGCAGCAATCATACGTAAATATTCACCCATGTTTCGGTTTTCCGTCCACCGCACATAAGCATATGGATAATCAATCCCCTTTTCTTCATAGGTCGGATCATAACGACCGGGGCCATAAGATGCGGACAGCAGGTAGTCAAGTTCTTTGGAATACATGTCACCCCGGCGGATTGTATCTCCTCCGACGCCCACCATCACCAGACGTCCCTTCCGGCGTGTCATGCGGAACCCGGAAGAAACGGCCTCCGCGTCAGTCGTTGTTGCCGTAAAAATAACACCGTCAGCACCTTTTCCCCCGGTCCAGTGATTGATGGCATTGACAGGATCTTCCTGTTTGGAATTCACAATCAGCTCACACCCCATGGCTTTTGCAAGTTCGAGCCTGTCGGGGTCAATATCAACGGCTGCAACACGGATACCGGACGCCCGGAGAAATTGTACACTGAGCAGACCGAGTAGCCCGCTTCCCAGCACAACGGCGAACTCACCCAGCACCAGATTTACTCGCCGGACTCCCTGCAGGGCAATGCTTCCTACTGTTACCGTTGAGGCGTATTTCAGATGAAGATCATCCGGTGCCTTTACCACGAGGTTTTTCGGAACAACCACATATTCAGCATGAAGGGCAAATCCCATCCCGGCAGCTGCAACACGGTCACCGGGGGCAAATCCGGTCACTCCTTTTCCGAGTTCCAGCACAATCCCTGAAACTGAATAACCAGTAGTTTTTCCGATATTCTGCTTATCCGCAAATTCAGAACTTTTCTGTCGCATGTAGGAGATCACGCGCAAAAGACCTTCTTTCTTCAATTTTTCCTTGAGCAAGGCCATCTGCTCCGGCTTGCTTTTAAATTTTTCCACCAGAGAAGCGCTACTGGCTTCTACGCCGCTCATCTCAGTCCCTGACGAAACACAGCTGTATGCTACTTTGATGAGGATATTTCCCTCGCTGACCATGGGCTGAGGAACTTCTTCCCGCACTACTTTTCCCTTTTTTACAATGGCTTGAAACATTTGTATATTTTTGTTTTGGTGTAGATTAATCCAATTTCATGATCTTCATTGAAAAGGATATTTGAAATATTGAATTAGAAATTCGCATAAAAAAACGGATTGCTCTCTACCGAGATAACCCGGAGAAAGGCCATCACTGCAAGGGAAATGAAGAGGAGGGTAAACAGGAACAAATACCTCAAAAAGAAGCGGAGATAATCGTTCTTAATTGTTCTTTTCATAAACAGTTGTCAAAAATTGACCAAGTATTTTATTTCCTTGCTCGTTCAGGTGACCGGAGCCGTTAAAACGATTTTCTGCAACCACAATCCTCTCATTGTACTTGAAGACAATCTGGTTCCTTCCACAAAAATCAGAAAGACTTCTATTAAATGGAGCAATTTCAGAAGTGGAGATCAGCATAAACCTCTCTCCAAAGGTATTCCTGAACTGGATCAAACAATGAAAAAGGTCTTCTGAAAGGATCTCTTCCGTTGATTGCTTGTCATCCTTTTTTGTTTCCGATCCTTCCTCTTGTCCGGAGGACTTGAGCGATTGGGCAAACAAATTCAGTAATGCTGAATGATTCCTTGCCAAAAGCATGATCCTGGTTGTCAGCTTGTTGTCTGCATTAATACCGGCGTTGCTTGCATCAAAATCCAAGGGATGTTTTTGCCGTTTGAGCCAACGGTCGAAGCCGCCTTCCAAAACAAGAATCACTTTTTCGGGTTGGAATTGGTGTACAAACCAGAATGCTCTGAAAAAATCATCATAAGGGTCATGCCCGGAACAACCCAGGTTAATAACTTGCAAAGTGGGATCAGTTTGCTGGATATGGCTTGCGAAGATTGCGCTGGCCATCTTTTCAGGCGCTACCTGGTAAGCTTCAATAAAAGAGCTTCCCAAT
>VGGL01000110.1 GCA_016868575.1 Bacteroidota bacterium
CGATAATCTCTTGCGGTGCAAGTAGAGATTTTACATCTTTCTTTTCCATATTGCTTTTTTCTCTTTTATACGTAGCACCTCAAAAAAAGATTTAGCCATAATCCTTGGAAGGTAGGAAATATCTAAATATTATTTGTACCTTTGCACCCTCTTATTAAAATCAACACGCATGATCCATCAAACCCCTGCGAAAAAGCACTTCAGGTTTTTACGTACAAATGCTGTTCTGATCCTTCTGGCCATCGTGGTATTATCTTCCTGTGTTTCCCAGAAAAAAATCATTTACCTGCAGGATAAAGCAAAAGAAGATACCACTTCTATGTTTCCCGGTGTTGCACCTGATGATCGCATCATTCAGCCTGGTGATAACCTTTACATCCAGATCTTTAGCCTGGATCAGAAGACTTTTGATTTCTTCAACAAAGGAGGTACAGGGTCCAGTGGAAACTACTACAATGAAGCCGGTATCTATATGAATAGTTATTCGGTGAATGATTCAGGCTATATTGAATTCCCCATTGCCGGGAAAATTCAGGTGGAGAATTTCACCATCAAAGAAGCGAAAACTCGAATTGAAACGGCCATCAAGGAATACCTTAAGGAAGTCACGATCGTTGTGAAACTTGTCAGTTTCAATATTACGATCCTTGGAGAGGTTAATCATCCCGGTCAATTCCTGATCTATAAAGAAAAACTTAATATCTTTGAAGCTCTCTCTCTGGCTGGAGATTTATCCGATTTCGCCAACCGCAACCGGGTGATGATCATCCGCCAGACAAAAAACGGTTCCACCATCCACCGCCTTGACCTCACCAGCAAGAACATCCTGTCCTCCAAATACTTCTATGTTATGCCCAAGGATATCATTTACATCCAGCCGCTGGGGATCAAACAATGGGGCTTCCAGACATTCCCCTACGCCATTGTCTTTTCCGCTATCACTACAACCCTTTTGTTAATCAATTATTTCAGATAATACCGTGAGCACAGCCATTCAACCCAAACAGCAGGAGCAATCCATTGACTATAAAAGTTTCCTTTTAAGGTTCTATCGGTATTGGTATTTCTTTGCCATTACCATCTTCATTGCCATGGTCATTGCCTTCCTCTTCAACAAATATACTAAACCAGTATATGAAGTCAAGACTACCGTTCTGATCTCAGAAGGCAGCCAGAATAGCATGGATGCCCAGGATCTACTGGGCATCGGATTCCTTAGAAAGATGTCGAATGTCGAAAATGAGATTGGAATCCTGAAATCGTTTGCCATCAGCAATGGGGCTATCAAGCGGCTCCGTTTCGAGGTTTCATATTACATGGAAGAAAACTTCATCACCAAGGAACTCTATAAGGAAAGTCCGTTCACCATTGAATATGATCCGGCCCATATGCAGCCTGTCAATTTAAAATTCAATGTCACCCTTTTACCGGGCAATAAGTACAAGCTGGAAACGAACGGGGAAAACATTTCGCTTTACGATTATTCAACCTATCAAACCTTGGAAGAGAAAGTCCCCAAGCTTATGGTGGACAAAACATACAACGTCGGAGAGCTTGTCGAAAATGAATACTTCCGGTTTAAGGTTGTTCTCAACTCCAGCTACAACGAATCCAAACATAAAAACAAGAACATGTTTTTCATGTTCAACGATATTTATACACTTACAAAGGAATATCAGAGTTTTGAGGTGGAACCTCTGAAAAAAGAAGCCTCGATCGTTGAGATCAAGATTAAAGGTGGGAACATTGATAAATCGGTCGACTTCCTGAATAAGCTCACCGAGGTTTACCTGCAGAAAAACCTTGATAAGAAAAACCAGATTGCTATAAAAACTATTGCTTTTATTGACGCAGAATTGATGGGAATTACTGACAGTCTCTCTTCTGCTGAAGTCAATCTCAGCAATTTCAAGCAGAACAAGGAGATCATGAACATGGATGTGGAGGTTGAACAAGTGTTCTCCAAAATCAGCCAACTCCAGGATGAAAAAGCCCAACAGATGATCGCCCTGGATTACCTTAAATTCCTCCGGGACTATCTCCGTAAAAACCAGGATTATGAAGCCCTGGTCGTTCCTTCAAGCATGGGAGTGAGAGATGTTATCCTGGAAAACATGGTAACGGAACTTACAAAACTCTATAGCCAGAAGATTGAACTTTCGATGTATTCCAAGGAGAAAAATCCTACCCTCCAGACCCTTGAACTGCAGATACAGAACCTGAAAAACAACCTGATCGAAAACATTAATGGATCCATCAGTTCAACACAAATTGCCCTGACTGAAACAGATAAGAGGCTTGGAGAGTTGACTGGACGGTTAAATGAATTACCGGAAACACAAAGGGTTTTGTTGAATATTGAAAGGCGGTTCAACCTCACCGATAGACTTTACACCTTCCTGCTGCAGAAAAGATCGGAAGCCCAGATCACCAAAGCCTCCAATTTTCCGGATAATGAAGTCATTGACCCGGCGCTAAAATACAATGATACTCCCGTTTACCCCAAGAAAAGCCTGAATTACTTCATCGCCATCATCCTCGGATTGGTACTTCCCATTATCTACATCATCGGGAAAGATTATTTCAACGACAAGATCATCGAACGGGAAGATATTGAAAAAATAACCTCGTTTCCAATTGTCGGCCATGTGCTTCACAGCGACAGACTGAGCAAAATCGTGGTGGCCGATTCACCCAAATCTTCTATTGCCGAATCATTCCGTGCCGTTCGTACCAATATTCAATTCATCCTGCAGGGTAAAGAAAAAACCATCATCCTGATTACTTCCGATATGGTGAGCGCCGGAAAAACCTTCGTCTCCATCAACCTGGCCACTATCTTTGCCATGTACGGAAGAAAAACCCTGTTGATGGGGTTCGACCTCCGGAAACCTAAGATCTATCAGGACTTTGGTTTGAGCAATACCGAAGGGATCAGTTCATACCTGATCAATAAAAGCACAGTGGACTCTATTATCCAGCACTCCCCCGTTGAAAATATGGATATTGTGATGGCTGGCCCGGTTCCACCAAACCCTTCAGAATTGATCGCCTCCGATCGTTCAGCTACCTTATTCCAGGAACTTAAGGAAAGATACGATTACATCATTCTTGACACCCCGCCAGTTGGACTTGTCACCGATGCCTTCCTGCTGATGAAATATGCTGACGCAAATATGTTCATCGTTCGTCAGAACTATACCCACAAGAAGATCTTCGCCTCTATCATGAATGATCTGGAACAAAGGAAAATACCCAATGTTTCCATCCTGATCAACGATGTAAACCTGGCCAAGAATTCCTATGGTTATGGTTACGGATATGGTTACGGATATGGTTACGGATATGGCTACGGTTATGGCTACGGTTACGGATATGGTTACGGATACGGTTACGGATATTACTCGGATGACAAGGAGATCGAGAAAAAATCGATCGTCAAACGGATATTTAGTAAGTCATAATTTCTACCTGAGTTAAGTGAGCCTCTATCATCTCACGCATCTCAAAGAACTTGAAGCTGAATCGATCTTTGTCATTCGGGAAGTAGCTGCGCAGTTTGAACGACCTGTGCTGCTGTTTTCCGGGGGCAAAGATTCCATTGTGCTGGTGCATCTGGCCAGGAAGGCCTTTTATCCTGCTAACCTTCCTTTCCCGCTTCTGCATATCGATACCGGACATAACTTCCAGGAAACCCTTGATTATCGGGATGATCTGGTGAAAAAGATCCATGCCGGGCTTATCGTTGGCTCAGTACAGGAGTCCATTGATCTGGGCCGGGTGACGGAAGAAACAGGATATTATGCCAGCCGGAACGTACTGCAAACCATCACCCTGCTCGATACCATTGAAAAAAATAAATTCGATGCGGCCATGGGAGGCGCACGAAGGGATGAGGAGAAAGCACGGGCCAAGGAACGTTTCTTTTCTCACCGCGATGAATTCGGCCAATGGGATCCCAAAAACCAACGGCCGGAACTTTGGAACCTGTTCAATGGCAAGAAAAAAATGGGGGAACATTTCCGGATCTTCCCCATCAGTAATTGGACAGAGATGGACGTTTGGCAGTATATCCTGATGGAAAAAATCGAAATGCCATCCATTTATTTCACGCATGAACGGGAGGTATTTAACCGGGATGGCGTTTGGCTTGCAAATGCCCCGTTCATGAAACTGAAACCCACAGAAACGGTTGAAAAGCGCACTGTCAGGTGCCGGACCATTGGAGATATTACATGTACCGGTCTTTCACTATCAACGGCCGATACCATTGAAGACATCATCGGCGAAATCGCTGCTACCAGGGTCACGGAACGGGGAAGCCGGGCGGACGATAAACGGTCGGACGCCGCCATGGAAGACCGGAAAAAAGAGGGTTATTTTTAAATCTCATCGGCTGATGAACCCCCAAGACCATAACGAAACGTTTTCCAGCCGGGCCTACCTGGACATGGAACTGCTCCGTTTCACCACAGCCGGTAGTGTGGACGATGGTAAAAGCACCCTGATCGGTCGTTTACTATACGACAGTAAAAGCATTTTCGAAGATCAACTGGAAGCTGTCGTAAAAGCTAGTAAACGAAAAGGGGAAGACCGGATTAACCTTGCCTTGCTCACCGACGGGCTGCGGGCTGAAAGGGAGCAAGGGATCACGATTGATGTCGCCTATCGCTATTTCGCCACTCCCAAACGAAAATTCATCATCGCCGATACGCCTGGTCATATTCAATATACCCGGAATATGGTCACCGGAGCATCCACCGCCAATGCCGCCCTTATCCTCATCGATGCCCGCCACGGGGTAATCGAACAAACACACCGGCATGCTTTTATTGCCTCCCTGTTGCAAATCCCGCACATCATTGTCTGCATCAATAAAATGGATCTGGTGGATTATCGGGAATCGGTCTTCCTGTCAATTCGTGACCATTTCTCCCGGTTCGCCGGTAAAATCAACCTCCGGGATATCCGGTTTATCCCCATCTGTGCGCTTCATGGCGATAACGTCGTTGATCCCTCCGCTAACATGGACTGGTACAAAGAAGGAACGCTCATGCACCTGCTGGAAAACCTACCTGTGGAGAACGATCAAAACCTGACTGATGGAAGGTTCCCCGTTCAATACATCATCCGTCCTGAAAAAGATTCCTTTCATGATTTCCGGGGCTACGCCGGACGAATCGCCGGCGGAGTTTTCCATCCGGGGGATCAGGTAGTGGTTTTACCCTCCGGCATATCTACAAAGATCAGACAAATTGAAACCTTCGACGGCCCTCTGCAGGAAGCCTTTGCTCCCATGTCGGTAATTCTTACGCTGGAAGATGATATCGATATCAGCAGAGGAGCTATGATCGTGCCTGTAAATAATAAGCCCTGCATCGCCCAGGAGATCCGGATGATGATCTGCTGGATGAATGAAAGACCGTTGCAATTGGATAAAAAGTATACTCTTCTCCATACAACCCTGGAAACCAAATGCATGATCAGAGAGGTGAGATTTGTCGTGAACGTGAATTCCGGCATGCCACGGGAGGAATCATCAGATGTGAAAACGAATGATATCGCCAGTATCATCATAAAAACTGCCCGCCCGGTCTTTTTCGATCCCTACAGTAAAAACAGGATCACCGGCAGCGTGATCCTGATCGATGACGCAACCAATGAAACAGTCGCTGCCGGAATGATCAATGGGAACTGCCCCTGACAATAAAATTCAGAAAAATCAGTTTTACAACATATTAAAATGATAATTATGCGTCTCTCCCGCTTTCTGATCTTCTCCGCATTTATGGCCGTTTCATTCCTCCTCCGGTCCCAGCCAATCGGGATCGGAGAATGGCGGGATCATATGCCATATAACAACTGCACCGTCGTTACCCGCGATGGCAACAAAATATACGCCGCCACACCGCTAAGCCTTTTTTCCCTCGACCAGGATGATAATGCCATCACCCGAATGTCAAAGGTTAACGGACTTTCCGATATCGGAATCAGCACCATAGAATTCAGCCAGACATACCGTACCCTGCTGGTCGCATACTCCAACGCGAACATCGACCTTGTCCACGACCATGGAGTGGTAAATATCGCCGATATTAAAAGAAAACCTATCCTGGGCTATAAGACCATCAACAAGATATTTTACGACGACAAGTATGCTTACCTCTCCTGCGGTTTCGGGATTGTTGTCTTTAATATGGCCAAACAGGAGATCCATGACACCTATTTCATCGGACCGAACGGAACGCAGATCAATGTTTTGGGGCTGACTATGTTCAACGATACCATCTTTGCTGCAACCGAAAAAGGGATCTACATGGCTCCGAAAAATGCCCCCAACCTGGCTAACTATGCTTACTGGCAACTGGTTCCCGGGATGAACCCGCTCCAATCCTACAGTCACATTGCTACCTTCAACGACAAGATCATTGTGAATAAAAACGGGATCAATGAAAATACCGACACCATCTATTATTACAACGGGACCGGTTGGCATACGCTCCTGAGCGGCACATCAAACGAGATTCATAGTATCCGCTCCACTCCCGACCAACTGATCATTACCTATAATTACTATGTTGATTTTCTTGATCAAAACATGACAAGTGTATTCCGCATCTGGAATTATTACCCTGAAAGTCCTTATTCAAATGATGCCATCATGGAGGGGTCGAATCTGGTTTGGATCGGAGATACCTATAAAGGACTGGTTAAATTCGACAAGGCGGCTAATGTGTTCGAGAAGATCATTCCCAACGGACCTTACTCTTCCAATGTATTTGATATGTCTCAGGAAGGGGGAGAACTATGGGTCGCTGCCGGCGGTGTGTCAACTTCCTGGGGTAATATCTGGAGCAAAGATGGATTGTCTGTTTTTGATGGTACAAGCTGGGGAATCTATAACCGGACTACCATTCCAAGCATGGATACCCTTATTGATATCGTTGCAGTAGCTGTCAATCCACTAAACCACAAGCAAGTTTTCGCCGGCTCCTGGGGGAAAGGCGCCATAGAATTCAATGACCATCAACTCGTCAACCGTTTCACTGATCAGAACAGCTCCCTGCAGCGGGCCAACCTTCCATTTTTCTGGATTGGCGTAGGTGGTGTTTCTGTGGACAAGGAAGGCCGGGCATGGTTTACAAACAATGGAGCCAATGATGCCCTTTCTGTGAGAAAGGCAGATGGCGCCTGGAAGGCCCTCTCACCGGAGATTGGCGAGCGGGGTGTTGCCGGACTATACACCGACAGCTACGGATATAAATGGATCTTCTTTCCCAAGGAAATCGGCATTGCCGTATTTACCGATAACGGAACCATCGAAAATCAAAGTGATGACCGGACCAAAATCCTTAACAATGTGACCGGCAATGGTGGTTTGCCCGGCAATGTGGTTCGTTCGATTGCAGAAGATCTGGAAGGTAGAATCTGGGTTGGAACTGATAACGGTGTTGCCGTCTTTTACAATCCCGAGAACATATTCTCCGGACAACCGTTTGATGCCCAGAAACCGCTGGTGGAATATGGCGGCTATGTGCAATATCTTCTCGAAAATGAGACTGTCAATGCTATTGCCATCGACGGGGCAAATAACAAATGGTTTGGAACCGACCGGTCAGGAGCATATCTTGTCTCTTCAGATGGGACGAAAGAAATACACCATTTTACCGTGGATAACAGCCCCATCCTTTCAAACTCCATCCGGACGATTTCCATTGACAATCAAACCGGTGAAGTCTATTTCGGAACCGACAAAGGGATCATCTCCTATAAAGGTACAGCAACACAGGGAGGAGACAAGAACGAAAATGTTTATGCCTACCCCAACCCGGTACGGGAAGGTTATACAGGCTACATCGCAATCAAAGGACTGGTTACCAATGCCGATGTGAAGATCACCGATGTGGCGGGTAATGTCATCTTTGCCACCCGGGCGGAAGGAGGACAGGCAGTGTGGAACGGGCGGAATTATGAAGGCCGGAAAGCAGCAACCGGAGTCTATCTTGT
>VGGL01000111.1 GCA_016868575.1 Bacteroidota bacterium
CGGTGCAGGTTGATGCCCGGACAGACCTTCATACAGCATATTTAAACACCCGTAACGTAGTGGCAATGATTCCGGGCAGCGACCCAACACTCCAATCAGAGTACCTGGTACTTGGTGCCCATTTCGACCACCTGGGCATGGGCGGGAAAGGGACCAATTCAAGAGAAGCGGATACCCTGGTTATCCATAATGGTGCCGATGACAATGCTTCAGGTACCGCCCTGATGATCGAACTCGCTGAAAAATTTACTGCCCATCGCGACAACCTTCGGAGAAGCCTTCTCTTTGTTGCCTTTAGCGGAGAGGAGATGGGACTGCTGGGTTCGAAACACTTTGTGAATCACCCTCCGGTCGGTGTGGAGAATATGAAAGCCATGTTCAATTTTGACATGGTCGGCCGGCTTGACCGGGAAAAGAATACCCTTACCATCAGCGGTTCTGGAACTTCCCTCGAAGGAGATTCCATTTTGGATGTTAAAGCGCTGTCCTACCCTTTCAAACTTAACCATTCCAAAGGAGGTTCCGGAGGGTCCGACCATGCTTCCTTCTATGGAAAGAACATCCCGGTATTTTTCTTTTTCTCCGGGATGCACACAGATTATCATAAGTCAACTGACGATATTGAAAAGATTAACTTTGACGGAATGAAGATGATTGGTGATTTTGCCTTTGAATCCATCCTTGAAATAGCAAATATGGATAAACCGCTGACCTTCCGGGAATCATCTGCTTCAGACAGCAGAAATGGCAATTTTGGGATGAAGGTCAGGCTGGGGATTATGCCGGACATCTCCGCTACGGATCAGATCGGACTTGGTGTTGACGGGGTCACCCCCGGCCTGCCGGCTGAAAAAGCAGGTATTCAAAAAGGCGACAGGATCATTTCCATGGATGGACAGGAAATCAGAAACATCCAGGAGTATATGGCCAGGATGTCCAGATTCAAACAAGGGCAAACGATACCGGTTGAAATCATCCGGAATAGTGAAAAAATGACTTTAACTGTGAACCTCTAGGCGCCGGCAACTATGACAGAATTATTATCCAAAGCCTTCCTGCTGAAGTTCGTGAAATTCTGCCTGGTCGGATTTTCAGGCGTATTCGTGGATTTTGGCATCACCTACCTGTGCAAGGAGATATTTAAAATCCACAAGTATATCTCCAATGTCATCGGGTTCAGCATCGCAGCAACAACCAATTACATACTTAACAGGATATGGACATTTGAAAGTCACAACCCCCGGATCGCAGTTGAATTCTCCCGTTTTTTCGTGATATCGCTGATCGGGCTGGGCATCAATAGCCTGATCTTATATATCCTGGTGAGCCGCTTTAAGATGAATTTCTATCTTTCCAAGCTTTTCGCCACGATTGTGGTGACGGTGTGGAATTTCCTGATCAACGCCTATTATACCTTTGTCTAGTAAGTACCGGTCATCGTCTCGGGCACACAGAGGATGAAGTTGGCCAGGTTAACGTTGGATTCCTCCAGTTTTTCTATCTCTTGCTGGGTAACCGTCGCAATGGTGAGGATGTTGAGCGGTTGGCTGTACATCTCTCCGTATTTTTTCAGGTACCACACGATCCCCTCGAAGTTGTCGGAGTGATAGCTGCCATGGAAATGGAGAAAAAGCTTTCCTTCCGATCCGTTTTTCATGATGAAATGGGCCATGGTGGCATCCTTGATCGCCTGGGCTTTCGGGAGGTTGTTGGTGCCATGCATACCCTGTCCTTGTCCCATGGAGAGCATTTTCTGATATCCGGGAAGTGACGGGTCGTATGGGATCGGCAGGGGGGCGATCATGCCGCGGGCCCTGGCATTGATGCTGTCGAGCGCTTCAAATCCCTTTTGGTTGACCATGGCTGCATACCTCCGGGGAATGTTGGTGGCGATGAACGGGATCTTCTTGCTGGCTGCAAAATCAACCAAAGGGGCATAATCGGTTTTGTAGTTGTTCCAAAGATTGGCCATCCCACTTTCGAAATCTTTCTTCCGGATCATCCCTGCAATGTATTCACTCAGGATCAGCTGATTGTCAGCTTCCAGCATCTCGGCGCCGAGGATCAGGTCTTTTCCGCGGGCCATATACAGATCCTGGGTCAGCTCCAGTTGCATCCAATGGGCAATGGGGTTGTTATGCAATTCACCGAACAGCACAATGTCAGCTTTTTGTGCTTCTTTCAACAGGTTCTGGTAGGAAGAGAGTTTTCCGTCTTTTCGAAAAAGCCGGTAGGCGGGGTTATCGCCCATGAAAGAGCTGAGCAGAAGCAAACAGGACGAAAAAAGGAGTAATCTTTTCATGATGATTATTTTTCAAGGTTATCAGCTTTGAATGTGAAAGGCAGCATATCTTCAGCCCGGCGGATCATATACACTTTGCCATGCATCCCGCCCATGATCAACCGCATCGGCTGTTTCTGTACCGATTCCAATTCCACCATGACCTGGCGACAGGAACCACAGGGGGGTACCGGTTCATTATCCGGGTTATCCTCATCTCCGGCGGTGATGGCAATGGCCAGGATAGGCTGATCGGGATACCGGGCATGGGCATAAAACAGGGCCACCCGTTCGGCACATAAACCAGATGGATACGCTGCATTTTCCTGGTTGCTGCCGGTGATGATCTCACCATTTCCAAGGAGAACAGCAGCTCCGACAGGGTATCCTGAGTAAGGGGCATAGGCAGTTTGCCTGGCCTGATGAGCAGCAAGCAGCAGGGATCTGTCTGCAGGAGGTAATTCTCCCAGCGTTGGATAAGCCGCCACATCGATCTTTACGGTGAAATAATGCATCGTATGTGATTTAGTTAGGATTTACCTTATTGCCGGGTCCACTCAGGATCTTCCGGTACCTTTCCCTGTCGCCCAACAATCTTAAAGCTTCAGCAATTTCCTGCGACATGTCAAGGCCGACTTCAATTTTTCCCCGTTGATAATAATACCGGCCGGTAATTTCCAGTTTGAGCAGATCCCTGATATCATCTTTGTATCGTTGGAAGTCATTTGCCTGATCTTCCCGTATAGCTTTCTTTAGCAGATCATACTGGTCTTGTATGGCAGCAAAATAACCATCCTTTTCAGCTTTTCTTTTAAGTTCTTCCAATGATTTCTCGCTTCCCGAAACATAGGAGTACTGCTGATCATTCAAATATGCCTGAAAGGAATCCAGGATATCATCGGTTACTTTGAATGTCATGATCGGTTCGATGCTGTCATGCTGGCGCGTAAAGTCTGTGACAAAGTCGAAAAGGAGATATTTTGTCAGCAGATCAATCGTGTAATCACTGATCTTCCTGGGTTCGATAAGAACATCAGGTTCGATCCCTCCCTTGTCATATACCACACGTCCATTCCGGGTTTTGAAAGCCATCGCCAATGAATCGGGAATTTTACCGTTTTGGCCGCTGCTGTCCTTATGAGAGTAGTCCACCGCCTGGATGCATCTTCCGCTGGGGATGTAATATTTCGCTACGGTAACTTTTACCTGGGAGTTGTAACTCAATGGAATGACATTCTGTACCAACCCTTTACCGAATGTCCTTTGACCTACAATGACGGCCCGGTCAAGATCCTGCATCGAGCCGGCCACAATCTCCGAAGCGGAAGCACTGGAACCATTCACCAGGATCACCAGCGGGATGCTGTTATCAACCGGCGCCAGGAGGGTGGGGTAGGAGCGGTTTTTATCCGGGAGCTTCCCTTTGGTGGAAACCACCTGTTTCCCTTTATCGATGAAGAGATTGTCAATCTGTACGGCTTCATTCAGCAAGCCTCCGCCATTGTCCATCAGATCGAGGATCAGGCCTTTCAGGGTGCTTTTCTCCCTGAGCTTCAGAAAAGCCTTTTTTACTTGCTCTGATGCCCCATCGGTGAATTGGGTCAGCTTAATATATCCAGTGGAATCATTCAGCATGGTGTAAAAAGGGACACTCTCCAGTTTGATGTTTTCACGGGTTATTTCCTTGCTGATGGTTCCTTCCCCGTTTCGCTCGACCTTGACGATAGCAACAGATCCGGCGCTGCCTTTGAGCGCCGTACTCACTTCATCATTGGTTTTACCGATCGCACTTTCTCCGTTGATCTCCAGGATCTTATCGCCGGGTTTCAACCCGTTCCGATGGGCCGGAAAACCTTCATATACTTCTGAGATGACCACATATTTTCCTTTTTTATGGATCAAAGCACCGACTCCGCCATACTCTCCGGTTGACATAAACCGATAATCTTCTATCTCTGACTCTGGAATGAAATTGGTATATGGGTCGAGATCCTCCAGCATGGCATCGATGGAAATCTTGGTAAGCTCACCGGGATTGATCTCATCCACATAATTTTTGTTCAGTTCCTTGATCAGGTTCGAATAAATATCGATGTTTTTCAGGATCTCAAAAGTGGTGGAGGACGGTGTTTGTCCTTTCCCGGTCGTACAAAAGAAAAGGATAATGAGCAGGAGCAGCGATTTGCAAAGGGTCTGTTTCATGGTGTTGGTGTTCATTGGTCGTTATGTTTTTCAGGGAACCGGGTCATATCCGTTGCCGCCCCATGGGTGGCAACGGATAAACCGGCGGAAAGTCAGCCAGAATCCTTTGAAAGGACCATGTCTCCGGATGGCATCAATACCGTAAACCGAACAGGATGGAATGAACCGGCAGGAAGGCATCAGATAGGGAGAGATGGCAGCCTGGTAGAACCGGATCAACAGGATCAGAAAACCTGATAAAACCTTCCTCATAATTCTCGACTTTCCCCTATTTCCCTGATTAAACGCTGTAAAAGTAGAATTATTTTTTCTTCTGCTTCTGAGTAAGCAGGGATATTTTTACCGCCAAAATGAAATGCCAGCAAAATGGTAACATCCTGGTTTTTCAGCGATTGGTAAAGGAGATGTTTGTGTTTCCGGTATACTTCCCGCATTCTTCTTCGGATGGTATTGCGATCAGTTGCTTTTTTGAATTGATGCCGGGATACAGAAAAGAGAACCTGAGCCGGAACGGTCTCCTTTGGTTTTAATACGTGCCATTGAAGCTTGAACGAACCTGCAAACATCGCTGAACCTTTTGAAAACAGTAACCTGATTTGGCCTTTTCTGCACAGGCGTTCTGCTTTGCTGAAAGTCTGGCGATCCGGAGTGATCATATTTTCTGTCGGATACACCTGGGTGAAGTCGGTGAAGAACCTACTTTTTCTTTAACTCTTTAGCCAGGAAAAGATCGATGGCTGTTGTCATGGAGGGGGCCGCCTGGGTGGGCGCCTGAACATGTACTTTGAGCCCGGCTTCAGTAACAGCCTTGGCTGTTGTTGAACCAAATGCACCGATGAAGGTTTCTCCCTGCTCGTAATTGGGGAAGTTCTTGAGCAACGACTTGATTCCTGACGGACTGAAAAAAACCAGCATATCCCACTCACCCAACTTCAGATCTTCTATGTTGTTAATGATCGTTCGGTACATGACCGCCTTGGTATAGTTGATCTTTTGCTCTTCGAGAACCTCTATGATGTCCTGCTTCATGGCATCTGAACAGGGAAGAAGAAATTTCTCGCCCTTGTGCTTGCGGATCAGCTCAAGGAGGCTGCAGGTGTTATCCTTTGTATGAAATATCTTCCGTTTACGGAAAAGCACATATTTCTGCAGATAGTAAGCTGTGGATTCGGCCAGGCAGAAATACTTCATCGATTCAGGAACTTCGATCCGCATCTCCTTGCACATCCGGAAGTAGTGATCCACAGCATTCTTACTGCTCATGATCACGGCGGAATAATCCATCGGATTAACCCGGTCTTTCCGAAATTCCCGGGCAGGGATACCCTCGATGGTGAAAAAATTCCGGAAGACGAGATGCAGGTTATACTTTCTGATCAGTTCGCCGTAAGGAGATTTTTCAATGTCGGTCGGTTGGGGTTGGGAAACTAAGATGTTCTTGATTTTCAAAGTGTTTTCCTTTTTTAGTGGTCAATGATTTGTTCAAGCCAGGTTAGCTCCAGCACAATTTTTATGACGATCAGTACAGGCAGCAATTCGAGGGTGCAAAAATACAGAATAAAATGATATCCCGAAAACTTTCCGGGTGACAAACCAATGACAACCCCCCTGAAAACACGATATGCGTAAAGAAGGAAAATAAGAACAGCGATCACATACAGAATGATGTCAGCAGGAGAAAAAGCATAGAAGATCATCAGAGGAAGGATCATCACGCCTGCTACCATGTCAAAGATAAAGATATTGAGCAGGTACTCCCTGTTCCGAAGATCGTTTTTAAAAACCATCCCGGTCATCCGCATGATGTAAAACCTTAGAAAATAAAGGCTCGTTATTGTCGCGACCAAGCCGAGGAAGAAGGTGAACGGATGAATTCGTTCGAGCAGACTTGGGGCAGCTCGTTGCATAATAAACGTTGCAAACAGCGAATACGATAAAACGAAATGAATAACCAGAGCCACTGTGATTCTTTCACCATATATATTCCCTTCACGGAGCAGGGGGTTGACGTGCCTGCTTGCGATCATGGCCATGAAAACCTGCCGGAATCGTTTGTGATAGAAAACCTGTATCCAGGAAGTGAGCAACAGGCAGATCATGAGAATCACCACTATCCAATCTCCAAGCCCTGGCTGTTGTTTGGGAACCGGACCATGATTCTGAGGTCTAAGAGTGTGTCCGGTGAAAACGGATTGGGCGAGAATGGGTGTTGTATCGGATTTATTATCAGTACAATCCACAGGTTTTATCAACGGCTTTACCAGGTCGGTCAGAAATACCTGATAAGGTTGGATGCTTCCAGTGGTATCCGGAACATAAACCTCTGGTTGGTGATCCTTTACAGAAATCATGACAACTGCTTGATAAAGAGATTCCAAAGCCGGTCATCCGGAGGGTTGGCCATAATCTCGATCTTTTCATCTCTGACCGGATGATCCAGCCCTATCTTCCTGGCATGCAGGTGTATTGAGCCATCCGGGTTGGTCCGGTCGAATCCGTATTTGATATCTCCCTTGATCGGGCACCCGATGGCCGACAATTGTGCCCGTATCTGGTGGTGACGGCCTGTGAATAATTGAACTTCCAGCAGGTGATATCGATCGCCGGAAGCAATAAGGGAATAGGAAAGCTCAGCCCGGACTGCGTTCTTTGCGGATAGATCAGCCAAATAAGCTTTGTTCTTCTCTTCATTCCGCCGGAGGTAATGCACCAGGTGGTCATGATCCTTCCCGGGGCGGTTCTTCACCACAGCCCAGTAGACCTTCTCCATCCTTCTTTCCTTCAGCATCAGGTTTAGCCGGGCAAGGGCTTTGCTGGTCTTGGTGAAAATAACGGCGCCACTGACCGGACGATCAAGGCGGTGTACAACACCCAAATAGACGTTTCCGGGTTTATGGTATACCTCCTTTAAATAAAGTTTGATCTGTTCTGAAAGCGGCATATCCCCGGTCTTGTCGCCCTGTACGATCTGCCCGGGCTGTTTATTGACGATCAGGAGGTGATTATCCTCAAAGAGTATATCTTCAGATAAAAATGATCGCATCCGGCCAGGCTGTCAGTATTGTTCCTTTTTATTCGGAAACTCAAGGGATTTTACATCACTGATGTATGCCGTGATGGCGCCTTTGATCTCTTCGTAGAGATTGTGGTACCTGCGTAAAAACCTTGGAGAGAACTTCTGTGTGATTCCCAGCATGTCGTGCAGAACCAGCACCTGCCCATCTACGTCTTTGCCCGCCCCAATCCCAATCACAGGGATCCCGATGGCTGTGGCAACCTTTTTTCCCAGTTTCGCAGGGATCTTTTCCAGCACAATGGCAAAACAACCGGCAGTTGTAAGCAACCGGGCATCATCAAAAAGCTTTTTTGCTTCTGCTTCGGTGGTTGCCCTGACCACATATGTGCCGAACTTATGGATCGACTGTGGCGTTAATCCCAGATGCCCCATCACAGGGATCCCCGCCGAAAGGATCCGGTCAATCGATTCCAGCACCTCTTTTCCCCCT
>VGGL01000112.1 GCA_016868575.1 Bacteroidota bacterium
AAATTTGCAAACCTGTTCCGATTCGGTATAGTTCAAATTTCTTCAATATGCGTATGACGGATATGCGAATATGCGAATATGCGTATGACCTTCATTCCCCCATTCCCGGATTCGCATATTCCCATATTCCCGAATCCCCGTATTCTCATATCTCGCCACCTCGCCAACTCACCAGCTCCGTAGAGAGAGAGAGAGAGAGAGAGAGAGAATAACGCTATTTTACCCTTTAACTGGAAGAGTGGTTTTTGATTCTACCTGGGATCATCCGCCTTAGAATACCATCACCTTCCTCTGTCTTTTCCAAAAAAATATTCTTTGAACAAATTATTGAAGTTATGAAAAATATCACTTTATCAGTAATCCTATTAACAATCAGCCTGTATGGATTACCGCAGCGTATAATTCCTGAAGGAAATATGTCTGTTGATGAATGTAATCCATATCAAATCAAACCAAAGCATAAATGGTTTCCATTGGGAACTCTGCCTGTTACAACTGGTTGGAAAATTTCAAGCATTCATTCGGATGAATTCACAACACTTGATCCTTCGAAATGGGAAATACTTGATAGTAACTGCCATGAAATGTCACCGAAAGCTTATTTCAAAAATAGCAGGGACAACATTCGTGTGGAGAATGGTTTGTTAATTCTTCAAATGAAGCGAGAGCCAACTAGCTTTTTTTGCGAAAATAACTATTACGACTACTCCAGTGGAGCAATGAAAGCAAAGACTTCCTTCCGCTATGGATATGTTGAGATTCAAACGTATCTTCCTTATGAGAGTGCTTTTAATCCCTGTTTCTGGATGGTTGGAGACAGATGGACCAATCCAGTAATTTATGATGAATATGATGAGATTGATGTTTTCGAGAGATCACTAAGAGAGCCAGAAAAAAGCAACTTATTGGAACATAATATCCATCATAATCTCAATATAAACAATAGCTCTTCATTGATGAACTCATACATCTATCGGACAAGTCCATTGGGATTAACAACCACTTACGCTGTGGAATGGCTTCCTGAAGAAATTCATTTCTACATCAACGGTTACTTGACCTGCTCTGCAAGGTACACCCAAGAAATTAGTTGGACGGATGAAACGAGTGAATATGCCTGTCAGGATTTCGACAATGCGCTTGGCCAACGATTTATTGTAAGTCTTTCAGGAAATAAACTGCTAAATGATCTGTCGAACTTTTCTGAGACCATGAAGGTAGATTATATCAGAGCTTATAAACTGGAGAAAGGCTTCGATTACGAGTTTTATCCTGAAAGTTTTAATCCGTCAGATAGAGACCTTTTCAAAGTCCATCAATCCATTCGATTGGGAGGAGAAGATCATACTGCCGTAGTCAACCCTGGCAACAATATGACTCTCTGGGCAACCGACAGCATCATTATGGAAAAGGGCTTTACGGTAAATCGTGATGCGCTATTGACTATCCGTGTTATCAAAACACAACCATCCGTTTTTATAAACTCCACGCATGGAGGAAGCATTGAATAATAACAAATAAAAATTAACAGTTTTATGAAATACAAGATTATTTACCCAATCATTTTCCTTTGTTCTATCACCTTTGTCTCAATGGCTCAAATTAAGATTCATGACGACAATCACATAAGTCTGGGAAGCCTCTCGAAGAGTTTTGGATTGCAAATCCATCCGAGTGGCCATACCTATTTTCAACCAAGTATTTATGAAGAATACGCATGGATGAATACAACCATTTGTCCAAACATACATTCAAAAGCTTACATTGTTGATTATAAAACAAAGCATACGTTTTTTGTTTATGGCAATGGCCAAATTTATTCCGGAGGAATCTGGATCGAATCAGATTCCTGTTTAAAAAAAGATGTTGTAACCATCGAAGATGCTTTAAATAAGGTGAGAAATCTTCGGGGAATAACATACAGATATAAAGATTCGGTACCTGAAGAGGACACAGCCACTTATACCGATAAGTATGGACACGTCTACGACAGGATACATCACCATTCATTCCCCGACTCAAGTAATGGGTTCATCAACCCGGA
The DNA here is from genome assembly GCA_016868575.1 of Bacteroidota bacterium. Taxonomy (GTDB): domain Bacteria; phylum Bacteroidota; class Bacteroidia; order Bacteroidales; family FEN-979; genus VGGL01. Next base: position 2,045 of record VGGL01000112.1, read on the forward strand.
TGTTCGGAATCAATTGATCGAAGAATATGAAAGAAAATATCTTGGATTGATCGCCCAGGAGGTCGAAAGGGTTGTCCCTGAAGCTGTGAGAACAATGCCTGATGGAACAAAAACCTTAAGTTATGCGAACATGATAGGGTTGCTTGTCGAAGCAATCAAGGAACAACAAATTCAGATCGACAGCATTACTTCAGTTCTGGTGAGATGTTGCGGTAGAAATGATGAAGGCGGAGCACAGCTCAACAATTCATCTGGGAATATTAATTCCGATATCCTATTTCAGAATAAACCAAACCCTTTCACTGAAAAAACAACGATTCAATATGCTGTCACTACAGAAAGCTACAATATCTCGATTCTTATTTTCAATCTTCAGGGAAATCTGATAAAGACTTTTAGTAACTTAGATGCCGGAAAATCAGAAATCGTAATCTCAGGAAGAGACCTTAAACCTGGAATGTATGTATATTCACTGATCGTTAATGGAGAAGAAAAGGACTCGAAACGAATGATATTAACGCAATAGGGTAACAAAAACAATCTGGTTATCATGAAATCCTTTTGTCTTTTTCTTTATGTCTTCTTTGGCTACTATACGGCTTTTTCAGAAGATGTTATCATCTCCCTGACAGCCCAAAACGGTAAGGTTCCGGTTAAAGCTGACTCAATACGGCTGTTCAATAACAGCAACGGAACTGCTATCTCCTTTTCAAACTTACCGCCGGAAACAACCACCTATTTTATCAACCTCTCATCTGCGCAGGTCATTAACGGGATATCGGAATATCCTGAAAATCAACGAGGTATTTCCTTGTTCAGCAATCAACCGGGCATACTGCACGTTATGATATCGGTTCTTTCAAGAGAAATATTGCATGTTACGTTGGTGGATCTTTCCGGAAAAACGCTTTCCAGGCATCAACTTACCGTTTATCCGGGTAATCACATCATCGAATACGCCCACAACTGTGGGGAATTGAGCCTGGTTTGTTTCGAAAGAGAAAACCTGCGTAATTGTTTTAAAGTGTTTGGCCATCACCCCGAAGGCAAACCGGTTATTTTGGATTTGCCAACTCTGTACAGGAAATCTACCGATATCCTGCATACCTCCCCGAGCAATACCAGGTTTCTATTTTCTCAAGGCGATTCGGTTACGTTCACTGTATTTTCCACCGGATATCATCCTATTTCCTTCCTGAAAGTTCCTCAACACAATGACGCTTATGTTATTTCCATGTGCCCTGATAATTTGATCTTTGATTATGATGGAAATGCTTACCACACGGTTCTCATTGGCACGCAATGCTGGATGAAAGAGAATATGAACACCACACACTATGCTGACGGCACACCACTCGTTGATGGAACAGGAGTAGGTGATATTTTCTATGACACCTTAAAATATTGGTTCCATTACAATGATGATCCGGTCTATGGTCCTGTTTGCGGGAAATTGTATACCTGGTCAGCAGCGATGAATGGGTACTCAAATCCTGCTGGCTTGCAAGGTTTATGCCCTAATGGCTGGCACGTTCCTACCGACCAGGATTGGAGAACAATGGAATGTTTTATAGGAATGGATAAATGGGAATCAGGTTGGATCACAGAGTGGAGGGGAACAGATGAAGGAGGAAAATTAAAAGAAACGGGTTATGATCATTGGCCTTGGCCAAACCTCGGAGCTACAAATGAGTCTGGATTTAGCGCTATTCCATGTGGATGTAGGTATTCAACACAATTTATTCCACACCTGAGATATGCAGAATATTGGACATCCAGTGTAATATCACTCCATTACCCCCTCATGAGAGAACTTAGCTATGCTTCTTCACAAATTTTTAGAGATTGGAGTTACAAACATTTAGGCTATTCCATAAGATGCCTTAAAGAATAGTGTATTAGCCTCAAACAATAATACGGTTTTACTTTCTATATATTCTGTACCAAAGTTGTGCTTTGACTGTCTGATTTTTATTCATAGATGCAGTGTTTCATGATAATACATTGAATACTCGAGTAATCGATAAACTCGGGCTGAAATCAAATCGGGACATGAACAACCATCAACCATTTATTGTACTTTTGTCTTCGAAGCCATGCAACTTGATGCACTAATATACAAATTACCAGATATGGGAATGATCAATCCACTGTCGGAGGTGGCCGGTATTAACCATGGACTTACTTCGGCCGAACTCACCCGCACCCTGCTGATCACTCATGCAGACAACAATTATGTTATACTATTTATCCTGCCTTTACAATATCCATTGTCCATCACATTCGCATGAAAAGATGAAAACCAAGATAAAGATACGCTACTGCTTCCCACTGTCATTGATGCTCCTGTTGGTTGTTACCATTCCAATTCAATCATTTCAACAGACATGGGAAAAGATACTGTTTCCAAACAGAGAATCAGCTCCTTGTTCAATTGAAGAAAGATATGATAAAGGATATGTTACCAGCGGCTATTTTTCGGGTCTATATGGTTCTGTAAAGGATGGATATTTGATTAAAACCGACGTCAATGGAAATCCTCTTTGGTACAAAACCATTGGGCAAAATGATGGAGTGGGAATCAGTGATGCAACCAATGATTCCGACGGTGGATTGATTTTATGTGGAACCACCCATTCCATCGAAGACTGGGATGATCCAATAATAATGAAACTGAATCCTTGCATGGAGGTGGAATGGTGCCGGATTTATCACACACCTAATCCAGATTATGGAGATTGGGGCCAAAACATTTATCCTTTGGCCGGAGGGGGATATATTGCCTTTATTACTCAGTACGGAATGGATGAAGAAAAATGTATCTGGCTTTTTAAACTCGATAATAATGGAGACCTTGTCTGGCAGAAGTACTATATTCCAACTGATCCACTGACAAACGATGAACTATCATATAATATGGTTCTTTCCAATGATTCTTCATGTATTTTGTCAGGATATTGTTTTTATCCTGAGCCGGGAACATCAATTTATTGGTTATATCCATATTTGGTCAAGACCAATATTGAAGGGGATATGGATTGGGATCTTATTTGGAAGGACCAGGATCCACAGGCAATTACTGGCGAAGCTTATGCCTCAAATACGGATAATGCCGAAATTGTTTACACAGCAGGTTACCGGAAAAGATTTGATAATCCGTATGGATATTCTCCAACTCTCTATAAGGCAACACCAGGTGGACAAAAGATTGATTACATCGATGTCATTCCGGATTCTGAAAATGGCGCCCTGATGACCATCGATTGGCTTCAGGATTCAACTTTATTAATGACAGGCGGATGGGTATATCCGGGAAACATTAATAATGCTGTTTTTAAAACTAATCGAAATGGCGATACATTGAAAACAAAAGTCCTTGATACCACGACCTTATATTTTGCCGTCAGAGGTGTTGATATTACTTATGACAACAAGATTATCATGGCTGCAGAAAAATATGCCAACAACATGACGAGGACATATTTGTATAAACTCAACTCCGACCTTGAATACGACAGCATCTACACCGCTCCGTTTGTTTACGACAGCCTCTGTCCTCATCCCATTCCAACCGATACCATCCCGCTCGATTGTGTGATCGTTGGCATCGATGAACCTCAGAAGTTGGCAAAAGAGAATCAGCTAACGGTCTTTCCCAACCCGGCGACCGATAAAATTACCATTGTCATTCCCGATAAGCTGGTAACCGAAAGCAAGACAACCCTTTTCAATGTTACCACCGTTTTTCATCAATGGGACAAGGCCACCCTGGAGATATTTGATGTGAACGGAAGAAATATCTTCCGGAAAGAGATTCCAAGTGCACAGAAGCAGGTGGAACTGGATGTCTCGAAGTGGCTGAGGGGATTGTATTTGGTGAGACTTACCAAGGGAAACAGGCCAATCGCATCTTCAAAACTGTTAATTGAGTAATCATAAAACCGAAAAAATATGAAAAAGATTATTCTTTGTATTGTGCTGAACATAAGTATTCTCGCAGCAGTTATAGGACAAATCAACTCAGATATATATGTTTATTCTGTCAGCTTCGATGATACAAGCTACTTGTCACATTTTTCTTTTGATTCTGTTCCCGGTACTCCCAATATTTGGCAGATCGGCGCGCCACAAAAACCTGTATTGAATACGCCTTTTTCACCTCCAAATGTTATCATTACCGATACCATCAATCCTTATCCGACAAATAGCCAGTCATCGTTTACAGTTTGGAATGTTATGGATGATTTTCAATCATTTGTTCTTTACGTTGCCGGTATGTATTATATTGATTCAGACTCCCTGAATGACTACGGAAAAATTGAACTCTCTGCTGACAATGGAAACACATGGATTGATATTGTAAATGATACAGTATATTCTCAATATCTGTATTGGTGGACGATGAAGCCAATACTGACCGGCAGATCCAATGGGTGGAAAGATTTTTATGTCATGTATGACTGGGACATCTATTCAGCTCTTGATATCCAACCGGGTGATACCATCCTGTATCGTTTTTCCTTTTTCAGTGATGACATTTTTGATAATCGAGATGGATTGATGTATGATGAATTAATATTTGCAGATTGGTATGAAGGATTTCCGGAATATGATAAGTTGCGCCTTTCTTATTGTCACCCTAATCCAGTAAGCGGTCAGGTTACCATAACAATTGGAAAACCATTTGCATTAGGAAAAATGATGATTTTCTCCCTCCAGGGCAAACTTGTGGGTGAATCAGAGATGGATGGTTCAGGCAGTGTTACGTTTTCAACAGCATCTTACCCTCCGGGAGTATACTTTTATCGATTCATCAGCGATCAGGGAACCATTTTAGCCACCGGGAAGTTTGTGAAACGGAAATAAGGTGTACCCCCTCATCCCCCGGCTCCCTTTCTCCCCACGCGGAGAAGAGGAAGATCGATCAAATTTCAAAGATCGTTGATCGATATTCCGCTGTTTGGTTCATACATTCACCGTTTTCTTCTTCCTGCTCATGGAAGTCGGAATAAGGGAACCAAATATCGAACATTGATCAACGAGTTCTGAAATCAGACCAATCACCACTCTGTGACCCTGTGACCTCAGTGGTTAAATGGAGATCGTCATAACCGCAAAGGGTTCAAAGTTTGGCGCAAAGCACACAAATGGTTTACCGGTTTTTAACCTGCAAGGCTCCTTCTATCAATAAAGAATAGAACTGCTTCAATGTAAAACCGTGCGACAAAGCCATCTTTGGAACAATGCTCGCCTCCGATAGCCCCGGAACCGTGTTCACCTCCAGGAAAAAATATTCCTTCCCGTTCCAGATGTAATCAAACCGTACCACACCACGGCAATTCAGTTTTCCAAACAGATATACCGAGATACCCTTGACTTCGGTCTCCACTTTTTCAGGGATCTGTGCCGGAACGATCTCTTCCGACATCCCTGCCTCGTATTTGGCCTTGAAATCAAAAAACTCCCGTTTGGGAATGATCTCGGTAACCGGCAATACGATCCGCTTCTTCCCCGACATCATCACCCCGCAGGTTAACTCCCGCCCGGGAATATAAGTCTCGATCAACACTTCATCATCTTCCCGGAAAGCTTTCCGCAATGCGGTCTTCAGTTTTTCAGGGGTATTCACCTTTGACATGCCAACACTCGATCCGCCACAATTGGGTTTCACAAATACCGGAAAGGTAAGAACCTTCGAAACCTGGTCATCCTGTATCTTCTCCCCTTTAAAAAAATGGAGGGACGGAGGCGTCAAAATGCCCGCTGATTGAACCACTTGTTTGCAGAAATGCTTGTTGAAGGTCAAGGCGCTGGAAATGGCTCCGCAGGAAGTATAGGGAATACCCAACATGTCGAAATAGCCCTGCAGCTTGCCGTCTTCTCCGGGGGTGCCGTGAATGGCCATAAAAACGACATCAAAAGAGATCTTCTTTT
>VGGL01000113.1 GCA_016868575.1 Bacteroidota bacterium
ATCTGCAATCTATAATCGTCCAATCGTAGATAAAGTGATGATTAGGATGATTTGGGATTGATGATTGAATTGTCGATTAACCAATTGACGATTAGTGGAGACTGCATTTCAATCGCCAATCCCCAATCCACACTGCAATCTGCAATCTAAAATCGTCCAATCGTAAATCCCGTCAGCTTCTCCCCAAATTTTCTTCAGGTTCTGACACCTCATACCAGGAGTAGAGACCTTTCATCAACCTCGTGTGCTTCTCTTCCGCAGAAAGGTCATAGAATTTCTGTCGTTCTGCTTCGATTTTGCAGCGCTTTTCTTCTTCTATGGCCCAAATGGTTGTGAGGTATTTCTCCTCGGTTTTCGTATTCAGGAAACTCCGGGCAACGGATGGAAACAGTTCAAGAAGCAATTGATCTTTTTCATTTTCTGCGAGCTTTAGTCCTCCAAATTCTTCCAATTCAGGGTTTTCCTGTTTCTGATAGTTTTTGGTGTCATAAGCAACTTCTTCCGGTGAGCCGGTGATCTGCTCACGAAATTCGGTTTCTACCTGAATGGGAGTCTTTCCATAAACTCCTTTAACGAGATTGACATATTGATTTGAAAGGGTAGTAAAATGGGGTTCTCCCTTATTTTCATCCAGTACGCAGTTCACCGCTTGTACGCCAACGATCTGGCCGGTGGGGGTTACAAGTGGTGGACATCCCGATTTCACGCGGACATAAGGGACCATTTCCAGCACTTTGGGCAACAGGTGATCGAGGTTCAGCTGCTTAAGCTGGGCCAGCATATTCGTATACATCCCGCCGGGTATCTCGGCTTTTCTGACAAGCTCATCGGGGGCAGGGAAGTAAAAGTATTCTTCGATCTTGTGACAAACTTCCAGAAGTCGGATATCCTTTGTTGCTTTGGCGTATTCGATGGCCAGGTCAAACAGTTTATCGATTTCCGCAGGAAGGTTGTCGCGGGTAATATCGAACTCCAGCGGGAATATCTTGTAAGTATCGTACTCTGCCAGTTCTCTTCTGATGTCAGCCAGTTCCCGGTTGATCCTTACGACCGCATCGAGGTTGACCCCCGTATCGATTTGCAGTTTATCAGCAAAGAGTTGAATGATCTCAAAGGCAGGAGCAGCCGGTCCACCGGCAAAATTCATGATGGAAGTATCAATGATATCGGCGCCGTGGATCATGGCCACCAGGATAGAAGCCAATCCATATCCGGGAGTGCAATGGGTGTGAAAGTCGATGGGGATGCACAACTCCTCTTTCATTTTCCCGATGATCAAGGCAGTCCGGCATGGTGTGATCAATCCGGCCATATCTTTCAGAGAGATCATATCGGCGCCGAATTGCTCCATTTCTTTGGCTTTCTGAACAAAATAATCTGCCGAAAAGATCCGTTTGGGCCATGTTCTGAAGTGAACCAGGTATTGGGCTTTCTGGCGTGGGGTAAAACGGGGATCCACAGTATAACAGACAGTGCAATCAGCCAGTCCGCCGAATTTCTTTACAAAATGGACGGACGAACGGATGTTATCCACATCATTGAGGGCATCGAAGATCCGCATGATGTCAATACCCGATTCGATGGCATGAAAGTAAAATCCTTCGATTACCTCATCGGGATAGGGGTTGTAGCCGAACAGGTTCCGTCCCCTGGACAAGGCGGTGAGTTTTGATGAGTTGCCAATCCCGGCTTTGATCTTTGACAGGCGATCCCACGGATTCTCGTTGAGGTACCGCATCACGGAGTCGGGAACTGCCCCTCCCCACACTTCCATGGCGTAAAACCCAGCATCCTTGAAGTACGGCAAGACCCGATCCACCTGAGACTGGTTCATACGCGTGGCAAAGAGCGATTGCTGGCCATCCCGGAGGGTCAGGTCACGGATCAGGATCTTACGTTTCATAGAAAATAGGGGAAGTTTGACGGGTGCAAAAGTATAAAAAGTATTCATAACTTTGTTTCGAAAAGCACAATATCAGGCAATTTTGGAAGAAACGATCAGGAATACGCTTAAGGCCAAATGTGTTGGCATTGCCGGCGCAGGCGGACTCGGGTCGAACTGCGCCGTGGCCCTTGCCCGGATTGGTATCGGCAAGCTTATCATTGCTGATTTTGATGTAGTCTCTGTTGGAAATTTAAACCGTCAGTACTACTTCCTTGATCAGGTGGGCATGTATAAGGTCGATGCCCTGAAGGAAAACATCCGGCGAATAGATCCGGCTGTTTTGGTTGAAGTCCACAATATCCGACTTGATCCGGATGCCATGGTGCGAATTTTCGTTGCATGCGATGTGCTGGTTGAAGCGTTCGACCTGGCGGAGATGAAGCAAATGATAGCCGAGACCGCTGCGATTCATTTTCCGGGAAAGCCGCTGGTCATGGGGCTTGGCATGGCCGGTTGGGGCAATAGCAATGATATGCGGGTAACCTATCAGGAAAACCTGATCATTTGCGGAGACGGCATCTCGGAAATCAGTAATGACATGCCTCCCCTCGCCCCACGCGTAGGCATCTGTGCAAACATGCAAGCAAATGAAACGATTAACTATTTATTGATTGAGTGATATTAAAATACCAGCTATAAAATGAACATCACGCTCAATAACAACCTTGAGTCCTTTGATGAAGCTCGGATGACTGTTTTAGATCTTTTACGGATCAAGAACTTCACCTTTAAAATGCTGGTGGTGAAGATCAACGGCAATCTGGTCCGGAAAGAGGATTATGATTCCACCTTTATCTCAGATTCCGATCATGTGACGGTACTGCACCTGATCAGCGGCGGGTGAGAACAATCATCAATTATCAGTTATCAATTATCAATCATCAATTATCAGTTATCAATTATCAGTTATCAATTATCAGTTATCAATTATCAGCTATCAGCAATCAGTGATTGAACAATGATTTCTTATTTTCGATTTCAGATTTAATGTTAACTAACCTCAACTCTGTTACTTTGCTTTCTTTACAGTTAAAAAAACCGTTTCGATTAACCACGAAGTCTCCAAGTCACGAAAACACTAGTAAAAACTAACGATTTGTGAGATTCTGTGTTTTTGTGATTTTATATTTTTGGGCTAAAGCCCTGTTTGCCAGTTCTTTAACTTACCCCGGACTTAAGTCCGGGGTAATTGATAATCAACGCTTTCCGGATTTTAGTCCAAAATCATATACTTTTCGAAGTGGACTCAATATTAAATACAATAAAATCCCTATAAACGTCAGAATAAGGCCAGTATAGAAATAAGGCGGTTCGTAATAAAGCTCAACCCGATGGGTTCCCGTTTCAAGAAAAAGTCCGCAGAAGCCGATGTTTGCCAATACCATTTCTGCCGGCTTTCCATCGATCATCGCATGCCAGCCCTTGTCAAACGGGATGCTGAGGAAAAGCATCCCCGGTTTTTTCACGTTGATCTCGCCCCTGATCCTGTTTTGGGAAAACAGCGTCATGGTCATGGTATCCTTCCGGAGTGAATCAACATCCTTGAAATAATCCTGGTAAGAATAGTTGGTGGCGGTATCTGACAATCCAATTTGAGTGATATGTTTCAGCACAGGGTTGTTTTCGTCTTCAAGAACAACAGTCCGGAGGAGGGTGATGTCTTTCTGAAAAGCAGACAGGCGTTTGAATGTTTCTATGTCAATCCACCGGTCATACAGAAAACCAAGCGGGAGAAAATAGCGGTTTTTCAGCACTTTCATGTTGCCAAAGGTGGCGATCGAATCGTACCCCAACGCCGGGAATATAGGATTAACCACCCCATTCAAATGGTACTTGTTACTCACAAGTGTCAGCAGTAACGGCCGGTTGACAAGTCCCTGGCACCAGCGGCTACCGTATTCATCGTCGGCTTTGATAACGCCCATCTCCTGCATAAACCGGATGTAATATTTCTGATTGAAGGAATAATACGACATTGTCCCATAATAGTCTTGCACTTTGGCATCGTTGAAACTGGTATACACAGCAGGATTACAAAATACATCCTTGTTCACCCGGAAAAAGCCTTTGTCTCTTTCGTTGATAAATTTCACCGCATCAAGGCTGTAGTCGTTGTAACCCGCCTTCTGGCGTGATGCATGATGGGTGACGGGTGATCGTTTTTCGAATGATCTCTTATAACTCGTTGACAATTCAATGACCAATAAAAAAAGCAAAAACACCGGCAGGTAATAACTGATCGACTTAAACCGGAAAAGAGCAACTGACACGGTAAACAGCACCAGGAAAAGAACAATCCTTAATGCCAGGTCCTCATCGAATGCCGGTCTGGTTCCGGGATAAGGAATGAAAAGCAGTGCGATAAGCAGGATCAGCGTCGTCGATAACGCCAGCAGATTCAATTTCTTCCCTTTCGTCAGGAGATCGAGGGCACCAAGGGCACAGAAAAGCAGGGCAAGGACAACGAACAAGGAATATCCCCGGTAGTAATCGCCGGAGAAAGCCCAGATCCCATATCTGAAAAAGGGAAACACAACCGGGAGCATACAAATCAGCAGCAAGATCGAAGCAGCGATTTTTTCTCTTCTTCCTGCCAGGAAAAAATACTGTGGTGCGAGGACAAGGACAAGAAGCGAAGAATAGAACAGCGGCGCCTCGAGGTAATTGTACCATCCCTGGAACTGCCGGCTGATGCCGAGTAAGTCGTTGGAATAAAGCCTTAAAATAGCTGTCGCATAATGGAGCTTGGATTCAATAAAGAAGACAGATGTTGAAAGGAGTTTATCGAGATAGGAAGCCCCACCCCCACCACGCGGGCTTTCCAGGATGAGTTGAACAGATTGGAACAGAAAAAAACTACTCATCAACACGCCAACCAGGGTGTATCCTGCCATCCGAAGTGACAGGGAAGTGAGTTGTTTCCAAGTCGAGGAAGGTTCGGAAAAATGACGGTACAGCAGGTAGATAACAAGAAAGATCCCGTAAATAAACAGGTACAAGGGCTGCAGGATGACAATCAGCGCAACGGCAAACGGGAAATAATACCAAACCTTTCGGGCATAGAGCTGTTCAAATGAGAACAGGAGGAATGCCAGGTAGAGTGCTTCAGTGGAAAAGAGGTTCCAGGCGCTGCCGATGATCATGAACCCGGAGAAGGCATAGATGAGGGCGCCGATTACTGAAACCACGGGTGTGACATTCCGTAGCCTTAGAAATTGAAAGAACAGGAGTGCTGTGAGTAATATCTTCGCTATTTCCATCCAGATCACCGTCGGCATGATGTGCGCCGGCCCTGCGATATAAACAATCCGGAAAAATGGATCCATCAGTGCGGGAACCATGATGTTCTGCCCCATCCCCTGACTGAAAGACCACATCGGAAATCCTTCATCACGGATGTACTGTGAAAAATGATAATAATTCGGGTAGGAAGCATCCATCGAATCGCCGGCGATATCTGTGAAAAGGTAGTACGCGTTCCCGAAAACAAAATCACCGAAGATGATCAGGATCAGGCTGATGGCTAAGAGTAGCGTGATCAACAATGAATGTCGATCAATGAAGATCATCATTGGATTTGATCTTTCCTGAACCAGCGGCTTTTTCTTTTTCATGGGATAGCATTTCAAGCGGATGACCAAAAGTAAAATAATTCCTACTTTTGAGTTCATTCGAAGCCAACAAATGAACAACAATAATATGAAGATGAACCATCAGACGCAGCAGCAATCAGGAGACAAGCGTCAGTTATTACGGAATTCATTGAATCTGATTTTCCTCCTGTTCTTTATACTTATTTTTTCATCGGCAACCGGGCATGGGGAGTTCTTCATCCGAAATTCCGTAGCCTTTGATGTCTCTGCCAGGATGGAATACCTGGGCATGCCCCTGGAAGAAGCAACCAAGACCATCATCATGGAGAAACTCCCGTCACAGGGAGGAACAGGAGGACTTATCGCCATCGACAAAGATGGTAACATCTCCATGCCGTTCAATACCACGATGATGTACCGCGGATATCTGAAGGCGAGCGGAGAGATAGAGGTAATGGCGTACTGAAAGTGGTTTGAGGTTATTAGAACACGGATGACCAGATCTAAACAGTTTTCAATAACTATTTCAGCCAATTATCTCAAAACGATCGCCTTGGCAGATGCTCGTTCAGCGGCAACTGTAGCCTGAATGAAATAAACACCCGGCATGACAGGTTGTCCATTATCGGTCAGAGCGTTCCAGGTGAATTCATAGATCCCTTTGATCACTTCCTCATTCGCGAGTTGTCTGATCACCCGACCATACTGGTCTGAAACCTGCAGCCTGAGCCTGCCAGAGATATTTGAAACCACTGTGATCCTGCCGTCCGAAGTGATCGGGTTGGGTGAAACAAAGACTGAGAGTGCACCTACAAAGCCTTCCGGCTGGTTCCGGATGTCTGTCGATGGGTCATATCCTCCGGAGATGCAATAAACACCACCTGTTCTCACGCCCACCAAGCCTTCCCGCGTATTATCACCAGATGGTGGAAGCGTCTTTCCCGCTGATAACGATGGCATTTGTTCCGCTATGGCCAACGATAAAATCGCGGTGCATGTCATTGTTTACATCTCCCAGGTCTTCGAAGCGAAGGATGATTGATCCGGCGATGTTGGCGTTGAAGAGTTTGGTTCCATTGACAGCATCGTGCAGGAAGACCCTGCCGATATAATCACCTGTGGCGACATCCTTGATGTTATCGCCATTGATATCATCAATCTGAAGGACAGCCCACACGGAGGAGCCCACAGCGTATTGGGTCCAGGCGATAGCGCCGTTGGAACCATTGATGCCGAACATCCTTCCTTCTGTTTCATTCATATTTGACGCGCCTGCGACTGCGTCGGGGATTCCATCTCCGGTGAAGTCTTCCACGCCCTTCACGGCAAACACCGGCCCGTTGAGGGGCGTTTCCCACAGGGAGATCCCGGTTTTTCCGGAAAAAGCGGTAATGGAGCGGTCGCCCCAGGCGGTGCCTACGATCACATCGTCATATCCGTCGTTGTTAATATCGCCCGACATGGCCATGTCGTGCTGCTGGTAAACCGATCCGGTCGGGATCTCATATTCCCACATCAGATCGGCTGTTACAGAGGAGTTACCATTAAGGCACCGCATGAAGTTATCTTCGGAACCAATGATCACATCTGCGACGCCATCGCAGGTGATGTCGTCACCTGCGATCATTGATTTGGGACTCGTATCGTAGTAAGGCGGCGGGGTGTAGCTCCACAGCAAGGTACCTGCCGGGTAAAGTGTTTCCACGCCTGTTCCAAGTAAAGAGACATCAAAAGGACTTTGTCCAACGGCATTTGAAATGATGCTTAGCGTTCCATCGTAATCGATCCCTTCGGTGGGATGGAACCAGATCCCGATCTTTCCGGTTTGGAGGGTTTGGATCGTCAGCGGCAAGATGATCGCTTCATCCACGATAAAGTGGTTATCGCTCATCTGCAGATCGGTGATCTGGAGTGGTTGATTGCCGGTATTGGTAATCTCGAGATACCAGCGGTAAGTACCATCATAAACAATGCCCGAAGGCTTCTGGTTTTGGCAGGGGTGACTTTCGAGGATGTAACCGGAGGTATTGACCTTATAGAGGGTATTTGCGTTGTAATCGGCGATCCATAGGTCGCTGCCGTGGGTGCAGATATCCCATGGCTGGTTGGCGGGCGGGGTGAACTGGGTGATAATACCGCCGGCGCTATTAACAAGGTAGACGGTTCCCGGATCCGGATAATAGGTGCAAACCCAGTAATTGTCATTGTCGTAGGCAATCCCCGACATGTAATGGTTGGGTAAGTTAAAGACTGACACCTGGTTTCCGCTCATATTGAATTCCAGCGCCTGGGCAGGTGTAGATGAGCCGGAGGGTTGATTGATGGTGACCAGGTTGGGATTTTTATAGGTAAGCCCGTACGCATCTCCAAAAGGCCCGCTACACTGTAGGCTGTACTGGCCGTTGGAAGGATTGAACTTGTAGAT
>VGGL01000114.1 GCA_016868575.1 Bacteroidota bacterium
GCGCTGACCCCCACAGGTCTCACCGGGGAAGGGATGATCAGGATCGGAGATGCTGACATGGATTCAAAACGGTTCAAGTTTGGTAAAAGGGTATTCGATGCCAACATCGCCAACTTCCGGATTAAATCGTATGACCTGAAAGAACTCTCCATCTCGACCCGCAATTACCAGACTCACTTTGACTTCGACGAACGCAAGGGCGCCTTCAAGTCAAATGTGGGGATCTCCCGTGTCGATTTCCCGATCAACCAGTATGCTTGTTCGATGGACCGGTTCGACTGGAACATTGACAACAGCGAGATCATCCTCCGGAACGAAATCAGCCAGAGCCTGATGCGGGCAGATACCATGAGCACCGACAACCTGATTGATTTTAAATTCCCCCGGTCTGCCTTTATTTCAACCAAGGCTGACCAGGACTCCCTGACTTTCTTTGCCCGGGAGGCCAGTTTTAACCTGAAGAGCAGCATCATCAAGGCCCGTGATGTACAGATTATCAAGGTGGCCGATGCCGCCATCTTCCCCGACTCCGGGAAAGTGACTATCCAGAAAAGCGGAATCCTGGAGAAGCTCGCCAGAGCCGGGATCATCGCCAATACGACCACCCGGTATCACAAGTTCTATCGCGGAGATATTGCGATCCAGTCAAGAAAATCCTACCAGGGAAAAGCTTTGTATGATTACCGCGATGAAGACGGCCAACGTCAGCAGATTGTCTTTTCAAGGGTAGGGATCGACACCACCGGATCGACGTATGCCATCGGATCGGTGACAGATACTTCCTGGTTCATGCTCAGTCCGGATTTTCGCTATTCCGGCCGGGTAGACCTCGCAGCCCGCGAGAAGTTCCTGACCTTTTCCGGTGACTTGCAACTGGTAGAAGAATGCCTCAGGGGCTCAAAACCCTGGATCCAGTTCAAATCGCAGATCAACCCGGTAAAAATCGAGATCCCTGTTACCCAGGACATCCGTGACCGGAACAACAGCAAGCTGATGGCCGGCATCCTTTTCTCCAACGCCACCAACCGCATTGTTCCGACATTCCTCAGACGCAGGGAGAGTTTCAGTGATACCGTCATGATCCGGGCGCAAGGCATCCTCGACTTCAACAAACTGACGCGCCAGTACGCCGTTTCGACACGCATGGCTGATGGCTTTTTCGACCCTGCCCTGGATGTGGTCTGGTTCGATAAATACCGCTGCATCACCCATGGCGAAGGTAAGATCAACCTGTCGATCAATACCGGACCGCTTACACTTGACAACTTCGGATGGATCGACTGCTTCATGATCCCGGATACCGTGAACCTCAGGCTTTCGATGGCTTTCGACTTCAAATTCCAGGAAGAGTGCCTGAAGAAAATGACCACTGCCTTTGAAAGTATCAACCTGCCCGGCGTCACCCTCTCCAAGGTGCCTTATGCGCTCAGCATGAAACGGATCCTGGGGGTCAAAGAGGCGGAAAAACTGCTTACAGAAATAGAGTCTCTTGGAAAATTCCGTAAATATCCTGATGAACTGGCGAAAACGCTCTTCTTCGCTGACGTGAAGCTCTACTGGGATTCGGTAAGCAGTTCTTATATCTCCCGGGGACCGATCGGCCTGGGAAGCATCCAGAAATCACATGTCAATAAATATGTCAGCGGTTTGATCCAGCTATCCAAACGGAGAAACGGCGATGAGATCAACATCTATCTCGAGATCGACAAGGATCAGTGGTATTATTTCAATTACCGGATCAACCTGATGCAGGTCATCTCTTCAGATATCGAATTCAACGACCTGATCAAAAATGACATGAAGGAACGGGCTGAGAAAGGGAAGATCGACAAGGATGACAAGGGTTACCGGTTCATCTTGGCGACTGACCGGAAAAAGGAAGATTTCCTGCGGAGGTTCAGGGAGGTGGAAGAATAAAACAACATGACTATGGAAACGAAGTGGCTCATTCTCTCTGCGATCCTTACCGTGATCGCCTATTTGCTGGGGTCTATCCCATCTTCCTTATGGGTCGGGAGGCTATTTTATCACACCGATGTGCGCGATGCCGGGAGTGGCAATGCCGGTGCAACCAATACCATCCGGGTGCTGGGATGGAAGGCGGGGCTGCCGGTATTTCTCCTGGATATCCTCAAAGGATGGCTTGCCCTGCAGTTGGTGCAGATCTATCCGGAAGGGACCCTTCCCCAAACGACCCTCCACACCATGCAACTGATCCTGGCCATGGCTGCCGTCACCGGGCATATCTTCCCCATCTTTGCCGGATTCCGTGGCGGAAAAGGCGTGGCAACCACGGTTGGCGTTGGATTTGCGGTGTTCCCTATCCCAACCCTGATCGTTTTCGGCATATTTATCCTCACCCTGCTCATCACAAGGTATGTCTCGATCTCTTCGCTCGTTGGGGGCATCTCCTTCCCCATACTTGTCCTGGTCTTCTTCCAGCCACTCACGACCCCGCAACTCATCCTCTCCCTGCTGGTCGCCCTCTTTATCCCGCTCACACACATCAGCAACATCCGGCGATTGCTGAAAGGGGAGGAGTCGAAATTCCTGGGTAAAAAAAAGAAAGAAGAAAATGATGATGACAAATAGCATTTTTCGTACATTTGATAGCTCTTTTCTAAATGAGATATGAAATTTTAAAATATTTTTAATCAATTAGATACCATATGAAGTTCATCGTTTCAAGCAACACCCTGCTCAAGAGCCTGCTCTCGATCTCCGGGGTGATCAACACCAGCAACACCCTTCCCATCCTGGATGATTTTCTTTTTGAACTGACCAAGGATGGCCTGATGCTAACCACTTCCGACCTGGAAACAACCATGAGCGTGCAGATCAAACCGGATAAATCGGAAGATCCCGGCGCGGTCACGATCCCTGCAAAGATCCTCCTCGACACCCTCAAGACATTCCCCGATATTCCTATCACCTTTACCATCGATCCGGCCAACTTCGGCATCGAGATATCGGCTCAGGAGGGAAAATATAAGATCACCGGCCACAACCCGAAGGAATACCCGAAAGCCCCCAAGCTGGAAGAAGTGAAACCGATCATGGTGCCTTCCCAGGTGCTGGGACGTGCCTTCCAGAAGACGCTGTTCGCCACGGGTAATGACGACCTGCGTCCGGTTCTCTCAGGCGTATTCTGCGAGTTCACCCCCGACGATGTGGTATTTGTCGCCACCGATGCCCATAAACTGGTCAGATATCGTCGTACCGACACAAAAGCCGATGAATCCGATTCATTCATCCTGCCAAAGAAACCGCTGAATCAGCTCCGCAATATCCTATCCCAGGAGGAGACCGATGTGAAGCTGGAATATAACCAGACCAACGCCCGCTTTACCTTCAGCAACGTTCAGCTGATCTGCCGCCTGATCGACGGAAAATACCCCAACTACGAGTCGGTGATCCCTGCCGAGAATCCCAACCGGCTCACCATCGACCGCCTTGCCCTGCTCAACTCGATTAAACGCATCGCCCTCTTCGCCAACCAGTCGACACATCAGGTACGGTTCAAAATTGTCGGACAGGAGCTTACCCTCTCGGCTGAAGATATCGACTTCTCCAATGAAGCCAAAGAAAGACTCACCTGCAGCTTTGAAGGCGACGACATGGAGATCGGCTTCAACTCGAAGTTCATGCTTGAAATGCTCAACAACATTGATGAAGATGAGATCAGGATTGAGATGTCGGCGCCCAACCGGGCTGGCATCCTGGTACCTGCTTCGAAAACCGAAGTCAAAGAAGACATCCTGATGCTGGTCATGCCGGTGATGCTAGGAAAATAACCCTTAATACCCCATATCATGAAACGATTGGTTTTATCCTTCAGTTTATTGCTCACCCTGTCGCTTCCGCTGATGTTCATCTCCGCCTGCGATGAAGTGGAAGAGCTGGTGGCCTTTTTTGTGACAGTTGAACCGAATGATTACAACTTCACGGTTGACTCCACCTCCACCTCTCCGGGAAAAGCCGAAAAGGTTCTTTTTCAAACCGGTGTCTCTTTTGATCTCGACAGCATCCTGGAAGTCCATGGGGTCTCTTCAGGAATGATCGGCGGCTGCTGGTTCCAGCGGCTGGCTGTTGCCATCGATTCACCGGCAGTGGCCACCTTCAACTTTGTCGACTCCTTCCGGGTCACCGTGTCGAACGACTCACTGTTCTCTACCGAGACTGAGGTTGCCCAGATCGTTATCGTTGATCCGGCTGTAACCATCGTAGAGCTCAACGTTTACAACCTCGACGTGGTAGCGATGATGCAGGGGCAGAAGATTTGGGTAAGGTTATATGGCGCGTTGCCTGTACCTCTACCCTATCCGGCCATTTACATGCACCTGAGTTCGCGGGTGAAGCTGCGGGTAGAGCCGTTGGAGTAATTGGCCTCAGACCTGGCAATGACCTCACCGCCTGGCTAGCAATGACCTCACCGCCTAACTGGCAATGACCTCACCGCCTAACTGGCAATGACCTCACCCCCTAACCCCCTCTCCTGGGAGGAGAGGGGGGAGTAGTCCTCCCCTTGCAGGGGAGGGTAGGGAGGGGTCCTTGCAGGGACCTCACCCCCTGGCCCCCTCTCCCAGAAGTTTCTTTTATTTCTGCACGGCGTTTATCTTGACGAATCAATCCAATCTTACAGTTCACCATTTTACTCGTCAAATCTCACATCTAATCTTCTCTTACTTCGAATTTTCCGGCCAGAAATGCCAGGTAAGACTTCATAGGTGCTGAGAGAGAGGTGAAAGATGGCGAACTGTAAAGTGTGGATTTGTATTTCTTTCCTTAGAGTTAGTTTGGAAAATGGCTCGTTCGTGTTTGATGGGGATTCCGAGCAAAGCGAGGAATCCCCTGGCAAGTACCCATCGCCCGCTTCATTCTAATTATTCCGAGGGGAGCACGTCATTCCGAGCGAAGCGAGGAATCCCCTGGCAATGGCCTCACCCCCTCCCCTTGCAGGGGAGGGTAGGGAGGGGTCCTTTCTCCGGGCGTAGCGAGGAACCTGCCGGCATGTATTTTCAAGGGTTGGGCAAAAAAAAAATCTGTTAATTAATTAACAAAAGAAAATATCATGTACTTTAGCGAAAATTAATCTTCCATGGAAAAGCTGAAAACAAACCTCGAAAATCTAAACAGGGCTTTCCCTGATCAATTCACACAGGACCAGATCGCCAAGGCGAAGACATTGTTTCTGAAGAAGTTGTCGGAATTTGCCCATAAATATTATGGTGGAAAGATACAGGTCGTACCCAAAGCGCCGGTCGTTGGATTTAACTGGTTCAACGTCTGGTATACACCAGGAGTATCCATTGTCTCAACAGAGATCCGGGCAAATAACGATCGGAGCTATGACCTGACCAACCGGGGCAACCTGGTGGCGGTAGTCAGTGATTCCACCCGCGTGCTTGGCGATGGAGATTGCACCCCTCCAGGTGGATTGGGGGTGATGGAAGGAAAAGCTTTTCTGATGAAATACCTGGGCGGTCTTGACGCCGTAGCTTTGTGTATCGACAGCCGCAATGAGAAAGGAGAAAATGATCCTGAACGGATCATCCAGTTTGTGAAGATGTGTCAGCACAGCTTTGGCGGGGTGAACCTGGAAGATATCTCGCAGCCCAACTGTTTCAGGGTTCTCGATGTCCTCCGGGAAGAATGCGACATTCCGGTATGGCACGACGATGCCCAGGGAACTGCATGCGTTACCCTTGCAGGATTGATCAACGCCCTGAAGTTGACAGGCAAGAAATTGAAGGATGCCAGAATTGTCCTTTATGGTGCCGGGGCTTCCAACACCACCATTGCCCGCCTGATTATCACCGATGGAGGAGATCCGACCAAGATGATCCTTTTTGACACCAAAGGTTCTCTTCATTCCGACAGGGAAGATATCAGGAAAGATACACGTTTCTACCGCAAATGGGAGCTTTGTGAAACCACCAACCCCGGAAAAATCAAGACCATGGAAGAAGCCATGAAAGGCGCCGATGTGCTCATTTCCCTATCCACCCCAGGGCCTGAAACCATCAAACGAGAATGGATCCGGGTGATGGGTCCCAAATCGATCGTCTTTGTCTGTGCCAATCCCGTCCCGGAGATATATCCCTATGCTGCCAGGGAGGAGGGCGCATACATTGTTGCCACCGGTCGCGGAGACTTCCCAAACCAGGTAAACAACTCCATCGGCTTCCCGGGTATCCTGAAAGGCGCCTTGCTGGTACGTGCCCGGAAAATCACCGACAGCATGGCCATCGCCGCTGCGCATTCCCTGGCCAATTATGCCGAAAAGCGCGGTATCAGCCCGGAAAACATTGTCCCAACCATGGATGAAGCGGAGGTCTTTCCGCAGGAAGCTGCCGATGTGGCCATGCAGGCGATCAAAGACGGCGTGGCTCGCGTAGAGATGACCCACAAAGAGGCCTTCAAGAAAGCCAAACATGATATTGAAGAATCGCGGAAGATGGCCAAATCGATGACCGAATGTGGTTTCATCGAAGCGCCCCCTGAATCAATGATCCAGGAGGCGCTCGACTGGGCTATCCAAAAAGTGACAGCCTGATATTGCGGATTATTTCTTCTTGTTTTTCCCTTGTTTGATCACCGCCTGTGCTGCAGCCAGCCGCGCAATGGGTACCCGGTAGGGTGAACAACTTACATAGTTGAATCCAAGTTTGTTGCAGAACTCGACGGAGCTCGGTTCGCCGCCATGTTCACCGCAAATGCCAATCTTGAGTTTCTTGTTGGTCTTTCTGCCTTTTTCCACGGCAATCTCCATTAATTGTCCGATACCTTCGAAATCGATGACCTGGAACGGGTCGTTAGGGAGTATCTTCTTAGCCTGATAGTCGGCAAGGAAACCACCGATATCGTCGCGTGAAAAGCCAAATCCCATCTGGGTAAGGTCATTTGTGCCGAAGGAGAAGAATTGTGCCTTCTGTGCGATCTTGTCGGCAGTAAGGGCTGCTCTTGGAATCTCAATCATGGTGCCCACCAGGTGCGGGATTTCCTTCATCTTGAACTTATGAAGAGTCTCCTTATATACTTGTTCGATGATCTCGTACTGGTTGATTAATTCTTCCACCACTGCGGTGACCGGGATCATGATTTCCGGGAAGGGTTTCTTTTTCTCCTGAATCAGTTCAGCAGCCGCCTCAAAGATGGCGCGAACCTGCATTTCGGTGATCTCGGGGTAGGTGATTCCCAACCGGACGCCACGGTGACCCATCATCGGATTGGTTTCATGAAGACCTTCAGCCCGTTTATCAAACTCAGTGATGTCGATCTTTAGACTTATGGCCAGTTTATCTCTGGCTTCCTGCTGGGTTGGGATGAACTCATGCAGGGGAGGGTCGAGGGTACGGATGGTTACCGGCAGGCCGTTCATGGCGAGAAGCGTCCCTTTGATGTCGCTCTTGACGAACGGGAACAGCTCATTCAGCGCCTTTCTGCGTTCTTCTTCACTTTTCGAAACGATCATCTTCCGCAGTGCGAAGAGCGGCTTGTCGGAGTGCTTTCCATAGAACATATGCTCTGTTCTGAAGAGGCCAATTCCTTCGGCTCCAAAAGATCTTGCCTTGAGGGCATCATCCGGGGTGTCGGCATTGGTGCGTATATTCATCCGGCGAACACCGTCGCATAATTTCATGAAAGCGTTGAAGTCGGAGTTTTCATCTGCCGTCTTGATCATCGGGAGTTTGCTGTTGTAGATGTATCCTTTTGATCCGTTGAGGGAGATCCAGTCACCTTCTTTTAGCTGCACTGTTCCCGAGGCCATCATCTTCTTGTGGACATCAATTCTCAGCACGGTAGCGCCGACGATGCAGCATTTACCCCATCCGCGTGCCACCAGGGCGGCATGGCTGGTCATTCCGCCACGACCGGTAAG
>VGGL01000115.1 GCA_016868575.1 Bacteroidota bacterium
TGCCGATGTGCTGCCGGATGTTCCGAATATTGATCCCGCAGCGATTGAGCCGCTGATCACCCCCCAAACGAAAGCCATTGTAGCAGTCCATTACAGCGGAATTGCCTGCGACATGGACCGGATCATGGAGCTCGCTGACCGTTATCGTCTATTTGTTGTGGAAGACGCTGCCCATGCGGTCGATTCCTTTTACAAGGATAAGCCGTTGGGCTCCATTGGCCATCTCGGTGCTTTCTCATTCCATGAAACAAAGAATATCATTAGCGGAGAAGGAGGGATGCTGGCGATCAATGACCAAAACTATGTTTCACGGGCGGAAATCATCTGGGAAAAGGGCACCAACCGCGCCGCTTTCCACCGGGGAGAAACAGACCATTATGCCTGGCATGACATCGGCTCTTCCTATCTTCCTTCTGATATCATTGCAGCATTTTTGTATACACAACTGGAGGAACTGGAAAAAATACAAGAGAAGCGGATTAAGATTTGGAATACCTACGCCGGGAACCTAATACATCTGGAGCAAAAGGGATCCGTCAAACTGCCTGTCATCCCCACTTTTGCTACAGTTAATGGTAACATGTTCTATATCGTAGCGGGAAGCCATCAGGAACGAGATCTTCTGATCGAATACCTTCGTAAAAAGGGAATCCATGCGGTGTATCACTATCTCCCCTTACATCAAAGCCCATATTACAAGGAGATCCATGGGAAAAGAGAACTCCCTCATACGCAACGATTTTCCTCCTGCCTGCTGAGGCTTCCATTCTTCTACGACCTGACATATCGTCAAATGGAACAGATTTGCAAAAACATTTCTTCTTTTTACCTGAAATGAAACCGGTTAAACTGCGTTATCTATCCTAACAAGTAAAAATTATGAAAAACGCCTTCAAATATTTTTCCCTTGCCGTTGTAGCGATGTTCTTCATCCTCGGGGTCTATCTGCTCGTGAGTCCTTCATTCAACTACCTTCCAAAGGAAGTACGCGTCATTTTTTCTGTATTCCTGTTCCTGTATGGTGCTTACCGGCTCGTCAGGATTCTGACAAAGAGGAAAGAAGAGGAGGAAGACCAATCGTAAAGGGAGGATGGGAAAGAAGGGGATAATTTTCCGTGCGGAACAATAATTTTTTCTACCTTTGTGTTTCTTTTTTAAGGGATTGCGTTTGTCGCATGTTTGTTATTAAACAGAACGAAATGAAAGTGTTGGATCTGACAATCAAGCCATTTTCATGGTTACTGATCTTATCGGTCATGCTGCTTAGTGCCTGTACCGGTGGAGGTGGCGGGAAAGAGATAGATAATCCAACCCGGGGAAAGATCCCGGTGGTGATCGATGATTCCTACCGCCTGCTGATGGATGCGCAGCTTTACACGTTTAAAGCATTGTACAAATATGCCGATTTTGATACGTTGATACGCACCGAGACCGATGCTTTGGATCTGTTTATGAAAGATTCGGTACCCTTGATGATCACCAACCGCAAGCTCACGGATAATGAAGTACAACTGCTTAGAAATAAACAGATTATTCCAAAAACAACGGTTATAGCCTATGATGCCGTTGCCTTTATCGTCAATAAGGCTAATCCCGATTCTAACCTGCTGTTTGACCATATCCGGGATATCTTCCAGGGGAAAAAGTCAACGTGGTCTGATCTCAACCCCCGGGGGCAGGCTAAGCCGGTCAAGGTGATCTTCGACCATTTCAAATCGGGGAATCCGAGGTATTTTAAGGATAAGTTCGGAATCGACTCGTTGCCGCCTGTTTGCTTTGCAGTCAATTCCAATGAGGAAGTCGTAAAGTTTGTTGAACGGAATGTTGAGGCTTTAGGGGTTATCAGCGTCAACTGGATCAGCGACAACCAGGATACTGTTTCGAACCGGTTCCTTGGCAAGATAAGGGTGGTTGGGGTTAGCAGCGAAGGTGCCACACGGGAAGATGCATCCTATTATAAACCCTATCAGGCTTATATTGCTGAAGGGTTGTATCCGTTTACCCGCGAAGTTTATTGTATCAACCGGCAGACGTATTCGGGTTTGGCATATGGATTGTCGGCTTTCATCGCCGGAGAGAAAGGACAACTCATTGTGCTTCATTCAGGGCTTGTGCCTGCAACCATGCCGGTGAGAATCGTTGAAATCAAAAAATAAATATACAGAAAGAGACAGATTATGATGAACTTGTCCAAGCTAACGATCCGCATTCACAGCCTGCTCATTGCGATCCTGGCACCTGTACTAATGTTTGCACAGGATTTTCAGAGTGCCATTCAGCTAACCAAAAGCGAACAATTTACCCTGGCGGGAAAAGCATTTCAGGAATTGCTCAAACAAGCCCCCAACAATGGTGATGTTTATTACTATTACGGAGAAAACTACCTGAGCAAGTACTTCTCAGATACCCTGAGCATCTCTTATAAAGAAATGGCCGATTCTGCATCCCGGCTATTTGAAACAGGAACTCAGGTTGACCCTACCAATCCGCTCAACTACATTGGCCTTGGAGAGATCAACCTGATTAAGGGAGACCGGGGCAAGGCCCAGCCATTTTTTGACAAGGCCGCAACCCTGTTCCCTTCCAAAGCGAATAAAGGCGTTACCCTCCCGGCCGATAAACATGCCAACGCCCTGATCCGGATGGCCAACGCTTATGTCAGGGCTGATATCGCCGATACAGCCGTTGTTTTTGGATTGCTCAGAAATGCCGAGAAGATCAACAGCAAAAACCCGGAAATATATATTGTCAGGGGCGATGCCTATATCTACCTGCTGAATGAAGGCTCCAAAGCCATCACCAATTACAACATGGCGCAAAGCCTGAATCCGACATCCCGGGTTGCCAAACTTCGGATCGGCCAACTTTGGCTCCGGGCCAAGCAGTATCAGCTTGCCTTAAATAATTATGAAGAAGTGGTGAAAATCGACAGCACCTTTGCCCCGGCATACCGCGAACTCGGGTTTCTCCTCTCCAAAGCCAACCGAAATCAGGATGCCAAAAAGAACTTTAAGAAATTCCTTCAGCTTTCCAAAGGCAATACCACCGCACGAATCCAATATATCAATACCCTGCTGGATTTACAGGATTACCAGGAGGCGATCAATGAGATCAATATCGTTCTGGCTTCCGATTCTTCCAATAACGATCTGAATCGGGCGTTAGCCTATTCATACTATGAGATCGGACAATATGACAAGGGACTGAAGTACATCAGGAAGTTCTTCTCTGTTTCACCTGCTGAAAAGATCAGACCTTCCGATATGGTTTATTACGGCAGGAGTCTGGCAAAGAACAAACTTGACTCACTGGCTGCAGAGAAACTTATCAGTGCCTACCGGATGGACACATCAAAGCCGGAATTGCTCTCTGAGGCTGCAACATCGTACACAAAGATCAAATCATACCGGAAATCCCTGGATGTTTACCAGATGAAAGTCGATCTCAACAAAGCCACCCCCATGGATTTTTACAACATTGGTAAGATCTACTACAACATCGGGGAATATCAGAAGTCCGACTCAGTACTAACGATCTTCAACGAAATGCAACCTACCTATGTACAGGGATTTGTTTACCGTGCCAGGGCCAACGTCCAGTTGGATCCTGATAGCCGATTAGGGCTTGCCAAGCCGGTTTATGAGATGATCCTTGAAAAATCCCGGGCTGACACGGTAAAGTACGCCAAAGATCGCATGGAAGCCTTTTCTTATCTGGCGTATTATTATTTCCTGCAGTATAATCAAACCAAGGATAAAGCTACTGCCCTTCAATCAATAGCCCTCTGTGAACGCATCATTGCGATCGATCCAAATGATGAAAAATCAGAGAAAGCCAGGCAAATCATTGATGCCTTGAAAAAAGTCGTCAAATAAGTTGAAAATTAACCCGTTTATCGAACTTTTCATACATTTGCAGCCACATTTTAATAAATACATTATTCATTAATCAAATACGTAAAAAAATGAGCAAACAGAACAACAAAGGCGGTCAATCACTCGGTGACTCCTTAAGGTCAGCTTTCACAGTTGGTGCGATCATCGTATCTGCGATCATTGCCGTAATCGTATACCTCTATGTGATGGGGAATCCGGTGAACTTTGAAGGAAACAATCCTGCAGGCCATCCGCTGCCCGGAAACTATCTGGCAATGGTTTACAAAGGCGGATGGGTGGTTCCTGTGCTGATCACCATCAACCTCGTGGGAATTATCTTTGCCATTGAAAGGTATATCACCATTGGACGGGCCAAAGGACGGGGCCGGATCAATGTTTTTGTGAAGCAACTGCAGAATTACCTGAATGAGAACAAGATTGAAGAAGCCATTGTAGCTTGTGACAAACAACGTGGTTCCCTGGCCAATGTGATGCGTGCCGGTCTGATGCGCTACCGCTCACTTCAGGAAGACAAGACCCTGGAGAAAGATCAGAAAATCCTCGCCCTTCAGAAAGAATTTGAAGAAGCCACCGCCCTCGAACTCCCCATGTTGTCGAGAAATCTTGTTATTCTCTCCACCATTGCTTCCATCTCCGTGTTAACAGGGTTGCTGGGTACCGTTCTTGGGATGATCCGTGCTTTCGGCGCCCTTGCCCAGGCTGGCGCCCCCGATGCCCTCGCCCTTGCAACCGGTATCTCTGAAGCCCTTATCAATACTGCTTTTGGTATCCTTGGTTCATTGCTGGCTATTGTCTTCTACAACTACTTCTCAACCCGCATTGATACCTTCACATACAAAATTGATGAAGCCGGCTTCAGTCTCGTCCAATCTTTTGCAGCATCAACCAAGTAATCTGTTCACCAAGAACAGGAGCACAATGTCATTCTAACAGAACAAACCTATGCCGAAGATTAAACAACCGGTAAAATCACCATCAATCGATATGACACCGATGGTGGATATGTTCTCGCTGTTATTGACATTCTTCATGCTTACTGCCTCATTCCGCCCGCAAGAAGCTGCACAAATCGAAACGCCTGCTTCCATAAGCGAAAAACAAGTCCAGGATAAAGACATCTTGACCATCTTTATCGCCAAGGATGGGAAAGTGTTTTTCAACATGGATAATGGGAGAGACACCACTACCCGTTTCAGGGCTGATGTCCTTAAAAAAATGGAAGAAGCGTTTAAAGAAAAATATAACCTTTCTTTCACCGAAGAGGAAGTCGATTTGTTTAGCAGACTGGCGGGTTTTGGTATGCCTATCAAAGACCTGAAAGCATGGATCAATGCCAAAGACTCCAAAGAACGTGAAAAACTCCAAACCGGTATCCCGTCCGATTCAACCGACAACCAGCTCATGTACTGGGTTCGCTATGCCCGTGTAGTGAATCCTTATGCTGAGGTTGCAATCAAAGGAGATGCTGAAACCGATTATACTGCAGTTAAAAAGATTATGGACCTTCTGCAGGAAAACAAAGTCAACAAGTTCAACCTCATCACCAACCTGGTGCCCGAGGAAGCAACCCCCGCTGATATCCCTAAATAATTTCTGACAACCTATAAATGAAACAATTATGGCTGAAATAATCCAGGAAGAAAAAGGGAAAAAAGGCGGCAAAAGAAGACCGAAAAAGCACTCAACCCACATCGACATGACCCCCATGGTCGACCTGATGTGTCTGCTGATCACTTTCTTTATGCTAACTACCGCCTTCGCCAAAGCCAAGGTAATGGTAATCACCATGCCTGAGAAAGATCCAACCGAGCAAATAAAAGACCAACCGGAAATTCCAGCATTCAGGACACTCAATGTTTTGCTTTCTGGTGATGACAAACTGTATTACTATATCGGAGTGGCTGATCCTAAAAAACCGCCTCTTCCCACCCTTATCAAATCCGACTTCAGCAAAGACGGTATCCGGAAAGTTTTGCTCGAGAAAAACAAGGATCTTTTTACCAAGATCTTTGAGTACCGCGATAAGCGGATAAAAGGCGAGATTGAAGTCGCAGATACAACAGCAGATAATACCATCAAAGAGATGAAAAAAGCTGATAAGAAAGGGCCTATTGTCCTGATTAAAGCGAATGACCTGGCGAAGTATAAAGATATCGTCAACATCATCGATGAAATGGCTATTTGCAACATCGCCAGCTATGCTGTGGTAGATATCTCACCGGTAGAACTTGAAATGCTCAAGAATGCCCCACAATAATGGTATGAATTTTGTTTAAAACACTCAAATCCATTGACTTATGACACCACAGAAAGTTCATATCGAATCTCTTGAAGACATGGTTTTCAAGAACCGTAATCAGGAGTATGGGGCCTATGTATTGAGGAAGAAGTATTCGCGGTATGTTACGGTATCCTTTATCATCGCCCTGTTTGTCCTTGCCGGCGCCGCTGCCTACCCCATTGTTACTGCCTATATGAGCAAGAATAAGCAGATCGTGGAAGACAAAACAGTTGGCGCAGAAATGCTTGATATTCCCAAAGAAGAAGCAGCTCCTCCTCCTCCTCCTCCTCCCCCTGAAATCCTGGAACAAAAAGTGAAATTCACTGCTCCCAAGGTTGTGGAAGACACCAATGTCGATCAGGGTGTGTTTATTCAGGACGAGTTGAGTACCAAGGTTTCCACTGAAGCACCATCCGAAGAAATCGTGGTGGAAGAAGAAGAGAAAACCCAGATCATCGAACAAAAGGTCGAGGAGATCTTTACCGTTGTGGAAGAACAGCCTTCCTATCCCGGTGGAGAAGAAGCCCGGCTCAAGTACCTCCAGGATAACATCAAGTACCCGGTTGAAGCCAAGGAATTGGGTATCCAGGGGAGGGTTTTCGTCTCCTTCGTGGTTGAACCCGATGGATCGGTTTCCAACGTTAGCGTGCTCCGTGGTATCGGTGGCGGTTGCGACGAGGAAGCTATCCGGGTGGTAAAGAACATGCCCAAATGGGTTCCCGGTAAGCAACGCGGGGTACCCGTACGTGTTCGGATCAATCTCCCGATCAAGTTTACGTTGCAGTAAAATTTAAATGATCTACTTGAAAGAGGGCAGCCTTTCGGGCTGCCCTCTTTTTTTTACTTATACGCGGGTCAAGGCCGCTGGTGCGGTGATCGGTATCTTTTCGTTTGCGTCGGGAAAAAGCATATTTTTGTTTCGTGTTTTTACGAAATACTAAATGACGACAACACAAAGCGCAGCCATAACAGCATCAATGGCCAAAACAGCCAGGTATGCCAAGGCATTGTCCCATCCGGTTCGGATCTTCATCCTGAACTTTCTCTCGCAACGATCTTGCTGCTATAGCGGAGACATGGCAGAGGAGCTACCCATTGCCCGATCGACCCTTTCAGAACATCTGAATGAATTGAAACGGGCAGGTTTGATCCAGGGAGAGATCAAGCCTCCGTATATTAAATATTGTATCAATAAACCAAATTGGGAAGAAGCCAAACAGCTTTTTACCGATTTCTTTATCAAATGATTCCTCATGTGACCTAATGTGCCTATTGTGGTTATAAAAAAGCTATGAAACATATCAAAATTCTGGGCCCCGGATGCCCCAAATGCAAGACCCTCGACAAGCTCACCCGCGAAGTGGTTGAGAAGGAGG
This sequence comes from Bacteroidota bacterium, assembly GCA_016868575.1. Classification (GTDB taxonomy): domain Bacteria; phylum Bacteroidota; class Bacteroidia; order Bacteroidales; family FEN-979; genus VGGL01. Next base: position 7,554 of record VGGL01000115.1, read on the forward strand.
GTATTGAAGCCACCGTCACCAAGGTGGAAGACATCATGGAGATCATGAAATACAACCTCCTTTCAACTCCCGCGCTGGTTCTTACCCAATATGCTGGTGATCCGGGGCATCATCGGCGCCCCAAAAACCGTTGTCTACGTAGCCCTGGTGATTATCCTCTCAACACTTGCCGGACTGATCTTCGGATGTAAATGAAGCATACAACATTTAATTAAATGTATTCATTACCAACCCATTAGCACATTATCACATCAGCACATCATGAAAATCCTCATCCTTTGCACCGGAAA
>VGGL01000116.1 GCA_016868575.1 Bacteroidota bacterium
AGTCACCCTCATTGAATTGCTACCCAATGTTGTTCCGCTGGAAGATGAAGAAGTTTCCAAGCAACTGGAACGGTCTTTCAAGAAGATGGGCATGACCGTCATGACAAATACAACTGTCAATGCGGTGGATACCAGCGGTAAGGGTTGCCGGGTGAAGGTGACGACCAAAAAGGGGGAAGAAGTGATTGAAGCGGACATCGTGATGTCGGCAATTGGAATAGCAACCAACATTGAGGGGATCGGGTTGGAGGAATGCGGTATTGCCACAGAAGGAGGCAAGGTGTTGGTGGATGAATTCTACCAGACCAAGGTGGATGGTTATTATGCCATCGGAGATATTGTCCGTGGACCTGCCCTGGCCCATGTTGCCTCCCAGGAAGGGATTATCTGTGTGGAACAGATCGCCGGGCTGAAACCAGAACCCCTTGACTATTATAATATTCCTTCTTGTACATATACATCGCCTGAAGTGGCATCAGTCGGGATGACCGAAAAAGCAGCCAAAGAAGCCGGATATGAGATCAAGATCGGGAAATTCCCGTATACTGCATCCGGCAAGGCCAGCGCAGCAGGTTCCCGGGACGGGTTTATCAAGGTGATCTTTGACGTCAAATACGGCGAGTGGCTGGGCGCCCATATGATCGGAGACAATGTAACGGAGATGATCGCAGAGGTGGTGGTTGCCCGTAAACTTGAGACGACCGGCCACGAGATCATCAAATCGGTCCACCCCCATCCTACCATGTCGGAAGCCATTATGGAAGCAGTAGCACAGGCCTACGGAGAGTGCATTCACCTCTAAACATCGCCGGATGAAAGTCAACGAAACCAGGATAAAAGGACTGCTTGTTATCAGTCCGCAAGTATTTCCTGATGACAGGGGATACTTTCTGGAGTTTTACCATGCCGGAAAATTCCAGGAGTTGGGGTTGCCTGTTGCATTCCTGCAGGATAATGAGTCCATGTCAAAAAAAGGAGTTCTGCGCGGGATGCATTTCCAGGAGCCGCCGTATGCGCAAGGGAAGCTGATCAGGGTAGTGAGAGGCAAGATCCAGGATGTTGCCGTTGACCTCCGTAAGCACTCAACTACTTACGGGCAATGGGAATCGGTGATCCTGTCCGGTGAAAACAAGCTGATGTTCTGGATCCCGGAAGGGTTCGCACACGGTTTTGTTTCCCTGGAAGAAGATACGATCGTTAATTACAAATGCTCCCAGGTCTATCATCCCGAATCAGAAAAAACGATGGCCTGGAATGATCCAGATTTGAAGATATCCTGGGATATCAAAGATCCCATCATTTCCGGACGTGACCGGAAAGCTATCACCTTTCGTGATTTTAACAGTCCTTTCTAATATTTATACGCTTTTCCCGTTTATCCAGCATGAAGAAGATCATCATTGTTTTTTCCGGTATTATCCTTCTTTTCCTGTTATTGACGGTCATTCTCAGCAATCATTCCGATGATCCCGATGAAGTGAGGGATTTCAGGATCGCCTACCAGAAGGATTACCGTATTTATGCCGTTCCGATACCTGATTCGATCGCTTTTGCCGGTGAACTTGTTCCACTCCCCCGTCAGGATTTGCGGGAACGACTCGACCGGGAACTGCTGATCACCACCTACCAACATTCACAGACAATGGTGGCGTTAAAACGTTCAAAACGCTTCTTTGAAACCATTGAACCCATCTTGAAGAAGTTTCACATTCCGGATGATTTCAAATACCTGGCCGTGGCAGAGAGCAACCTGAGCAATGCCATTTCCCCGTCGAATGCGGTAGGGGTCTGGCAGTTCCTGAAAGCTACCGGGATCAAATACGGACTGGAGATCCATGAAGAGGTAGATGAACGCTATCATTTGGAGAAATCCACCGAAGCCGCATGTAAGTACCTGTTGGATTCTTTCCGGATGTTTGGTTCCTGGACTTCTGCAGCCGCATCCTTCAACCGGGGTCAGCAAGGTTTTTCAGATGCTCTTAACAGTCAGGATGAAGCTTCTTTCTATGATCTTTACCTGAATGAAGAGACGAGCCGGTACGTTTTCAGAATTCTGGCCATCAAAACAGTTTTCAGCAATCCCAAAGCATATGGTTTTTACCTGACCGATGAGGATTATTACCCAACCGTTCCTGTGAGTTATTTGTCAGTCGACAGCAGCGTAACCGATTGGGTACGTTTTTCAAAACAACAAGGAATTACCTACCTGACCCTTCGCGAGCACAATCCATGGATCAGGAAGATGGCGCTGAACAATAAAAACCGGAAGACTTACGGGATAAAAATCCCAGAAAAATAGACTTGAAGTTATTCCTGAGAAAAGAAAAACCCGGATAATCGCTGAAGGAATCTACGAGATGAAGACAGAAGATGTACGCTCCCCCGTTAAACAGGCGGAATTCGTTGAAGTGTTAGGCGCCCGGGTTCACAACCTGAAAAATATTGACTTGCTCATCCCCCGAAACCAGTTTGTAGTCATCACTGGATTGAGCGGGAGCGGTAAGTCGTCTCTGGCCTTCGACACGATTTACGCGGAAGGCCAGCGCCGGTACATGGAAACATTTTCCGCATATGCCCGGCAATTCATCGGCAACCTCGAAAGACCGGATGTGGACAAGATCAACGGATTATGCCCGGTGATCTCCATTGAACAAAAGTCGGTAAGTAAAAACCCCCGGTCTACCGTTGGGACCATCACGGAGATCTATGATTTTTTGAGACTTCTATACGCCCGGGTAGCCGATGCTTACTCCTACGTGACCGGTGAAAAGATGGTGCGGTATTCCGAATCACAGATCATCCAACTCATCCTTGAAAAGTATGAAGCCCGAACAATTTCTATTCTTGCCCCGTTGGTCAAAGGGAGAAAAGGGCATTACCGGGAACTGTTTGACCAGGTTCGCAAGCAGGGATTCTTAAAAGTGTGTGTTGACGGTGAGTTCAGGGATTTGGGTAAAACGATCTCACTCGACCGATACAAAGTTCACGACATTGAACTGGTGATCGACCGGATTGAGGTGGGCGATGAGCAAAGGAGGAGACTGACCGAGTCGGTTGGTTTGGCGCTGAAGCAAGGAAAAGGGAGCTTGATGGTCTTTCTGGAGGAAACCGGGGAAAAACGGCACTTCAGCCGGTCGCTGATGTGCCCAACATCCGGCATTTCTTATGAAGAGCCTGAAGCCAACACCTTCTCCTTCAACTCTCCATATGGTGCCTGCAAGAAGTGTAATGGCCTCGGCACCATCGCAGAAATTGACCTCTCGAAGATCATTCCTGATCCTCAAAAGAGTATCCGGAAAGGTGGAATAGTGCCATTGGGAGAACACAAGAGTAATTGGATTTTCAAGCAGATCGAAGCCATCGGCGATAAATTCGGGTTTGATCTGAATACACCCATCCGGGATATTCCTGATGTTGCCATCAATACCATCCTTTACGGATCGGATGAAGTTTTCAAGGTAAAACATGAATACGCCGGGGTTTCTTCCACTTATACCCTGACTTATCAGGGAGTGGTCAATTTCATCTTGAACCAGTATGCCGAATCGCCTTCGGCAGGCATCCAGAAATGGGTTGGAGGCTTCATGAATCAAAATCCCTGCCCGGAATGTCATGGCTCCCGTCTGAGTAAGGAATCATTGTATTTCAAGATCGGAGGGAAATCAATTGCCGACCTTGCTTCCATGGATCTCTGGATGCTGGCTGATTGGTTCAAGCAAGCAGATCAGCACTTCGACAACCGGAAACGAACCATAGCGCATGAGATCATCCGGGAGATCAGCGACAGGCTGGGATTTCTGATCAACGTTGGCCTTGATTACCTGACATTGAACCGGACAGCCCGCAGCTTGTCAGGAGGAGAAGCCCAGCGGATCCGGCTGGCAACACAGATCGGATCACAACTGGTGAATGTGTTGTACATCCTTGACGAACCCAGCATCGGATTGCACCAGCGCGACAACCTGCGCCTGATCCATGCCCTCAAAGACCTGCGCGATGCCGGTAACTCGGTGATCGTGGTGGAACACGACAAGGAGACCATCCTGGCTGCAGATCATGTGATAGATATCGGTCCGGGTGCAGGGATCAATGGCGGACAGATCGTCTGCCAGGGCACGCCACAGCACCTGATCCGTCAGGCATGTTCCATCACCGCGAATTACCTCAGTGGCAAGAAAAAAATTCCCATTCCTTCACAGAGAAGGAGTGGAAATGGACTTTCCCTCACCCTTTCAGGCGCCACTGGAAACAACCTGAAAAAAGTGACCCTGACCCTTCCGCTGGGGAAGTTCATCTGTGTGACCGGTGTCTCCGGCTCCGGAAAATCTTCTCTCATTTATGAAACGCTCTTCCCCATCCTGAGCCAGCATTTCTATAAATCAAGCTTGAAGCCATTGCCATACGAAACCATTGAAGGGCTGAAGAACATCGATAAAGTCATTGAGATCGACCAGAGCCCTATTGGACGTACGCCCCGCTCCAATCCGGCAACCTACACCAAGACTTTCGACGAGATCAGGAAACTTTTTGCTGTCATCCCGGAATCGAAGATACGCGGGTACCAGCCCGGCCGGTTTTCCTTTAACATCAAGGGAGGACGTTGTGAAACCTGCAAGGGAGCCGGCGTACGGGTGATCGAAATGAATTTTCTACCCGATGTTTATGTCCCCTGCGAAACTTGCAATGGGATGAGGTATAACCGGGAAACCCTGGAGATCCGGTATAAGGGAAAAAACATCAACGATGTGCTCAACATGACCATGGATCAGGCGGTGGAGTTTTTCGAGAACATCCCTTCCATTGTCAATAAAATCAGGACCCTCAAAGATGTCGGATTGGGATATATCAGCCTGGGACAGCAATCTACGACCCTGTCGGGCGGGGAGGCGCAACGGGTAAAACTGGCCGCCGAGCTGGCCCGCACCGATACCGGTAAAACGCTCTATATCCTTGATGAACCTACCACCGGCTTGCATTTTGAAGACGTAAAGGTGCTATTGGAGGTGCTGAATCACCTGGTCGACAAGGGCAATACCGTCCTCATCATCGAACACAACCTGGAGGTGATCAAAGTGGCCGATCACATCATTGATCTGGGGCCGGAAGGCGGCAAAAGGGGAGGGTTGATCCTGGCGGAAGGAACACCCGAAACGGTGAGCACGATCGCAGATAGCTTTACCGGTGAGTTCCTGAAGGAACTGCTGACAAACCGAAAATGACCAATGTTATTGTAAGAATCGATAAAAGTTAAGCCGATGAACCAGATAAATGAATCAGACGAAAATAAGATCCGGGAAGCCATTGCAACCAAGGACTGGAACACCACGATCACTTACGACACCTGGGAAATCTTCAAAGTGATGTCGGAAATGGTTGAGGGCTTTCACAAGTTGACACAGATAGGGCCTTGCGTTTCAATTTTCGGATCAGCCAGAACGCCGGAAGGGCATCCTTTTTACAAGCTGGCCGAAGAAACTGCTTATCTGCTGGTGAAAAACGGTTTTGGAGTGATCACCGGCGGTGGCGGCGGGATCATGGAGGCAGCCAACAAAGGAGCCCATTTTGCCCAGGGAAAATCGGTGGGGCTGAATATTGTCCTTCCACAAGAGCAAAAGCCCAACATCTTCATCGATCCGAACAAGCTCCTGTCATTTGAGTATTTCTTCATCCGGAAGACTATGTTCATGAAATACTCGATGGGGTTTATCGCTATGCCGGGAGGCATGGGTACATTGGATGAGGTTACTGAGGCCTTAACCCTGATACAAACCCATAAACTGGTGAAATTCCCGGTGATCCTGATGGTTCGCGAATACTGGCAGGGGCTGATCAGTTGGATAGAATCACACATGCTCCGGGAAAAACATGTAAGCCCGGAAGATCTTGATTTGCTGGAAATTGTCGATACGGCAGAAGAGGCGGTTCAGATCATCAATGAGTTCTATTCCCATTATGCCTTAAAGCCCAACTTCTGATGGTCTATAAAATTCCGTTGGAGATCATCACCATCGATTTCATGGGCTACCACCTGAAGACTTCTGCAATTATAGAAGGAATCCCCGGCAGCATGGTTGTTGACACCGGTGCATCCATGAGCGTCATCGACAGTAACAGGATCCATCTGTTTCTTCCTGAAGACCGGCACGACTTTGAACCCAATCCCAATCTTTCCACCGGTCTGGGAACCGATTCGATGGAGAGCAGGATCGCCAGCCTCCAAACCCTCTCCATTGGTGATCTGATGATCCATGATCTGATGATTGTGCTGATAGACCTGCAACACATCAATGCATCCTTTTCAAAGCTGGGACTACCTCCGGTTGATGGTGTAATTGGCGGCGACCTGCTGATGCGTTTCAAAGCCACGATCAACTATCCCAATCGATTGTTGACGTTGAGGACGAGATAGGAACCCACCCCCTGGCCCCCTCCCTTACCATAAAAACCCAAACAATATCAGTGGGATCCCTGTCTTCGATCCCGGCTGGGTTAAAACCAGTTTTTCTTTTCCTTCAATACCTTTGAACTGGGAGGTATTTTTTCCTGCGCCGCCAATCTCAATGATCAGCTTCCTGTTCTGATGGAACAGGACGTAATCCGGAAGCTTCTCCCCCCTGCGGTTTTTGAGGTAATTTAGGGTAATACCTGCACCCGTGATGTGGTGTATGAAAAACTCTTCCCGCATGGCTCCGGTTAGCTGATCCTTGTGGATGCCATGTGCCAGATTTGATCTCAGGGTTGGAGCCAACAGGATCTTGGGCTCTTGCGTTACATTGGCTCCATATGGCAAAATAATCTTGAGCAAAGAAGCTGATTCCATCATCCCGATATATTGCTGTGCCTTGAATTTTGTGATCCCAGTGTTCCGGGAAATAGAGGAATAACTGCATCCTTCAACACCAGCACGGGCGAGAAAAAGTAAAACCGTCTTGATAGCATGAATGTCTTCCTGCGATAGCTTTCCAATGGTCAGGATATCTTTCTGTATCACTTTTTCGACGGTTGAAACAATGATGGATGAGAGTGGAGACTCAAGACAAGCAGGCAAGGCGCCGGTCTCAATATAAGTATGGTATTCCGGTTCAAATGAATAAAACTGTGGATAGAGATTTTTATGATCTGAAACAATCTCATCGAGAGTTAGTACAGGCAGATCAGTTTTCCTGTTGAAAGCAAGATATTCCCTGAAAGAGAACAATGGCAAATGCTGTAAGGTAAGCCTTCTTGAAAGGTCGTATTTCCCTTCGGAAAGCTCAAGGGAGGAAGAAGAGGTGAAGATGATGCGTAACTCCTGGAAGTCAAATATCTTTTTGAGTTGCTCCTGCCATCCTTTTATTGCGTGTATCTCATCGATCATCAGGTATTTTATTCCAAATGATGAAACAAGCAAAGAAGAAACTTCAAACAGGTCTATTCCGGGAGGGAGGGTATCAGCGCTCAGGTAGAAGGTATGATCGAGATCTAATGCAAGCTGGCGTAGCAAGATGGTCTTGCCGGTTCCTCTTAATCCGGCAATACCAGCCATTTGTCGAGTATCAGTCACCACCTGTTTGAGGTGCGGGTAAAGAAACCGCTTTAGCGGATACTTTCCAACTTGTTCCCTTGATAGGTTGTCAAGAAGAATGAGCTCTTCGATCACTTTGCTTGGTATCATAGTAAGAAATTTTGTTTGGCAAAGATATACATTTTGGTAAATTTATTTTCAAAATGACATACATTTTGGTAAATTTATTTTCGTAATGAACCCACCCCCTGGCCCCCTCCCTTCTCGAAGGGAGGGGGAAGCCGCAGGCGGGGGTGAGTTCCTGTTCTCATAAATGCTTATCTTTCTTC
>VGGL01000117.1 GCA_016868575.1 Bacteroidota bacterium
TTCTACCGTCGGACAGCTTGATCAGGATGCAATGTTTTATCTTCGCTCCCGCGGCATTGGCGAATCGCAGGCCCGGATGCTGCTGATGTACGCATTTGCGGCAGAGGTGATCGGCAAGATCAGTATAGTACCTTTGCGTAACCGGATCGAAGATATGGTGAAGAAACGGCTCCGGGGTGAACTTTCGGTTTGTGATGACTGCGTGCTTCATTGCAGTACTCCGGAAAAGCCGATGGAATTTGAGATTGATGTAAGTAAATTATGACCCTACCCCTGTAGCCCCCTCCCCTTGCAGGGGAGGGGGCTACAGGGGTAGGGTCCTTGGAAAAAATGAAACAAAACGTCAGAACCGACTTTCCAATCCTTGCCCAGCAAGTCTACGGCAAGCCGCTGATCTATTTCGACAACGCGGCTACCACCCAGAAACCCAATCAGGTATTGGAAGAGGTAAGCCGCTATTACCGGGAGGACAACAGCAATATCCACCGCGGCGTGCACTATCTGAGCCAGAAAGCAACGGTTGAATTTGAAGAAGCCCGGAAATTTCTTCGGGACTTTATTCACGCAGAGAAAGAGCATGAGATCATCTTCACCCGTGGAACCACCGAAAGCATCAACCTCGTGGCTTCCTCCTTCGGAGAGAAGTTCCTGCAACCCGGCGATGAGATCCTTCTCACAGCCATGGAGCACCATTCGAACATCGTCCCCTGGCAACTGGTCTGTGAGAAAAGAGGGGCATCCATCAAAATCATACCGGTAACACCCGAAGGAGAACTTGACCTGAACCAACTCCCGGGCTTGATCTCTGAACGAACCCGGCTGATTGCTGTAACCCATGCCTCCAATGTTCTCGGAACGGTTAACCCCATCAAGACCATCACAACACTTGCGCATCAGCATGATATTCCTGTCCTGGTTGATGGCGCCCAGGCTGTTCCGCACCTGACTGTGGATGTACAAGACCTGGATTGCGATTTCTACTGTTTTTCAGGACATAAGGTGTATGGGCCGATGGGAAGCGGCATCCTGTATGGGAAAGAACAATGGCTGGATGCGCTGCCCCCATATCATGGAGGCGGAGAGATGATCAAAGAAGTTCGTTTTTCCGGTTCTACCTACAATGAACTCCCTTTCAAATTTGAAGCCGGTACCCCTGATGTACCTGCTGCCCTGGGCATGAAGGCAGGATTAAAATACCTGCTGGATCAGGGTTTTGAGGAGGTAATCCGGTATGAAGAAGCGTTGCTGCAATATGCCACCCGGGCGCTGCTCAACATGGGAGACATCCGGATCATCGGTACAGCCAGGGAAAAAGTGGGTGTGATCTCCTTTCTTGTTGGGAACAGCCACCCCTATGATGTCGGCACCCTGCTCGACAAGATGGGGATCGCGGTAAGGACCGGCCACCATTGCGCCATGCCATTGATGGAATGGTACAGCATCCCTGGTACTGTCAGGGCATCTTTTGCCCTTTACAACACCCGCGAAGAGGTGGATGCTTTTATTGCCGCACTGCAAAAAGTGAAACAAATGCTTGCCTAATGACAATCCAGGAAATTTCAGAACAGATCGTGAGTGAATTCTCCCTTTTCGGGGATTGGATGGACAAATACAACTACCTCATCGAGCTGGGCAAATCGTTGCCCATGATCGAGGAGAAACACAAAACCGAGAACAACCTGATCTCCGGCTGTCAGTCGAAAGTGTGGCTTCACGCTGCTTTTGAGGACGGAAAGGTCATTTTCACGGCCGACAGCGACGCCCTGGTCACCAAAGGACTGGTGAGCCTCATGATCCGTGTCTTCTCCAATCAATCCCCGAGAGAGATCATCCAGGCTGATCTTGACTTCATCGATAAAATTGGCCTGAAAGAGCATCTCTCTCCCACCCGCGCCAACGGCCTGGTCTCCATGATCAAACAGATGAAATTCTACGCGATGGCGTTTGAGATGAAAGGGTAGTGGTCAGAGGTCAGAGGTCAGAGTCGGAGGCCAGAGTCGGTTGTTTAAAGAATTCTGAAGTTTAATAGGTGAGGATCTCGGACAAACCGGTTTTGATAATTTCCAACTGTTCCCGGGTGATTTCGCCCAGTTTGCGGATCAGCCTTTCTTCTGCAATGGTTCTAATCTGAAAAGTTAGCACTTCTGAGTCCTGGTCAAGTCCGTTTTGAGGGTCTTTTTTCAGAACAAGACAACCGGCGTATTTCTTTATGGTGGAAGTAATTGGACAAGCAATGCATATACCCAGGTTCCTATTCATGGCGTCACCACTGATGATCACCATTGGTCTGACACCCCGTTGCTCCCTGCCTGATCCAGGATTGAGATCGGCAAGCCAGATATCACGCTGTCTCATGATCTTCGATCATTTTGATATATTCCTCTAATCCTTCTTCTGCCATTGGTTTCAGCGTTTCATCCCCGGCGGCTTTTCGGAATGATAGCGTATATTCGGCTTTCTTTAGATGGTCAAAATAGTTCCTCAAAGCTTTTTCCATCAAACGGTTCTTCGGAATCTTAAGCCTGAGCGCGTATTTTTCAAGCATATCCCAAACTTCTGAAGGTAAGGTACTTGTGAATGTGATCGGTTTCATGGAGGTGTTTTTTGCAAAGGTAATAAATATGTTTTATATTTATGTTTTTTATTTATGATTAACTTTAGAGGAAAGAAAAATATCCATAATTTTACCTGTCCAATGTAATGACCAATTATCTGATTGACCATTTAAGCGACCATCAAACGAGGTTAAGAGAAGTGAAATTTTAATCTCTTATTATTCAGCAACATATGATATTTTAATTTTTTCAGCATCAAAAATTTGGTAAATATTAACCTATAGCTTAATTTTGCATGCGAAAGTGTATTTTAATACGAAGTTCTCCTGATAATAGGCGTCATATATATGTTGATGAGATCAATTCTGGAGAGCTCTACGACTATATTAAACAGGATCATCGTCATCATGATAAGTTTAGGTTTATTTGTGATATCATCCTGGGAGGGCATAAAAATCATTCTCTCTATTCAAAAGAAGAAATCGATACTAAAACAAAAGGTGTTACTGCAATGAAATTCTTTCCCGGGCAGGAAAACGACAGAATTTATTGTAAAGAGTATACAACCCCAGCTGGATCAATGATAGTTATAGCAGTTGAATTATTCTTACGTAAGAAACAAACGAAACTTACACACAAAGAAAAATCGGTTATCGAAAGGATTGGAAGTTATGAATACGAAATTCAAGAACTCTAAGGAGGTCCGAAAGGCATTCCAGGATCTTCTGTCATTCAAATCTGATGAGGAGGAGATTAAGCATCAGGCACAAATGGTCATGTTTCGTTTTCTTAGTGAAATCGAGGCATTGACAGAGGAAAACAATATGACCCGAAAAGAATTAGCCTGCAAAATCGGAACTTCGCCAAGTTATTTAACTCAGTTATTTAGGGGAAGTAAGCCCCTAAATATGATAACCATTGCCAAATTTCAAAAAGTCTTTGATATTACTTTCAACATCAAATCACAACCAAATACTACTACAAAAGAAACTTCGAGAAAAATTACCGGTAGAACACCCCAACCAGTAATGAAACAAATGGTAAACGAGCCTTCTGCTGTGTACTCAAAAAAATCAGAATCCTCACAAAAGCGTTGAATCCCGATTGTTCAAACGGGATCCTCCGACTGATTTTCAATGCTTTTTCTGTCTTGTGATTTTTTTTCTTTTATTTACAGTTTCATTCTAAAGACCTGAAACCCCATATGAAAAACCTCCTCGAATCCCAAATCATTGAAAGACTCAAGACCGTTTTTGACCCGGAGATACCGGTGAATATTTACGATCTTGGGCTGATCTATGCGATCAATATAGATGGCGATCTGAATGTACACGTGCGGATGACATTGACCTCTCCCAACTGCCCGGTGGCGGAGAACCTGCCCGTGGAGGTCAGGGATGCAGTAAAGGGTGTGGAGGGTGTGAAAGAGGTGGAGATTGAGTTGGTCTTTGAGCCGCCATGGGATACTGCGATGATCTCTGAGGCGGCCAAACTTGACCTGGGTCTTATCTGACCAAATACCATTATTTTTGCATAACTATTTTTTCTGCTCATGACTGCCAAAGAGGGTTCGCTTCTGACGCGTATAGACTATCCCGAAGACCTGAAAAAGCTCACCGGGGAGGAGCTTCCACAGCTTGCTGCGGAACTGAGGGAGTTCATCATTGATGCCCTCTCGAATAATCCGGGACATCTGGGCGCCAGCCTGGGTGCGGTGGAACTGGCCATCGCCATCCACTATGTTTTCAACACCCCGTATGATAAGCTTATCTGGGATGTAGGGCATCAGGCCTATGCCCACAAGATCCTCACCGGAAGGAAAAAACGCTTCCATACCAATAGAATGCTTGACGGGATCAGCGGTTTTCCGAAGATGAGCGAAAGCGAATATGACTCGTTTGGTACCGGTCATTCTTCCACTTCCATCTCTGCGGCTCTGGGCATGGGGACTGCCTCCCGGCTGAGCAGCGAAAAAGACCGGCACCATATTGCCGTGATCGGGGATGGCGCCATGACCGGCGGCATGGCCATGGAAGCGCTGAACAATGCAGGGGTCTCCAAAGCCAACCTGCTGGTGATCCTGAATGACAACGGGATCTCCATTGATCAGAGCGTGGGAGCGATCAAGGACTACCTGACCCATATCACCGTATCCAGGACTTACAATAAGTTCCGGGATGCCATTTGGCTGATGCTGGGTGGAAACAAGAAATACGGGAAGAACACCCGCGCCGTCATCAAGCAGCTGGGGAATGCCTTAAAGGTTGGTATTTGGAAGAAAAGCAACCTGTTTGAAGCCTTCAATTTCCGGTATTTCGGTCCCATTGACGGGCATGATGTGGTGCGGCTTGTAAGGCTGATGAGGGATTTGAAGAAAATTCCGGGACCCAAGCTGTTGCATGTGATCACCACCAAAGGAAAAGGCTACGAAAAGGCCGAAAAGGAACAAACCACTTTCCATGCACCGGGTGTTTTCGACAAAGCCACCGGGACTATCATTGAAGACAGCTGTCATGGTCAGGCGCCGAAATATCAGACCGTGTTTGGCCGCACCATCATTGAGCTGGCTGAACAAAATCCAAAGATCGTCGGTATTACCCCGGCCATGCCGACCGGATGCTCACTGAACCTGATGATGGTCAAAATGCCTCACCGGGCTTTTGATGTTGGTATTGCAGAACAGCATGCGGTGACCTTCTCGGCTGGAATGGCCGTCCATGGATATGTTCCCTTCTGTAATATCTATTCATCTTTCATGCAGCGGGCCTACGACCAGATCATCCATGATGTCGCCCTTCAAAACCTGCATGTGGTCTTTTGCCTCGACCGGGGCGGACTGGTCGGAGAAGATGGCGCCACCCACCATGGCGCTTATGATCTCGCGTACCTGCGCTGTGTCCCGAATATGACCGTGGCTTCTCCCCTGAATGAGGAGGAACTGCGTAACCTGATGTATACGGCCCAACTGGAGGGTAAAGGGCCATTTGCCATCCGCTATCCCAAGGGAAGAGGGGTGATGCCCAACTGGAAAACGCCATTGACGGAAGTTCCCGTTGGAAAAGGCCGGAAACTCAAAGAGGGGAAAGATATTGCGATACTCACCCTCGGCCATGTAGGCAATTTTGCCCTGGAAGCATCCGGTACATTGGAAAAGGAAGGAATTTCTGCGGCTGTGTATGACATGCGGTACCTGAAACCATTGGATGAATCTTTGTTAGCTGAAGTCCTTCAGCATTTCAGCAAGGTTATTACGGTAGAAGATGGAGCAGTTAAGGGTGGTTTTGGAAGCGCCGTTCTGGAGTTCATGAATGAAAAAGGATATTCAGCGCAGGTGAAACGGCTGGGGATCCCTGATCAGTTCATCGAACAGGGAACTGTCCAGGAGTTGTATCATCTCTGCGGATATGATGTGGAAGGGATTATCAAAGCCGTGCGTTCCCTGAAAGAATAACGAACCCCTTGTGATGTGGACCATAAAGCCCTCTGTGGAACTTTAACATTCTCTATGGAACTCCGTGAAACCTTTTAAAAGATTGTTACACAGAGTGCCACAGAGATGAAAAATGAGAACCACAGAGTTTTCATAATCAATGAAAGAAATGTCGACTCAACCTCCAAGGGGAGAAGTCAATAACCATTTTAATGACCAGAACAGCAATCGTTACCGGTGCCTATGGCGCCATTGGCCAAGCCATTGCAGAAGGCATGGCAAATAAGGGTTTTCATGTGGTGATGGTCGGAAGAGATCCGGCCATGCTTGAGAAAACCAGGGATCAGCTATTGAAAAAAAATCCGGCATCTTCACTGGAAATCAAGGCGGTTGATCTTTCCCTCCAGCAAGAAATCCTTACTTTCAGTCAGCAATGGAAAGGCCCTTTGCATGTTCTTGTCAACAATGCCGCCACCGCTCCCAAGAAGCGAACTGAAAATGCCGAAGGTATCGAAATGCAATTTGCCCAGAACGTGCTCGGATATTTCCGGATGACCCATTATTTTCTCCCATTCATGAAGGAAGCCGGGGATGCGCGGATCGTCAATGTTGCCAGTTATTACGCGGGGTCGCTCGACCTTTCCGACCTGGAATTCAAAAGAAGAAAATACGACAACGACACTGCGTACCGACAATCTAAACAGGCCAACCGGATGCTGACGGCTGTCTTTGCAGAACAACTGAAACCTTACGGGATCAGTGTCAACGCCTGTCACCCGGGAGATGTCAATTCAAAGATCAGCAACTCGATGGGATTTGGTGGACATGAGACGCCGGAAGAAGGCGCTGCAACACCGATCTGGCTTGCCACTTCACCGGAACTACAAGGGATCACCGGAGGCTATTTTGAGCATCTCCGTCAGGTCGCTTGTCCGTTCACGAAAGACCGGGAAAAATGCCTGGAGTTGTTCCGGATCTGCAACGGAATTCAAAAATTTGAAGATTTGGAGATTTGAGGATTAATAGCGTTCCTTTTAAACCTGTCTGTGTTCCAAGAAAAGTGCAGAGAATTTTCTACTTTTATCCAATGAATCTCGGGTTTCTTTTCCGCAGGAAATCGATTGACAGCATCATCCGCGATGCCGAGAACCTCCATACCTCCAAACACCAGCTCAAACGCAACCTGACCGTTGTTGACCTCACCGCCCTGGGGATCGCTGCCATTGTCGGGGCAGGTATCTTCAGCACCATTGGCAAGGCAGCCTTGACAGGCGGACCGGCTGTATTCCTGCTGTTTGTGTTCACCGGCATAGCCTGCGGACTGTCAGCCATGTGCTATGCCGAATTTGCTTCCCGCATTCCCATCAGTGGAAGCGCTTATACTTACGCCTATGCGAGTTTCGGTGAGCTGATCGCGTGGATCATCGGGTGGGACCTGATCATGGAGTATGCGGTTGGAAACATTGCTGTTGCCATCTCCTGGTCAGACTACTTTACCGGTCTGATGCATGGATTGCACGTGTCGATCCCGGAATATCTCACCACCGATTTCCTGAGCGCATCCAGGGGATATCAGGAGGCCATCCGTGAGATGGCATCGGGGACGGTATTTACAGATCTTTCGGCTTCCTTGCAGGAGGCTTACCAAGCCTGGAGTTCAGCCCCTCAGCTGTTCGGGGTTCACCTGATTGCTGATATTCCTGCCTTTCTGATCGTGGTGCTGATCACCGTGCTGGTTTATGTAGGGATCTATGAGACAAAAGTGGCCAGCAACACCATGGTCATTCTGAAATTGAGCATCCTGATG
>VGGL01000118.1 GCA_016868575.1 Bacteroidota bacterium
AATTAAAATGTTATTGAAGTTGATGATTATTCTGGACAAACAAGGCCAGTGATTCTGGAGTAAAGTAGGCCACTATTCAAATGCAATATGGCTGCATAAAAGTATTATTTTTTCTCCAATGTTTTTTTTCTCATTGATTCTCCCTTCAGTTCAAAACGGTGAGCAGAACCTGACAATCTGTCCATAATAGCATCGGCCAGGGTGGGTTCACTGATATATTGGTGCCATTTGCTGACCGGAAGCTGTGAAGTTATAATGGTTGAGCGTTTACCATACCGATCCTCCAGAACTTGAAGGAGGGCTAACCTGGATTGACTTTCCAGCGGGGTCAGTCCAAAATCATCTATGATGATCAGCGGGATCTTCTCAATGTGATTGAGCAATTTGATATAACTTCCTTCGATCTTTGATAAGGCAAGTTTCTCAGCGAAGCGGTTCATACCGAGATAAATAACTTTGTATCCCAGGGTACACGCCTGCCGGCCGAAGGCGCAGGCGAGATAGCTCTTCCCGCAACCGGTTGGGCCGGTTATTAGGATATTTTCCGCCCGCTGAAGGAAAGAACAGTCGGCCAGAGCGAGTATCTGATCACGAGTGATGTTACGTGCAGGAGAACATTGAACCTGTTCAAGTACTGCATCGTATCTCAGGTTGCTAAGCTTAAGATACATTTGTGTGCGTTGCTGTGTCCGGCTGAGTTGTTCAGCTTCGACCAGCCGGGCCATCAGCTCATGTGCCGTGGGAAGTTCATGGGAAGACAATGCCAGGGTAGTTTCATACGCCTGTGCCATGCCGCACAGCTTGAGCTGTTGCAGTTTTTCAAGGGTTTGTTCTGTGTTGATCATGGATTTTTGTTTTATGTGGATAATAAGATTTATTGATAGGACTCAGCGCCCCGGATATTTTCATGTTCGGGAAGGCTGAACAAAAGGTCGGTATGTAGAGTTGACTGATCAAGTTTACGTTCCAGGATGTTACGGAGGATCGTGTAGGTTACCTTGTAACCCGACAATGCTCTTTGGCTGGCTGCTTCCAGCCGTTCATTCCCGTACTTCTCTCCCAGCCTCAGAACTCCCAGGCAGGAGTTATATGCTTGTTCGATGAAGATTTGCTGTTCAAGTATCTTGGTGATTGCCATTGCGGTATTGGGCCCGATCACATTCCCCTTGTCGATAAAATATTCCCGGTTCCATCCTTTGATCCGGGCAAAGTGTTTATGATCCGGGGGCAGGTGCTCTTCAAGCGTAGTATATCTGTTTCTCTGATAGTTACGTGTGTGGGAGGCAATCCGGATTGTGTCAAGATAAATCTCCACGTTGTCCGTATCATAAATGACCTGAACCGTTTTGCCGATGTGATGGAACGGAACGCTGTAATGATGAAAGTCTTCTCCAAGGGTGATGTGATAGTTGCGCTGAACCTTGGCCTTAACCTTGCTTTTTGGAACAAAGACTTCCGCAGGCAAGGGAAGCAGCAAAGTCTTTTCATGAAGCATAAAGCGGTCGCGACGACTATAATCATGATGTTGCAGATTCCGGTCGTTAAACCTTTCCAGTTCATTCCAAAGACCATCATTGATATGTGCGACATTATTGAAAACCATGTTCCTCAGGGGAGCATATATGCGGTTATATACGGCGTTCACATGGCTTTCGGCTGAAGCTTTATCCCGGGGTTTTGCCACCCGGGCAGCCATCAGGGTGGTTCCAAAATGAAGAGCCCATTGCTGGGCAAGATCTTCAAATGCAGGTTCGTAGCGGTTACTTTTTCTGACGACCTGCTTCATATTGTCAGTCTTGGCTGATTGAGGTACACCGCCGATGTATCCTAAAGCATTATTCAACGCTTTAAGCAGATACTTCTGACTTGCTGATGGCAGGGCTTCGATATAAGTAAAACCCGAAAAAGGAAGCACGCAAACCAGCACCGGGCACCAGAAGATCTCGCCGGTTTGAGGATCAACATACGAGATTTTATCTCCGGCAAAGTCGAACATTATGCTGGCGGCCGGTTCGTGGTCAAAATGCATGACCGCCTTTCGGGTTTGCAGATGACGGCTCAGATGCACGCAAAAATGGGCGTAGCCATATCCTTCGGGTATTTGTCTGTGATATTCTTCCCAAAGGATCATTCGGGTTACATGAGGCTTTTGAAGCTCGTCAATTAATCCGGAAATCCGTTTCTGCAAGTCGGTATATCGCCAATCGGTCTTGATTGAAGATGGTTCTTTATAAACCAGCGACGAAAGTTCTTCGTCATTGAGTTTGAACAGATCGTCGAAGCTTTTTCCAAGCTGTACAAACTGTCTGACGTATCCGTTCACGGTGTCACGCGCCATGTGTAGTTCACTGGCGATCTCACGATTGGATCTTCCCAGGGACTTTAATTGTATAATGCGTCGTATTTGCAACATGGTTATGGGTTTATTTGCCATCGTTTAAAGATTTATCTTCTTTAAACGGTACCATATTGCATTTGAAACAGGTGGCCTACTTTACGCCAGAATGTCAGGAAAAATATTCCATCCTGGAATATCTTTTTCATCTGACCGGTCTGGTTTGGCTCAAAATAGTGGCCTACTTTGCTCCAGAATGAGTGGCAGGGTTTGCTCCAGAATCACTGGCCTAATTTAGTCCAGAATAGTCAGCAGCATTCTCTCGTCTTAATGGATATAAGTATTTCGAAGGCAGAATATGGTCAATAGCCCACATAGCACGTTGATTAATTTCTAATTGTTCTTTGGTTTTAAAACAGCGACTGCCGAATCTGTCAAATAAGTCTTGGAAGTCTATTGGCTCGTTTTCTTCTTCCAAGAATAAATCGGCTATTCTTCTCCTGACTGCAGATTCGTGCAATTGCTCTCTTGTTCTTTTGGGATTTAAAACGGCATTAATGGCACCCTTACAACTCCTACACTCCATTTGCTTCTCCAAAGGGCCCCAACCAGAGTGTCTACTAAACGCATTGAATGGCAAAATACGAGTACAGACATTACATTGTTTCCAAAGCGACTCAGGATGTTCAGTCGCAATACGAAAAAAACCTTCCCAAAACCTCAAAGCAGTAGTGGAATCCGCACTGTTATATTCTTCTTCCCAGTTGTCAAAGGGCAAATCGGTTTCTTTAGAATGAATGAATCCACAGTGTTTGCATTTCCAAACTGCATTTTCTAAAGCCTCTTTAGGAGAAATTAGATTTTGACCTATCTGAACATAGTTCATTTCTTTGCAACTGACGCACTTATATGCCACCCAAGCATCGTGATAAGGAATACCACTTACTCTGAGAATTCCAGTATTATTTACCGTTTTTCTTCTTGCCATTAACTTCTCTAAAAGATTTTCACAATCGGCAAAGGTAAAGAAATAATATTTAACCCATATCACCAGTGTACGCACATTTGCAATTCACAAAAGCCTACGCACAAAACAAAAATTGAAAAGAGCTTCCACCTTTACCCCAAAAAGAAAAATGTTCTATCCATCCCTCTAGAGTTTTTAGAACAGCCAACACACAAGCCAGGCAGACAACATAATGTAACCCATTATTTGGACAAAAAGCTAAAGTGGAAAATAAATCCTTAATTTTACTGTCATGGAAAAGCGAAGCAGAAGAACGTTCACGGCTGATTTTAAAGCCAAAGTGGATATTGAAGCTCTTGAGGAGCGAAACACCCTGGAAAAGATGGTTAAAAAGTACTTACCCTCCGGTCTTCTACATCTTAAATGGAATAAGTGAAGGAGATACTTTTACAAGTAAAAAGAAAACCGATGAAATCGATTTCCAGATAATTTAGTCAGGAAGGGCTATTAGTAATGGTTGATGCTTTCCACAAGAAAGGCAAAATGAATATCCACTAGATTTATCTACCTTTACCTCTTTCCTTTTTCAGGATCAGGCCGGATCAATAAAAAAAACAAACTAACACCAATAATATGTCAGAGATTTCAAACCTTTTTCAGGAGATCGAGAAATTTGATGGTTATCCTGATACCATGCAGAGAATTGCTGGAAAGATCAAAGGTACTGCCTTTTTCCCGGGAGGAAGAGGGACTACTGATGGCAGTGAGACCATTTCCAATAAGCCTATCATGGTCCTGGGCCAGGATTTCGATACGGTGGAGAAATTTAACAAAGATGTTGAAGCAGACGAAGAAGATATGGAGAAGAATGCGACCTGGAATAACCTTCGTAAGCTCCTTAAAGAATGTGATTTCAAGCTCAATGATTGTTTCTTCACCAATGTTATTCTTGGTGCAAGAAATAATTCAAAGGCAACAGGAAAATCGCCTGCTTTCAAGGACAAGGAGTTCATTTCATATTGCAGGAAATTCTTCCTGAAGCAGTTGGAAACACAGAAGCCAAAGTTGATCCTCGTCCTGGGAAAAGAGGTGGCGATGTTTCTGGGACAATACGGAGGCAAACTGGAGGTCTGGAAAAAGATCATCAATTTTCAATCTGTTGATGAAGCCGGAAACCAGATCATCAGGGATGCGACATTCCCAAACGGCATAACGACCAACCTTGTATTGCTGGTTCATCCTTCGTACAGACCGGTGAATGTGAAAAGGAGGAGATTTAATGGATTGGACGGAATTGATGCAGAGGTGGAGATGATAAAGACAATGAGGAATGAGGAATGAAGAATGAGGAGACAGAATTAACCGGGTTCAGGAATCCTGGCCTTTAGGCCGGGGAAAAGAGAAAATACCATACCTTTGGGCTTTAGCCCAACACCAGGAGGAGGAACATGAATACCGAACACATTTGCTTCAAGAAAGTCGATTACGACCTGAATGGCTTACTGCATTATATCGACATCGGTGATATCGGGCTTCCGGATATTCAGCGGCCTTTTGTATGGCCGAATACAAAGGTGAGGGACTTGTTTGACAGCATGTACCGTGGATTTCCGGTTGGCTATTTACTCTTCTGGTCGAATACCGGACAAAACGGGACGAGGGGCATCGGGTTGGATGATAAACAACATGTTGTTCCAAACCTCCTGATCGTGGATGGTCAACAGCGGCTTACTTCGCTGTATGCCGTTTTCCGGGGAAAAAAAGTGCTGGATAATGATTACCGGGAAAGAAAGATCGAGATCGCATTTAATCCGGTTGAAGGGAAATTTGAAGTTTCTGATGCAGCCATTCGTAGAGATCCGGAGTGGTTTCCCAACGTCTCGGACCTTTGGGCAAAATATAATACCAGTTACTCCGCCATCAAATCTTATCTCTCAAATCTACTCTCCCACCGAGCTGTGACGGAAGAAGAAGAGAAACAAATTGAACATAGTATTGACCGGCTTTTTGATCTCCAAAGATACCCTTTCACTGCCTTGGAAATCTCTTCAACCGTAGATGAAGAAGCTGTTTCAGACATTTTTGTCAGGATAAACAGCCAGGGCGCCAAGCTTAACCAGAGCGATTTCATCCTCACCCTGCTTTCTGTGTTCTGGGATGAAGGTCGTGTCGAGCTGGAAAACTTTTGCCGTCAGTCGTACCGGCCTCCCAAACCCGGGGAGCCTCCCTCCTCCTTTAATTATTTCATTCAACCGCATCCCGGTGAATTACTCAGGGTGGCCGTAGCTATTGGATTTTTCAGGGGTAAACTGCGAAGTGTATATCAGGTATTACGGGGAAAAGACCCGGAAACAGAGGAATATCTGTCTGGTTTACGGAACAGGCAATTTGAAATCCTTAAACAAGCGCAATCACAGACACTCAGCCTCACCAGCTGGCATCGATTCTTTACTTCCCTGGTTGGCGTTGGTTTTCGGGGTTCGGAGATGATCAACTCCAATATCACGCTGCTCTATGCTTACGCGATGTACCTGATCGGAAAGAACAGGTTTCATGTACCTGATTGGGAGCTGGAGAAGCTGACAGGCAGGTGGTATGTCGCTTCAACCCTGTTGTCAAGATATATCGGATCATTCGAGAGTGTGATGGACAGCGATCTCCGCAGGTGGAAGGATTGCCGTTCAGCCGGGGAGTTTGTTGAATCGATCGAAAGTATCATTACCAATACCCTTACACAGGACTTCTGGGAAATATCACTGTCAGATGCACTGGGCAGTTCCTCGGCAATGAACCCGCAGTATTTCACTTACATTGCTTCACTAAACAAACTCAATGCACCGGTTCTTTTCTCCAATAAAAGAATCTCCGACTTACTGGACCCAGCACTTAACCCCAACCGTAAACCACTTGAACGGCACCACCTCTACCCGCGTGCCTGGCTTGAACGAAACGGCGTTAAAGAGATCAACCAGATCAACCAGGTAGCCAACTTTGCTCTTCTCGAATGGCCGGATAATCTTTCCATCAGTGATGCGCCTCCCAAAGAATACGTACCCCTTCTGCGATCCCGCTTTTCGCCCGAAGAATGGAACCGGATGTGCGAGCTTCATGCCCTGCCGGAAGGATGGGAAAACATGAATTATCAGGAATTCCTGGTGCAAAGACGAAAACTGATAGCAGCCGTCATCAAGAGAGCATTTATGGAGCTATAAGGAAGCCCTCCGGCTAGATATATATAGGTTTGGACGATTTCGGGTAATAATATTCCGAAAAAAAAGATAAAAGACATATCAAGACAGGAAAGTGTGAAGAGACAAATAAAAAATCGAGGAGAATTTTGAAAATATTCGCAGCAAAACGTACTGGATCATTAACCATATAACAAGTAACTGATTGAACAGAACCTTAAAGAACCGGTATCTATATCTGGCAGCAATTATAGCCATCTGCATTTTATCAGGTGCCCTCATTTTTTACCTGCAAAAGAAACCTGGATATGCTCATTCGAATTCCAAACATGCACCATATGAAAAGATACAAGCAGTTGATCCAGTAAAAATCGGAATAATGCCTTTGGGATTATTTGATACTATTCTTCTACGTCTTCTCAAAGATGAGATAGAATCATTTTATGGTTATAAGACGATAGTCCTTTCCAGTCATCAATTACCTGCCTTCGCATTTTATACGCCCCGGAATCGATATAAAGCTGATTCTCTCCTTGTTTTTTTGAATAACATATGTCCTGATTCGATAAATTATATCATGGGTTGTACATCGAAAGATATCTCAACTTCTACAAGTATGTATGAGGATTGGGGTATATTTGGACTTTCTGAGTGTCCTGGAAGAACATGTGTCATATCTTCTTTTCGAGTTAAACCCTCTGCGCGTGATGAAAATCATTTCAGGGAGCGAATGATAAAGATTGCTTTGCATGAGCTCGGACATATGTTCGGAATTAATCACTGTATTAATAGTTCTCAATGTCTGATGGAGGATGCTTGCGGCACAATTAGAAGTGTCGATAGAGAAAAGAAAGCGCTTTGCTCATCATGCAGAAGAAATGTTTTGGCCAAAAATGCTGTTAAACTTGAGATGAGATGAAAGTTGGTTGATATAGTGCTGATAATCAAACCACTATAATCAAGAAAAAGATCAGAATCGTTGGAGATTCAATTACTCAAACAGAGTCCAGGATCAATGTAACCCTCCGGCCTGATACATCTTGGATGGAATGAGTGAAGGAAATACTTTTGCCGGTTAAAAGAAAACCGATGAAAGAAAATTCCAGACATGATCATCATTACCTAA
>VGGL01000119.1 GCA_016868575.1 Bacteroidota bacterium
TTTTGTTATGCTTCTCACAGAGCGTTAAGTATATCAAACATCGTTGTTTTACGGGTGAGATAGAAGAAATAAGAATTGACTTAAATGAACTAACAAGTGCCAGTTTCAATGATAATTACGAGTTCGAAATAATATTTAGAGATTTTATCGCATTAGGATGGCGCGTACAAGGAATTCATTTAGCACCTAATAGCAGTGTTGATAACGCATGCGCTACAATGATAAATGGAGATAAATACATATTCTATAATCCAGAATGGATAAAAAACGCTAAATCAAAAGCGGGGACAAACTGGGCAGTCTATTTCATTGTCGCGCACGAGTATGGCCATCATGATGGTCACCATTTTGATATTGCAGCTACATTTCCAAATCATCAACAAGAGCTATATGCTGATTACAAAGCAGGTTATATGTGTGCATCGATGGGGGCTTCACTTGAGCAGACGCTTTCAGTATTTAGTGTTATTGGTTCTAAGGAAGATTCTGATACTCATCCCAATAGGGAAAAAAGATTGATCGCAGCAGAAAATGGTTGGAGAAACTGGAAAAGGCTTGAAGAATTATTTAATAATAGACCAAACCTTAGACGAAGGCAATGATTCAAATTCTTTATATATTCTCTAACTTGCGTTGCGTTTTAGTATATTTATTTTCTACCGCATAGAGTGTATAGACGTGGTGAACTGTTCCGTTTGTGATAAAAATGAATTGTAAGCATCCAGTCTGATGCATATAGATAAAGGAACAGAAAAATTTTTTTTACCTTTGTGTGGATAAAATCCTGAAGTGTTGGCAGTAATTTTACACGACCATTTCATGAAACAAAAGATAATTCATTTTCTATTTCTGATAACTCTAATTCTACCCATTTCAGTTTTTGGACAACTGAACAAAGCCTCTGCCATTAATGAAAAGGGACTTTCTCTTCCAGAAAAGACTTTTGAATCATTTTGGAAAACGTTTGAGGACAATTACGCCTTCTTTAAACTTAGGAATATTGACTGGAAATATTCATACAATACTTTTAGAAATATGATTGACGCACAAACCACAGACGACAGCTTATTTACTATACTTTCCAGTATGGTGATGCCGTTTGAAGATGAACATATCAATATTTATATCCCAAATATAAGAGAGTTTAATGTAGCAAAACCTTCACGATTTTTACAAGAATTTCCAGACTCACAGACACAAGCTCAATTTTGGAGCGTAGTTGACACCACTCTCAGAAAACTATACTTTTCAAACCCATCTATCATCGGGCCTCTTGAAGACAACAATCCCCTATTTTATATTTGCGAATCACCTGAGTATGGATATATTCGTTCTTTACGTTGTTACGTAACAAGTAAGACTGAAAATAATCCAAAAAAAGATGCAAAAATTGTGTCTTCATATTTTGACAAAATCATAGACAGATTTAAGAACAAAAAGGCGATAATATTAGACATTAGAATGAATGAGGGAGGCAATGATGATTTTGCCTATGCCATTGCTAATACATTTGCAAGAAGTAAAACCATTGGACACTATAAGCAAATCAGAAAAGGAGGGTACGAAGAATTTAGTGATTTGAAATCATTCTACTTAACTCCAAGCAGAAGAAAATCTTTTACAAGGCCTCTGATGATTTTAACAAATGACCAAACTGCAAGTGCAGCAGATGTGTTAGCACTAATTAGTAAAGAACTTCCTGAAACAACAATTATCGGAGAACCATCATCAGGAATATTTTCTGATATGTATGCTTTTGAGTTGCCCAATAAATGGATTGTTACATTGTCTAATCAAAGATATTATTCAGCCAAAATGATTTGTTATGAATCAGTCGGAGTCCCAGTTGACATTCTTGTAAAAAATTCAAAAAATGACATAGTAAATATGTTCGACCCTGTATTAAATAATGCGGTTGAACTTCTTATTAAAAGATCAAGTGGCACAGAAAAACTACTGCCAATCGAGTAGGCGGCTCCGGTCGTGAATGTCCGGAGTGCGCCTCTAACATCATCCAGAGTACTCGGGACGGTTTCCCGATTTCGTTTCACTCATCGGGACAGGCGCCCACCATCAATAGCTTATCCCGGGACTTCGGGAAATTTCAAGATATTATTCCAGGAAAGATTTATAGCATCTGCTTTTCAGACGGTCGAGGGTGATCGTTGTGGTGAGAATCGGACTGCATTATACAAGTGCAAAATGCAAAGTGCAAAGTAATTGGTAATTGGTAATTGGTAATTGGTAATTGGCCTTTCCCAACCCCGCATGAGCAGGTTCAGCCGCTCAATGCGTTCGTCGAAACTCGCCGGTCAGCTACCTTGGAAGGTACAACTATCGGGTAGCCATTTCCAACAGCCGGATATTGGAGGTGAAAGATGATACGGTTACATTCTCCAGGAAAGACTATAAAAACAAAGCTGCTGCCAAAGCAATGAGTCTTGACTGTAGCGAGCTTATCCGCCGTTTTCTGCTTCATGTATACTCATTCTTGGCAGGTTTGCGATTGCAAAGCTGCTTAGAATGAGTTATACCGAGAGGAACAGTAGTATTAAATTTGCAAACCTGTTCCGATTCGGTATACTTCCCAGAGGGTACTGCAGAATCAGATACTACGGTATCCTTTCTAACCGAAGAGTGATGGAAACTCAGACACGTGCCGCTCTGGAAAGCTTTCATAAGGATGCTGCAGAAATCAGCGGCTTGACCGGGAGTACAGCATTACAGTTACTGCTCAGAGGGATAAACCTGCTTCGCTGCCCGGTTTGCCATCACCTCTCCATGAAAAGGATCATGCCGGAAAACGTTTTTCAACACCCGACGTAGTCTTTCCCCGCTTGCTTGTTCTTTGAAATACGGCGCCAGGTTTTATTAAGGGCAGTTCACTGCCGTGGCTTTGCTATGCCCAAAAACAGACAAAAATGAGTTACAAATGGCTTTTTTTTCGACCATCAGGTAAAATCCATGTTTTTCCGGCTATCTTTACCTCCGAATTTATCATAAAAACACAGGAAGAAAAATTGAATACCCTATACTATTTGATTGATAAACAGGCGGTTTCGTTCAACTCAATGTTATCCACACGCTGAAACCAGATAGTTCAATTTTTTTTTACCTTTATGCGGATAAAATCCTGAAGTGTTAGCGGTAATCCAAAAAATCGTAATATAAGCTATCGGATTTCTAAAAAGTGAATACTAAATATGACTAAAAAAATTAAATTTGCACTATGAAAGTAAACGAAATTTATCTCGGAAACACCTTTGAACTTATAAATCAAATTGAAAGCGACAGTATTGACCTCATTATATGTGATGGTCCATATGGTGTCACAGCAAATGACTGGGACAAAGTTCCCGATATACAAACATATAATCTAGAACTCATCAAACTGTTTTCAAGAATTTTAAAACCTGGGGGTGCACTTTACTTATTTGGTAAAGACAACTGCATTGACTTCATTGACTACAGACCTTACTTAAACATAAATAGAAAAATAATTTGGTTTCAGCCAAGCAGACTTGCTCAGGGAAGACTGAATTATACAAATAACTATGATCTAATTGCATACTTCTCGAAGGGTAAGGCTAAAACTTACAACCTTGATGATATAAGGGTCGCGCAATTAGTTGAGCTAGAACATCGTTTGCGTTGTGAAAAAGTTCCCTCAGTGACAAACGGTCAATTTGGAAAGACAAAATTCAATGATGATGGTAAAAATCCTGGTGATGTTTGGGGTGATATTAAGCAACTAACATATAAGTCAAAAGAGTTAATTAGTCGTGATTTATTGAATACAATACAGAAACCAGAAAAGCTTATTGAAAGAATTATTAAAGCTAGTTCAAACGAAGGTGATACAGTACTTGATCCCTTTTCAGGAGTTGGAACAACATACGCTGTTTGCAAAAAACTAAAACGCAATTTTATTGGATTTGAGATAAACCCAAAATATATTGAGATTACAAAGGAGAGAATCCACAAAATAGAGTTAGAACAAGAATATAGTTTATTCAAATGAAAAAAGAAATAATTCGTAGAATCATTAAGTTAGTGATTAATGCACAGGAGCTAGCTTTAAAAATTGGTATTCCCAATATTCTCCAACCCGGGTTAGTAAAAGAGATGATTATGGCAGAGACTTTAGGACATGAATTAATTCATTCTAAACGAGATGCTGATGCTTGTGATCCTAATGACCCTAGCATAAAATATGAATATCTTTCTTGCTATGAAGGCGGCTCAGGTCAGCTAGATAGAATGTTTAAGGAACCACAAGAAGAAAGAGAAAAATCTTTAGACCGAATTTGGAGGAATAAAAAAATATATATCGCAATATTTCAAAAAAGCAATCCCCTCAAGATTAAAGTTATTTACGAGATTGAACCTAAAGTTCTCGTAAAAGAAACTGAGCGTCAATTAGACAGAAGCAGAAATGCTATTTCCCATGTTGGATTTTCTGAAAATTGGGCAATTGACAATGGCAGGGTTGTTTACAAATCTTAATTAATAGGACTACCGCTAATAAATAAGGCTTCGTGTGGTCGAGGAACGAGACCCAACATGAAGTCCCGCACATGCAGGATTGCACGGAAGCCCGCCCTGCGACAGAAGTTTGCTGATAAAACCGATTATGGAGATTAAGTTTTTTGGGGATTAATCAGAATGCGATAATCCGGATAAATTGATATGCCCGGAGAGCAATGCGAAGAAGATCAGAACTTCCGGGCTGGCAAAAACAGAATTCCCCGCTCCCACGAGTGTTCCGTAGGATCACTCGTGGGCTACAATAAGCAAAGTTTCCGTCAAAAGCCGGACAAGTGCAACTTTGCCACCGGTTCCACTTCCCCCTCGTCACCCGTTCGGCTAAGGCTCTCCCATAGCACTGCGGTAAAGTCAAACTCTGTTTTATCCTCCATCCCCTCTTTATTTTCTTTTCTAACATTTCCACAGATTCAATTTTCTTTCATTACTTTTGAGTTTTCGGTTTGGGTTTGAGGGGACGGCGGATAAAACACTAAGAAGTTACCCAACATGCAAAAGACACGACAACTTTCCATCAGACAGTTACTTTTTCAGTCGACTATAACTGTAACAGATTTTACTCACCTTAACAATACACAATAATCAAATGAAAAATATTTGCTTAATTCTTGCAGTTCGTTTCACACAAGTGATTCTTTTCCTGCTTCCTATTACTGTTTTCTCTCAGAACAGTTTTCAGAAAAAAATAAGTGTAAGTGGTGTTACACTACATGGGTTTTATATCCAAAAGGTACCTGCAGGAGGTTATGCCATTACGGGCGCTCCGAATATTTGCCCTATGACTTTTACCGGAAATCCGGCTTACTTACTTCGGATGGACAGCTTGGGAAATGTTCAATGGATAAAGATTTATGAGGTTGGTTCAGGCGCTGAGCAAACTCCATTTGTTTTGTCCACACAGGATGGAGGGTTTATGCTCTCGGGCGACAATATTAACTCCTCTGCCGGCGACCAGGATATATATCTTTTAAAACTTGACGGAGCAGGCTGCGTTCAATGGGCAAAAAACTACGGGGGACTGTTATGGGATGCAGCAGCGCATACCATTCAAACTCCAGATGGGGGGTATGTACTAACGGGCTTTGTGAAAAGTTTCGGAGCAGGTTCGCTGGATGTTCTTCTGATGAAAGTCGATGCTTCAGGAAATGTGCTTTGGGCAAAAGCATATGGCGGCACCGATTACGATTATGGCAACGCGGTTCAAATGACTTCTGACGGGGGATTTTTAATACTTGCACGCGCCCAGAGCTTTGTGCCATCCACACCGGATAACTCAGGTCAATGGCTGATTAAAACTGATAGTGCGGGAACAATACAATGGTCAAGAATATTTGAAGCGTCATCGAACGATGTGGGAGCGTTTATGGAACAAACCAACGATGGCGGGTATATTATTCCCATGTATACTTTCAGTTATGGAGGAATGACAGACGCTGCCATGTTTAAAATTGATTCGGCCGGAAATCAGCAATGGATGAAGCTGGTGAAGGACATGGGGGGGTATGAATTGTTTTACAGTGCACAGCAAACTTCCGATAACGGTTTTATTTTTGGCGGCTATAAAGCTGACATTTCATTTTCATCCTCTGAAATGTTTATGCTGAAAACCGATTCAGCCGGAACTGTCCAATGGACAAGGATATATGGCGATTCTACCTACGAAGAAGGATGGGGTGTAATTGAAGCGGGTGATGGCGGGTTTATTTTGGTAGGCGAATCAAAAATTGACTCCGCCAATTGTGAGATGTTTATAGTAAAAACAAATTCTTCTGGCATCAGCGGCTGTTACGAATCTTTGGTAACTCCGATTATCAAGGATACTCTTTTCAGCATAATCATTCCCGCTCCTATCACCACTGACATCACTTCTTTGCTGACGGTTACGGCAGTTACGCCAACTGTAACAAATCCTGCATGGACAGAGAATATTTTATGTTATACTGGAATAAGTGAAACGGACAAAAACGAATTTGAACTAAAAACATACCCAAATCCTTTTTCTACGCAGACAACTTTATGGACGGCAATGCAGTTAAACAACGCAACGCTCTCCGTGTACTACATTTTCGGGCAGACAGTTGCGCAAATTAAAAACATCAGCGGACAGACAATCACTCTGCACCGTGACAATTTACCAACTGGAGTGTATTTTCTGCAACTGACGCAAGACAACAAAATAATCGCGACAAAAAAAATAATCATCACGGACTGACAGACGAACGTCGAGTAGGCAAGGGGGAGTTTCACCCCCAAGCCTCTCACAGAACCCCCGATAAATCGGGGTAAACTCCCGTGAACCTCTCGATTCATCCGGCTCTTCATGACAAAGACACCAGGGCAGATGTAACCCTCCGGCCTGCTACATCTTGTGCAATAGCGAAAAAGGTTTATTGAAGTTTCCCGGGCAGAAGTTCTTCCAGTCGCTGGATGGAGTGGTCGGGTAGTCTGGTGAGGGCTTTGGTAAGCCATTCAAAAGGCTCTACCTGGTTGATTTTGCATGTGGCCAGGAAGGAATACATCATGGCGGCCCGCTGGGCGCCTTCGTGTGAGCCGGCAAACATATAGTTCTTTCTTCCCAGTGCAACCGGACGAATGGCGTTTTCGATCAGGTTGTTGTCAATCTCATAATCGGGATGTTGGATATAGCGTTCAAGCCTTGGCCGGAGATGAAGGGTGTAGGCAATGGCCTGGCCGATGGCGCTTTTCGGAAGCACCTGGTTGATGTTCTCTTTCAGCCGGAGATGTATCTGGGAAAGTATCTCTGGAGCCCGTTCTTTTTTGCTCCGGTAATATCTTCCTCAGGTTCAATCACCACAATCTCCCGGCGAAGATGTGAGGGAAGTTCCAGGCGGGCATGACCGTTTTTGTTTTCTCCCTTTTTCCGGCGTGTTGATAACCCCTGAAGGGAGCTCGAAAGTTCCGCTTTCAAGCCGCTTGTAATAAAGAACAAACCCTCCGTTATCCCAGCGAAGCA
>VGGL01000120.1 GCA_016868575.1 Bacteroidota bacterium
CGGTCGTGATGAATTCCATGGCTTTTCAATCTGTATCTGATGGTATTTACCACCGTATAAGCGAGTATTCCCAGGAACAGATGAGCTTCGGTATATTCGTCCTTTTATTTTTCTGGTCTTGCCAGCCATTTTCAAACAGGCCTTTCCAAGATGACCCGGATACCTCTCATCCCTGCCATGTCAAAAAGTGTAAACCGTAAAATTAAAATTATGTAAACCAAAATGCTAAAAATATGTAAAATGATACTATCTTTGCATTTTAATTTTTCATGGATTATAAACAGCGTATAACAGACAAAGAGTTACAGCGAAAACTCAACGCTTCGGGAGCTGTGCTTATCCGGGGCGCAAAAGCATGTGGGAAAACCGAATCGGCAAAACAACTAGCAAAAAGTGTGTTGAATGTGGACAGAGACGAACAAGTACAGGCTCTCGTCAGTACGGCCCCCAAGCGTTTATTGTTGGGCGAAACGCCACGTCTGATTGACGAATGGCAAGTACAGCCCAAACTTTGGGACTACATTCGCCACGAGATTGACGACCGTCAAAAAAACGGACAATTCATACTCACAGGTTCTGCAAACCCGGAAGAGTCAGCCAAAATGCACTCGGGCGCCGGCAGGTTTACCATTGTTGATATGCGTACGATGACATGGCAGGAATTAGGCTTTTCATCAGGGAAAATAAGTTTGGCAAAACTCTTTGAAGGAGGAAAAATTGATGTTAATGATACCCCCACCGACCTGGAGTTTATCATCGAGAAACTGATTATCGGAGGATTTCCCACGCTTTTAGAGAAAACTATTTCGCAGGCAACCGACTTAAACCGTTCTTATGTGGAATTGCTTGCTGAAGTGGATATGAGCAGGGTTTCAGAAGTAAAGCGTGATCCTGTAAAAGTAAGAAGTCTGCTGCGCTCGCTTGCCAGAAACACCGCTACATTAGTGGATATTTCCGCTTTGGAATGCGATATCCGTGAAAAAGAGAACGGCAGTATTACACGACCAACCGTTTATGATTATCTCAATGCCTTGAACCGCTTGATGATCCTGGAAGACCAACCTGCCTGGAACACGCATATCCGATCATCTTACGCCTTGCGAAAAGCGCCCAAACGACATTTTACCGATGTTTCGCTGGCTGTTGCTACCTTGGGAGCAGACAAAAATTCGCTGCTAAACGACCTGAATTTTACAGGCTTTTTATTTGAATCGCTCGTTACGCATGAATTGCGAGTATATGCACAGGCAAATGATGCCAAAGTATACCATTACCGCGATTCGAGTGGTATGGAAGTGGACAGCATTGTGCAAAAATACAACGGCGACTGGTGCGCTTTTGAAATAAAACTTGGCACAGGGCAACTTGACGATGCTGCAGCAAGCCTAAAAAAGTTGGTTTCAATTTTGAACACAAAAAAAATAAAACCGCCCCAATCACTCAACATTATCACCGGAACAGGTATCAGTTATACACGAAATGACGGAATTAACGTCATTTCATTGGCATCATTAGGCGCCTGCTGAAGAGATATCATTCCGGAGAATCAATACAAAAATCCTAATAACCACAGTGGAATCCTGTTGCCGTAACCTATTTCAATGTCGTCTTGAAATAGGTTTGGATTGTCAAGAAATATTTTTCAATTCCCTTGCCCAACCTGGATATTTATGTACCTCATCGAGATAAAGATATTTTCCTCCGTTTTTCCGGAAGTTGGCGGCCAGATCATAGATACGGTGATCCACAAAATAGAGATCATCCGGTCGGACGTACAAAACGTCATGCCCCTTTACTCTGAATTCCTGCAATTTCTGAAGCAATAACGTCGTCTTCCCCGTTCCCCTGGTTTCGATAATTCCATTCATTCTCCATTCCCGGTTGATCTTTCCGACCACCTTGCGCTGAAATGGATATTGAACTGACAGGATGCTTTTATTTGATTTTTCAGTAAGTTTTTCCATAACATTCCGCTTCAATCATCATTATTGAAATATATTATATAAAATTAAGAAAATCAATGAGATACATCTTTGTTTTTTGGTTCCGCCAGCCATTTTCAAACAGGCCTTTCCAAGATGACCCGGATACCTCTCATGCCTGCTACGTCAAAAAAGTGAAAATAATATCCACTTCGAACAGTATATGATTTTGGACTAAAGTCCGGAAAGCATTGATTATCAATTACCCCGGCATTAAGGCCGGGGTAAGTCAAAGAACTGACAAACAGGGCTTTAGCCAAAAACTATGATGTTTCAGAGAAGACTCAGATAATCAGTACAACAAGCTGTAAAAAAACAATGCTGCCATGGCCAGGAAGAAGATCATTGTGGCGATCCGCTTGATACGGTAAATTCTGTACTTTTGGGAGAAAGAACAGCAGCATGGGTTGAGAAAGCAAAGACCGTCCTAACAGGAAAAGGCGCCTTTCGTTACCCATCAGACAGTTAATCCTCAGATCATGAATAATATACTTTTAAAAATCAAAGACGCCATCAAAGATCCGCGATCTTCGGCGTTGTGCATTATTGTCCAGGCAAGGGGCTCCGTACCCGGGAAGATCGGTGCCAAAATGATCGTTTACAGCGATGGTCGCATTGAAGGCACCGTTGGGGGTGGAGGTATCGAAAAACAAGCCATGGAGGATGCGCTCACCGCCATTCATACACAAAAGCCCCTTTTGAAAGAGTATAACCTGCAAACCGACCTGGGGATGACCTGCGGCGGGGCTGCTACCATTTACATCGAACCATTGTCAAAACCATCCAGGTTGTACATTTTCGGTGCCGGCCACATTGGAAAAATCCTGGCCAATTATGCCCCGGACATGCATTTTGAGACCTACCTGATCGATTGGCGGACAGAATTGTTTGAAAGCGCTGAGCATCTCCGCTACCAGCAGATCTGTAAACCTTATCTGGAGGCTGTGAATGAAATTCCATTTGATCGCGAAAGCTATATCGTCATCGTAACCCCGAACCACAACATGGACGAGGATATCCTTGCTGCTGTTGGGAAAAAAGATGTCGCCTACCTGGGACTAATTGGAAGCAAAAGGAAAATTGAAACCCTCACCAAGACATTCCTGAAAGAAAATAAGCTCACAAAGGAAGAACTGGATAGGGTCGACATGCCCATCGGTATCAAATTCAATGCAATCACCCCCGCCGAGATCGCTATCAGCATCCTGGCCAGGCTCATCGATGAAAAAAACAACAGGTTATCCTTTTGAACCCGGCAAAAAGAAATAATGCTTCAGGAAAAAGGCCGTCTCTTCTCCATAAAGATTATAAAATACTTCCAGGAATGAATTGAATTCCTTCTGGCCCATGGCCGCCTTTTCCCTGGCGGAGGCAGTGATATCTTCAAATTCAATGCTCACCGGGCGTTTGGGAACAAAGAACAACAGGTTCGCCAGCAGATAAAAAAAGCTTTTCAGCAGCAAGACAAATAGACTGGGTGGTTTCCCGGTCTTTGCCTTTGACCACATGCTTCCCCACAGCCCGGTCAGGCGTACACCGATGATTTGAGCATCAGCAGGGAGGTTTCTGACGATGTGATAAGCCGATTTCTTATTGAAAATTTTCTCATACCCCCGCCCTGATATCTGCCCGCTGGGGTAAATAACAATGCTCTGGTTGCGCCGTAACACTTTATAAACTGAACGGGTGATTGTTTTTAAAACCTGGGTGTCGCGGCTCCCCTTTTCAAGATCACTTACACTGACAGCCCCCAGTCGTTGTAAAAACCATTTCAAGACGGGGAGGTTATAGTATTTCTCCGTAATAACCGGGGAAACTGTTGAAAACCGGTAGATCTGACTGAGCAGAATAACAGGATCAATCAAGGCCTGGTGGTTGGGCAGATAAAGCACGGGTGAATTCCTGCTTACCGTTTCAGCTCCTTTCACCGAAACCCTGTATCGGGAGGAGAGAGAAGATAGAGAATTCTTTTTTGCCAACCTGTTCGGGATATCAATCCTTTTAATCCGGATCGGAAATCCGGAGCTGTGTTTGACCGGGTTCGAAAAATAATATTAGTTTTATACGTCAAAATAATCCAACAGCAATGTCACTACCTGTTTGGCCGATCAATACACCGAAGGTGATCAATGCCTGGTGTTCATTCGATATCGCCAACTCCGCCTATATTTTAAGTGTGAATACCGTGTTATACCCGATATATTATCAGCAGGTAACCCGGGAAGCTTTTGGTTCAGAACTGTTGTCGTTCATGGGTATGAACGTGAAAAATACCGTTTTGTATGAATACGCCATTGCATTGGGATACTTTTTAGTCATACTCCTGACGGTATCGTTATCTGGAGTTGCCGATCTGGGTGGATATCGCAGGCGTTTCATGCAGTTTTTTACACTCCTGGGTTCCTTTGCCTGCATGGGGCTGTACTTTTTTAAAGGTGAAAACATCGGATTGGGACTGCTTTTGCCAATGCTGGCTGTTTTGGGCTTTGCCGGTTCCCTGGTTTATTACAATTCCTTCCTGCCGATCATTGCCACTCCCGAACGCCATGACCGGATCAGCGCACGGGGTTTTTCATTTGGATATGCCGGCAGCATGTTGTTGCTCACCTTTCATATTTTTTCGGTGCAGAACTTCCAATGGTTTGGATTTTCCGACAGCATGGAAGCCATCCGGTTTTCTTTTATTCAGGTAGGTCTGTGGTGGCTGGTTGTTTCCCAGGTAGCTTTTTACTATTTGCGCGAAGAACAGAAGGTGGTTCAGTGGGATATGTCGATTTTTACCAGGGGTTTTCATGAGGTGTCCACTGTATTCAGATACATTCAAAAGCACCGCACCATGTACCGGTTTCTCCTCTCCTTCTTTTTTTTCAGCATGGGGGTTCAAACCATCATCATCGTAGCCTCCCTTTTTGGCAAGGCCGAGTTGGGATTGTCAGATACCATACTGATCATGACAATCCTGAGCATCCAGCTCGTAGCCATTGCGGGAGCGCTGATCTTCGGAAAAGTCTCCACCCGTTTTGGGAACCGGACCTCCCTGCTCTGGATGCTCGGAATCTGGATATTTATCTGTATCTCAGCGTATTTTATCCATGCAGCATATCAATTCTTCATTTTGTCGGCACTGGTTGGTTTGGTGATGGGAGGAATCCAGTCACAGGCACGATCAACCTGGTCCAAGCTGATCCCTTCGAATACAACCGACACGGCTTCTTATTTTAGTTTTTACGACAGCACTGAAAAGCTGGCCATTGTTTTCGGGATGCTGGGCTTCGGCATCATTGAACAGGCCACCGGCAGTATGCGGAACAGCAGCTTGTTGTTGTCGTTATTCTTTGTGGTAAGCTTTCTGATCCTTGCCTTCACGAAACTGCAGAAAGAGGAATCTTCATGAGTCATTCCCCGCCCCGGAAAGTGATTAAATAGTGGCCTCTCGCATGAGTTCATTGAGGCCAAAATCAAACGGGATGCAGGATGATACTGGCATCAGTTACTGCAGGTCTGTCAAATATCTGCCCATAGAATGGCCGTTGTACTGCGACAGATGGAAAACAGTGACATTTCTGAGGTTCCATTTCTGAATAACCTGTTCTATAATACGATCCTGAACGGCCAGAATGAGATCACTTTTGGTGTTGTAGAGAAGTTCATGGATCAGTTTTGCCCACCCCCTGTCCGACAACTCCAACTTGCCAACTTCATCAATCACAACATATCTGCTGTAGTTGCCTGCGGAAAAGGTCAGCGTCCTTATTCCTGCCGCTAATCCAGGCTGAAGAATGCTGTATGCTCCAATCTTATCCGGTTCAGCATCATTGGATTTTCGGAGAAAAGGGGTGCGTTCGTTGGTGGCAATATCCTGAATGTCATATCCAATGGTCTCTCCCTTTTCCATGACCCGCAGGGAGAGGATCCCGGAAACGCTGATGTTTTGATCCTTCAGCATGTCAATAAGTTCCTGAAGCTGGGTTGTTTTCCCCTGTCCAATGGTCCCGGATACAATGAACACCCTCTTTGACATATTGTTTTTGATATCTTCCAGGCGGTATTCAATTTGTGAGATGATCCGGAAAAGAACAGTAACAGGATTCTTGATGAGGTCCTTAAAAGCCGGCATCGTGGCGATCATCAGGTGCAGGCTTCCAAACGATAATTCCAGCGCCAGGGGTAACTGTTTGAAAGCAGTCTTCATGAAATAGCTACGGATACGCGGATTGTATAATTCGGTTCCCAGCACGGAAAAACCGAGGATGATCACCACGGCCCTTGCATTCATTTGAATCCCTATCATCAGGCCATTCGTCCAATCACTCGATTGCATGCGGTTCAGCACAAAAGCGGTGATCATGGTGATGATGACAAAATAGACCCAGAAACGGGGTTTGGATAATTGCTTCAGTGCCCTTTTATACCGGTTGACCCAGATCAGGACAAAGGCCACGGTGGAGGTGGCCCAGACAAACCAGGGTGTATGGGAGATGAGAACCAGTTCTGTGATGATCATGCAAAAGGTCGCCAGAAGCCAGGGAATGGAATAGTTGAATGAATGCTTTGTCGTGATGTTTTCCTGGGATGGATTGGAATATTTTACCGGTATCTTTTCCACAGGATGATCATGGAGTTTTCTCCCTATCCTGATCCCGATGATGGCGGCCGTGAGCCCCATGATGCAGTAGATCATCAGCAAAAACAGGATCGGGAGCCAGATGATATCAATTTGTAGATGAAGCTGCTTTTGGGTGAATCTCAGCAGCCCGGCGTATATGTCCACGATACTGAAGCCATATAAAATAATGAAATTCACAATCTTATGAAATAAATTCCAGCTCATGGCGAGCATCCCGCCGATGAGGTAGCCAATCACCGTTTTGCTGAAAACCCTGACCGAAAGATCAAGCAATACCGCTTCCATGAAGATCGCGATCATCGGTCCGAAGATGACGGCGCTGGGCGACATTGTCTTCATCAGGGAACAGATCAGGCCGGCCCGCCAGAACAATCCCTTTTCTTTCCACAGGTAACCGGAAGAGATCAGGATGATGATCCCGATCCCCGTCAGAAGATTTGAGCTGAATGGTATCCGCAGGTTATGGAAAAAGCTTCCCAGGACAATTTCTGAAGCAGCCCAGGTGGTTCCGATGATGGAAGCCTTTATCCATTGCTCATTGATGCCGTGATCCAACTTCATGTACGATCACATCCGTCTAATATCATTCTCGGATCATCTTCGTAATTCTGCAAAAATAAGTTAAATGTTTAGGATGTCGTCAAACGGAATTGACCTTCCATGATTCTTGCCTGTCCGATAATAAGGCTAAATCTTTTTTTGAGGTGCTACGTATAAAAGAGAAAAAAGCAATATGGAAAAGAAAGATGTAAAATCTCTACTTGCACCGCAAGAGATTATCGAGAAGTTTG
>VGGL01000121.1 GCA_016868575.1 Bacteroidota bacterium
CTCGTTGATCTTTACCAGATCAAACTTCTCGATAATCTCTTGCGGTGCAAGTAGAGATTTTACATCTTTCTTTTCCATATTGCTTTTTTCTCTTTTATACGTAGCACCTCAAAAAAAGATTCAGCCAGTAAATATTGTTTTGAATCTGGTTGAGAAAACCATGATCCAGCCATCTCCCATCTGGTGGATATGCTGTCAGCCTGGGCAATTACCAGTGAACAGTGAGCAGCAATCGGCAATCAGTGAACAGTAGGATCATGAACGCCGCATGAGCTTTTCAATCTGAGATGCTTCGATTGGTATCCCCGCCATCAAATCAATGGGCTCCTTTTTCGTCACCAGCACATCGGTCTCAATCCTGATGCCTATTCCTTCTTCCTTGATATAGATAGCGGGCTCGCACGAAAGAACCATGCCCGGCTTGAGTACTGTTTGCTTGGTGCCCACATCGTGCGTGTCAAGCCCCAGGAAATGGGAGTTTCCATGCATGTAATACTTGAAGTACAGCGGACTCTCCGGTTTTTGCTTCTTGACATCTGCCGAACTGAACAGACCCAGACCGATCAGCTCCTTCTCGATCATCTTGGCCACCTTCCCGTTGATCTCGTCGATGGTAGTACCCGGGATGATCAGCTTTTTCGCCGCTTTGTGAACCCGCAGGACAGCGTCATAAACCTGCCGCTGTCGTTTGCTGAACTTGCCGTTAACCGGAATGGTGCGGGTCAGGTCGGAGGCATAATTGCCATACTCAGCACCGAAATCAAGCAAGACCAGGTCACCATCCTTGCATTTGCGGTCGTTGGTGTTGTAATGAAGGATGCAGGCCTCTTTCCCGGAGGCAATAATGGGGGGATAAGCATGCGAGGTGACGCCATGCCGGAGAAACTCATGGGTGATCTCTGCTTCGATCTCGTACTCCATCACCCCGGGTTTAATGAACCCAAGGATCCGGCGAAAGGCCTTCTCGGTAATGTCACAGGCTTTACTGATCATCCCGATTTCTTCCTTCTGCTTGATCAGTCGCATGGAAGTGATCAGCGGTGCTAAACGATCCATGGTGTGCAGCGGATATTCCTTTTTGATTTTCTCCGTGAACCTGAGATCACGGTATGGCACTTCTGTAAAGAATTTGGGGTATTCGTTGGCGTTCAGGTAAACTTTCCGAGCATGCCCCATCAGTTCTTTCAGCACGGCATCGAAGTCCGACAGCCATTGAACCTGCTTCACCCCTGAAAGATCCGTGATCTCCTGCTTGGAGTATTTATACCCATACCAGGTGACCAGCGATTCATCCGGATAGACCGTGAAAATGACCTCCCTGAGCCGCTCTACCGGATGATCCGGGCAAAGGATGAGAATGCATTTCTCCTGTTCCAGTCCCGTCAGGTAATACAGATCAGCATTTTGACGGAGTGGGAAACACTGATCCCCACTGCGGGGCATCTCATCATTGGCGTTCACAATGGCCAGCGATCCTGCCGGAAGCTTACTGGAAAGACGTTTTCTGTTAGCTGTAAAAAAGCCTGAAGGCAATGGTTGATATCTCATGGTTTGGAATTTTTTCCATAATTACAAAAAAATCAACAGCGAAAGAGTAGTAAAAAGAAAAATATAACTTTGCTATCTCTCTCCGGATGTCCGGAAACTGATCAGTTATCTGTAAATCATTATTTTATGAATTTCTTAGTGAAATATGCTTCCATTACGAAAAAAGTGGTAATGGCGCTGGCAGGACTATTTCTCATCCTGTTTCTGTTGGTTCACCTGACGATCAACCTGTTCCTGCTTCGTGACGATCAGGGCGCCTGGTTCAATGCTGCAGCCCATTTTATGGGCACCAACTATTTGGTTCGGATCTTCGAGTACATCCTTTTCGGGGGTTTTCTGATCCACATCCTCATGGGGATCATCCTCCAGCTGAAGAACTGGATGTCGCGACCCGTGCGTTACCACATCAGCAACAAATCAACAACCCCTTTCCTGTCGAAGTACATGATCTACACCGGCGGTATTGTTTTCATCTTCCTGGTGATCCATTTCATCAACTTCTATTTCATCCGCCTGGGCTTTATCGATACGGTTCACATGGAGAACGGGCATCCCAACTTCTACCTGGTGGCGAAGGAATTGTTCAGCCTTCCTTTGTACACTTTGCTTTACCTGGTATTGATGGTTGGCCTGGGCTTCCATCTTTACCATGCATTCAACAGCGCCTTTCAGACGCTTGGATTATCACACACTACTTACACTCCGGTGATTGAACGTGCCGGGTTGATCTACAGCATCATTGTTCCTTTAGGATTCAGTATCATTCCGTTATATTTCTGGCTTATTATTTAGGAGGGAGTGATTAAAAACTAGTTTTTTATGAAAACCACCAAGACTCCAAGAAGCAAAGTATTTATAATCAAGATTATTCGTTTTAGCGTCTTTGCGACTTCGTGGTGAAATAGGATTCTTCAGTTGATCCCTCATAGCAAATGAATAACTTTCAAATAATGATCCAACTCAATTCAAAAGTACCTGCCGGACCGCTGGAAAAAAAGTGGTCACAGTACAAAAGCAATCAGAAGCTCGTCAATCCCGCCAACAAAGCCAAAGTTGACATTATTGTGGTGGGCACCGGACTGGGTGGCAGCTCTGCCGCCGCTGCCCTCGGTGAAATGGGATTCAACGTCAAAGTCTTCTGTATCCAGGATAGCCCCCGGCGGGCGCATAGCATTGCTGCCCAGGGCGGGATCAATGCGGCCAAGAACTACCCCAATGACGGGGATAGCATCTACAGGCTTTTCAACGACACCCTCAAAGGCGGCGACTACCGTTCACGGGAAGCCAATGTCTACCGGCTTGCAGAAGTCAGCAATGCCATCATCGACCATTGTGTCGCACAGGGAGTGCCATTTGCAAGAGAATACGGTGGACTTCTTGAAAACCGCTCTTTTGGCGGAGCTCAGGTTTCACGTACCTTTTTTGCCCGTGGTCAGACAGGCCAGCAACTCCTGCTGGGTGCCTACAGCTCCCTCAGCCGTCAGGTGAAAAAAGGTACTGTGAAAATGTATCCCCGCCGCGAGATGCTTGACCTCGTCGTGGTCGAAGGCCGTGCAAGAGGAATCATTACCCGAAACGTCATCACCGGTGAATTGGAACGGCACTTCGGTCATGCCGTTGTGCTGGCAACGGGTGGCTACGGAAATGCCTATTTCCTGTCAACCATGGCCATGAGCGCCAATGTCAGCGCCGCCTGGCAAGCCTTCCGCCGAGGCGCTTGCTTCGCCAACCCGGCATTTGTCCAGATCCACCCTACCTGCATCCCCGTCCATGGCGACTATCAGTCGAAACTTACCCTGATGAGCGAAAGTCTCCGCAACGATGGACGTATATGGGTGCCAAAGAACAAAGATGATGCGGAGAAAGTCCGTATGGGCCAACTCCACCCCAATGAGATCAAGGAGGAGGATCGTGACTATTACCTGGAACGGCGCTACCCGGCCTTTGGCAACCTCGTTCCACGCGACATTGCCAGCCGCGCTGCCAAGGAAAGATGTGATGCCGGCTTTGGCGTGGGAACCGGACAGGCGGTTTACCTTGACCTGGCCGACTCAATCAAGCGCCTGGGACTGAACGTGATCATGGAAAGATACGGCAACCTCTTCCAAATGTACGAAAAGATCACCGGTCACGACCCCGCGCACACCCCCATGATGATCTACCCGGCCATCCACTATACCATGGGCGGACTGTGGGTCGACTATGAACTGATGACTTCCATCCCCGGATTGTTCGCCATCGGGGAGGCCAACTTCTCCGACCATGGCGCCAACCGGCTCGGAGCTTCAGCCCTCATGCAAGGACTGGCTGATGGCTACTTTGTCCTCCCTTATACCATCCAAAACTACCTCGCCGACCAGTTTAAAGTCAAACGAATGCCTACCGATCTGCCGGCGTTTGCTGATGCAGAAAAAAATGTCCGCACACGACTCGAAACACTCATCGGCATCAATGGCAAACGGAGTGTCGATACTTTCCATAAGAATCTTGGCCATATCATGTGGGAGTACGTCGGCATGGGCAGAACGGAGGCCGGATTGAAGGAAGCTGTTAGCAAAATAGCAGCGCTTCGTAAAGAATTCTGGAAAGATGTCCGGGTCACCGGCTCTCTTGAAGGGGTGAATAATGAACTGGAAAAAGCTACCCGGGTAGCCGATTTCCTGGAGATCGGCGAACTCATTGCCCGCGACGCCTTGAATCGCAACGAATCCTGCGGCGGACACTTCCGCGAAGAATACCAAACCCCGGAAGGCGAATGTCTCCGTAACGATAAGGACTCGACGTACACCGCCGCCTGGCAGTTCACAGGAGATGATAAGGAACCAATCCTCCACAAAGAACCCTTGAATTACGAGTTTGTGGAGGTGAAGCAGAGAGATTATAAATAGCGATTAGCGAGTAGCGAATAGCGATTAGGGTTTTAAGATAGATGGTTGTTAAATCATATAAAGAGTTGGAGGTTTGGAAGAAAAGTGTTTCTCTTGCAAGGGATATTTATATACTGACGAAGGAATTTCCAAAAGAGGAACAATTTGGGTTGATAAGCCAGATGAGAAGAGCCTCCTTGTCTGTTCCCTTAAACATTGCAGAGGGATGGGGCAGAGAGAGCACAAGAAATTATTTGCAGTTTCTTAGGAATGCAAGAGGCTCATTATGCGAGCTGGAAACTTTATTGATCATCACCGCTGAACTGAATATCATCAAAATGGATAGAAAAAATGAATACTCAACAAGGATAGATGAAATTGGAAAAATGCTCAATGCCATGATCATAAAACTAAATAACAAATTGAATGACAACAGTTCAAATAAGTAATAACCCCCAAAACTAATCGCTATTCGCTAATCGCTATTCGCTATTCGCTAATCGCTAATCGCTAAAACATTGAACCATGGACTTCACACTAAAAATCTGGCGGCAGGAACATGCAAGGGCCAAAGGTAAGTTTGTAACATTCCAGGTGAAAAACATCTCTCCCGATTGTTCCTTCCTGGAAATGCTCGATATCCTGAATGAGGAGCTGGTCGACAAGATCCAGTTACCGGTTAGCTTTGACCACGACTGCCGGGAAGGGATTTGTGGGATGTGCAGCCTTTACATCAACGGTCACCCGCATGGTTGGGACGACGGGGTTACGGCGTGTCAGCTCCACATGCGTAAGTTCAAAGATGGGGAAACCATTGTCGTCGAACCC
Source organism: Bacteroidota bacterium (assembly GCA_016868575.1). GTDB lineage: Bacteria > Bacteroidota > Bacteroidia > Bacteroidales > FEN-979 > VGGL01. The sequence continues at coordinate 5,244 of VGGL01000121.1, forward strand.
TGGCGTTCCAAAGCTTTTCCGGTCATCCGGGATTTGATGGTTGACCGCAGCGCCCTGGATACGATTATTCAGGAAGGCGGTTATGTCTCCGTGAATACCGGTCAGGCGCCGGATGCCAACGCTGTGCTGGTGTCGAAAGAGGCCGCCGACCTGGCCATGGATGCTGCTGCCTGCATTGGATGCGGAGCATGTGTCGCCGCATGCAAAAATGCCTCTGCCATGCTGTTCATTGCTGCCAAGGTTTCCCAGTTAGCCTTACTCCCGCAGGGACGCATCGAAGCCAAAGACCGGGTTAGACGCATGGTACGAAAGATGGATGAGCTGGGCTTTGGTAACTGTACCAATACTTACGCTTGCGAAGCGGAATGTCCCAAAAAGATATCCCGGACACATATTGCCCGCCTGAACAGGGAATTCATGTGTGCCAAGCTGATCGCAGAAAACACCTTGTGAAATGCGCTTCAGCGAAATTCCAGGCCAGGAAGAAATCAAACAACGATTGATCCGTACCGTCCGCGAACAACGGGTCAGCCATGCCCAACTGTTCCTGGGACCCGAAGGATCAGCCAAACTGGCGCTGGCAATAGCTTACGCGCAGTACATTAATTGTGAAAATCCTTTCTCCCCTCCCCCATCAGGGGGAGGGGCTGGGGGAGGGGGCTGGGGCTGGGGCGACTCCTGCGGCACCTGCCCTTCCTGCCTCATGTACCAGCACCTGGCCCACCCCGACCTCCACTTCATCTATCCCATCGCTACAACCGAAGAGGTTAAGAAAAACCCACTGAGCAAGGACTTCCTCCCTGCCTGGCGGGAATTCCTCATGAAAAACGACTACCAGGTCTCCCTTTCAGAATGGTATGATGCCATCGGACTCGAAAAAAAACAAGGCATCATCAATGCCGACGACTGCCACGAGCTGTTACAAACCTTACAGTTTAAAAATTTTGAAGCCGAATATAAGGTAGTGATCATCTGGATGGTAGAAAAACTATTCTACGCAGCGGCTCCAAAACTCCTCAAAACCCTCGAAGAACCTCCTGACAAGACCCTGTTTATCCTGGTTTCTGAAAACGCCGACCAGATCATCCCGACCATCCTGTCGCGACTGCAGATCATCAAAATACCGGCATTGAACGATGCCGCCATCATTCAATACCTGAAAGACAAACACCAATGCACGGACGATGAAGCCAGGCGTTTTGCCATGATGGCGCTGGGAAGCGTGAAGGAAGCTGTGAATAACCTTCAACAACGTGATGAACAGACGCTGCACTACGAGATGTTCAAAAACTGGATGAAGATATGCTATGGAACCAAAACCTTTGCCGAAATGGTCAAGTTCTCAGCCGAGGTGGCTGCCATGGGACGAGAAAAACAGAAAAGTTTCCTGCAATATGGGCTTCGTATCATCCGCTCTTCCATGCTTGTGAGTCATGGAAATGCAACGATAGTGAAAACCGAAGGGGAAGAATTGGAGTCAGTAAACCGTTTTGCCCGCCTCATGACACCCGCCACAACCTCAGCACTCAACGGGGAATTCAACAAAGCCATCTATCATATCGAGAGAAACCTCTCCGCAACCATCGTCTTTACCGACCTCTCCCTCTCCATCACCCGCATCCTGAAAACAAAGAATTAAATTTTCCCACCCCCACATACCTCTTAACTTTTCACTGACCTCTGATCAATGCTCATTGCTAATTGCTCATTGTTAATTGCTAATTGCTAATTGCTCATTGTTAATTGCTAATTGTTAATTGCTAATTGTCCGGTATCCTGATCACAACCCTGAACCGCCGATCCCCCTTTTCGATCCGGAGAAGATCATCCCTGTGATAGGTCAGCCTCAACCGCTCACGGATGTTCTTTAGCCCCAGGCCGGCCCCTTTCCTCGGTATCCCGCCAGGATCAAAATCATTCTCGATCACAATCTCCATCCCCTCCTCATTGGCCTTGCAGGCAGCATAAATAGT
>VGGL01000122.1 GCA_016868575.1 Bacteroidota bacterium
ATGGTTCATGTGTTTGTAATACACTTCTGCTGATGTTTCAAAGGTGTTTTTATGAAAATTCCGGAAATATCCGAGTGCAACCTGGCTGGAAATCTGAGGTTTGACATTTGGACTTGCAGGAAACCAGATATCCAGCGGCGTGCCGGCTGTTGAGTTCTGTGCCAGCTGCAGGTACTGCAACGTCCGAGAATAGCTTGCTTTCAGAGAGGAGACCTCATTGAGTGTATAATTCAGTCCCAGTCGGGGCTCCAGGCCAACAGAGGTGTTGAAAAATTCAAAAGAATTGTAGATTGTTGAATCCACCGGCTTGTAATCCTCATCATAATTGTACATCGTAGCGCCGCCAATACTGTTGAACATGGAGAGCCGGAGACCGTATTTGGCCGTCATCCTTGGGCCAAGAACATGGTCATTGCTGAGATAAATGGCACTCTCCAAGGCATGGCTCTTCGGTACCCTGTATTCGGTGAAGAAACTCGCATCTCCAAGCCCCCTGGCCATACCCGGGTCAAAGGTATGGTAGATGGCGCTGAGGCCTGCCCGCAGGGTATTCTCCGTGTTGAGAAAATAGGAGAAGTCAGCCTTTGCGCCGATATCTTCGAGGTGGGAGAGCCACTCGAAAGAACTCGAAGTTCCTTCCGGGCTTCCCAGATTGTAGTTGTATCTGGAATAGATGGCCGTAACATTGGAGAACAGTTTCTGGGTGATGATCCTGTTCCACCGTAGCGTCGCGGTTTGATTCCCCAATCGCATGTAAGCAAAATCATTCTTGAAAACATCTCTGCCAAAATAACCTGACAGGAAAAAGTGATTGGCATCATCCGGGCGGTAGTTGATCTTGGCATTCAGGTCGTAGAAGTAGAGTTTGTTATCCCGCAAACCTTCTTCTTTCGACAGCGGGGTAAAGAGATCCATATATGTTCTCCGGCCCGACAGGATGAATGAAGAGCGATCCCGCACGATGGGCGCTTCCACGGTAAGCCGGCTGGCAATCAGGCCGATACCCCCCGTAACATTCCATCGCTGGTTGTTGCCTTCCTTCATCCTCACATCAAGAACCGAAGCAAGCCGACCGCCATATGCCGCAGGGATGTCACCTTTGTAGAGCTTCACATCTTTGATCGCATCATTGTTGAACACACTGAAAAAGCCCATCAGATGAGAAGCATTGTAAACGATCGCTTCATCCAGCAGGATCAGGTTTTGATCGGCTGAACCGCCCCTAACACTGAATCCGCTCGAACCTTCGCTCACCGACTGAACTCCGGGAAGAAGCTGAACTGCTTTCAGGATATCCACTTCCCCCATCAACACCGGGATCTTCCGGATAGTCCTTATGTCCATCTTCACCGTGCTCATCTCATTGCTTTTTACATTCTGATCGGGTCGTTCACTGCTGATGACAACCTCTTGCAGGACTTTGTCTGCAGGCTGCAGCCTGACATCCAGCCGTTCGTTTTTCGTCAGAAGGATGGGGCGAGTAACAGACTCATATCCCACATAGGAGAAAACAAGGGTATAGGAACCGGCCGGCAAGGACAGGGAATAAAAACCATACTCATTAGAGATGGTGCCGGTTTTCAGTTCTTTGACAAAAATGGTCGTTCCAATTAGCTCTTCACCGTTGGATTGATCCTGTGTTTTACCACTGATGGTAAACTTCTTTTCTTTATCAGGGTTATCAGCTTGAACGGAAAGCGCGTGGATGTGGAGGGCCAGGAGCAGGAGGAGAAGTTGAATGGGAGGTTGTTTCATAGGTACTTAGTTGAATCTTCCAAACACCAGGCTTAAAGTGCCAATGGCGCTGTTGTAACGATCTGGTTTAAAGTATTTGACTTCTTCTTTATCCACATTGATGTATTCTTTATCAATCCCTGATACAAACCGGTATCCAATGCCCAAATTGAGATGGAACCATTTGGTGAACTTGAAAATGAATTCCAATTGCGGTTCGATCAGGAATACATTGTCGCTGACGATCTTTCCTGCATTACCTTCCTTATCTTTGAGGTTCAGGTTTCCCCAGCCCAGCTTGGCGGTCACGCCCCAGTCGAGAAAGCGCTCGGATTTTTCCTGGTATCCTACCCAGAAGCCACCGCTGGTCAGGCTGGTTTTCAGATCGTTATAAACAATCGTGTCCAGTTGGTTTTCCACAAGGGTGAGGGATGTCCGGTGATCTGTCAACAGCCCTAATCCATAACCTCCCAGCAGGAAGGTTTGATTGAATACCAGCGCTCCTCCGCCGCCCGAAGAAACGGCGAACTCCTTTTCAATACCTGAAAACTCAATCATGGGGGCTCCAAGGAGCGATAGTTGAATCTTGGTGGATTCTTCATCCTGGGCTGATAGCGCATTGATGAAGACGAATGAAACCAGAAGTGAGAAAATAATCCTTTTCATAAACCTTAATTTTCAGTTCATTAATATTTCAACAACTCCCTGGCCGCCTCAGTGATTTTTTCTGTATCGGGAAGGATCGCTTTTTCCAGTATCCGGTTAAAGCCAACGGGTGTGTTTGTCGAACCGACTCTCTGTACCGGTGCATCAAGCCATTGAAAAGCTTGAGAAGAGAGGAGGGCAACAACCTCACCGCCAAATCCTGCGAAAATTTTGTCTTCGTGTACCACGAGCGCCCGTCCGGTCTTTTTAACGGAAGAAAGGATGGTGTTAGTATCGAGGGGAACCAACGATCGGAGGTCGATCACTTCGATTTGTTTATTCATCTCACCGGCCAGGATCCCGGCAGCTTTGACTGACATGTGCGTCGTATTGCCATAGGTGATGATCGTCAGGTCATCTCCTGTCCGCCGGATTCTGGCTTTTCCAAAGGGAACCTCAAAATCCTCCGGGACCAATGCTTCCGACAATGGGTCATTGTAGAGCGCCTTGGGCTCAAAGAATATCGTGGGTCCTTTCGATCGGATAGCAGTTCGAAGCAAACCTGCCGCATCATCAGCATAGGAAGGATAGACGATCCGGATGCCCGGTAAGGTGCTCAACGCCCCTTCGATGGTTTGAGAATGGTATAAACCTCCTCCGATATATCCCCCGGAAGCGAGCCGGATCACGACGTTCGGACTGAACTGACCGTTGGTTCTCCAGTACTCATGTGTCATTTCAACCAACTGCTCCATTGCCGGCCAGAAATAGTCGGCAAACTCTGCTCCTTCAATCACAATGCGGATTTTGTCATTGAAACGGCTCATCCCATTGGCAGTTCCAACAATATAGTCCTCTGCAATGGGGGCGTTGAAAACCCGCTGTATACCGAATTCATCCTGCATCCCCTTGGTGACGTTAAATACCCCACCCTTCCGGCCACTGGCAATATCCTGACCCCAGATGTAGGTGTCGGGATTGTGGCGAAATTCCGCTTTCAGGGTCTCATTGATCGCCTCGATCAGTTTCTTTTTCTCTCCCCGGCCATCCGGTAATCCTTCTGGATACTTTTCAGAAATATAGGGTTCAGGATAAACATACCGGTGGATGGTCTGCGGATCGGGATCCGGGGCAGTAACCGCCTTCTTGTGTGCATCGAGGACAGTTTGCTTCACCTCCTCATCAATTTCCGAGAGTTCTTCTTCAGAGAAAATCCCGGAATGGATCAAACTTTGGCGATATTTAACAAGCGGGTCAAGCAGTTTTGCGTGCATGAGCTCCTCATCGTCGCGGTAAAGTTCGTGCCGGTCGCTGTTGCTGTGGCTGCCGATCCGGATACAATTGGCATGGACAATGACCGGTTCCATCTTTTCGAGGATATGTTTCCGCGCCTTGATCATGGCATTCATCGAGTTGAACACATCTTTTCCGTTGCAGTAGATCACCTTGAGGTTTTTAAACCCAAGGAAATTATCTGCCGCTCTTGGGGCGGCTGTCTGGTCTTTCTTGGGTACGGAGATCCCATAGCCATTATCCTGGAATACAAAGATCACCGGCAGTTTTTCCCTGGATGCGCCATTGATGGCCTCATAGACATAACCTTCTGAAACAGAAGACTCTCCCTGAGAACTGATGGCAATACCATTGACTCCGTATGTTTTAATCGCTCTTGCTAAGCCAACGGCATGGAGGGTGTGATTGCCGGTAGCGCTGGAAACATTGTGAATGTGCCATGCGGGTTTGGCGAAGTGGTTCGACATATGACGGCCGCCACCGGCGACATCGGTTGCTTTGCTGATGCCGTTGAGAATGATCTCTTCTGCGGTCAATCCGGCCGAAAGCACCGTGAGCATATCACGGTAATAGGGGAATAAATGATCCGTTTCCTTGTTGAATATCTGCCCGATAGCTAATTGTATCCCGTCATGGCCGGCATAAGGGGCGTGGTATGACCATCCCAGCGCCTGCTTGAGGTAATTGGGGGCACGCTCGTCAAGCCTGCGGCCCAAGGCAAGTAAATGGTACCACCTCCGGAGGGTTTCCCGGTCTGCTGTTTTCAACATTACCTCCTTATCCTCCCTTCGAATCGCTAACTGCCTGAATTTATCCATAGCGGTTAATCCCTAATGATCTGAAATTGTCCATTATCAAAGATGCGGATGATCCTCGACGGACTCATCTGTCGCAAGGTGTTTTTATCAAGTTCGACGATATGATCAACCTCTCGTTTGATCTCCTCGGAGATTTTCGAGTAGAGAATAGGGCTCGGTTCACCCGAAACATTGGCTGAGGTTGATACGATGGGTTTCCCAAATGCCTTGAGCAATGCCTGGCAGAAGGGGTGGTTCACAACCCGGATGGCGATCGATCCATCGCGTGCGATCACATTGGATGCCAGGTTTTTAGCTTGCGAATAGATGATGGTGAGCGGTTTATCAGCTACCCGGATCAAATCCATTGCAATATCCGGTACCCGCATGACATATTTTGGTATCTCTTCGAAGCGATCGACAAGGATAATCAGGCTTTTGGCTTCCATCCGGTGTTTGATACGCAAGACTTTTTCAACGGCTTCGTTATGGGTAGCGTCACAGCCAATACCCCAGATCGTGTCCGTGGGATAAAGGATCGTTCCTCCCTTGCGCAGGATCTGAACGGTTTTCTGAACTTCCTGAGAAAAGTCTGGTTCCATGGTTATAAGCGTGTCAGTAGTTGTTCTGTTTCAATGGTGGTAGCACATTTGAAATGGCCTTCGGGACATTTTTTCAGCCCATGAAGTCCACAAGGTTTACAAGAGAGATTTTCACGGGTTTCGATGATAAATGCATTCTCTGAAAGCGGACCAAACCCAAACTGTGGAATGGTGCTGCAGAAGATCGTTGTGACCGGGGCATTCATGGCCGAGGCAAGGTGTTGCGCGGCGCTGTCGTTCGAAAAAGTCATGACCGCTTTGCCAGTCAATGCCGCTGTTTCAAGGAATGACAGTTTGCCGGCCAGGTTCACCACATGTGGATGACGCGTCAAACCGGCAATGCTGTTGCACAGTTCAGCATCGGCATGAGAGCCAAGCAAATAGATATAAGCCTGCTCGTCGATCTGATCGATGATATCAGCCCATTTGTTTTCAGGATAGGCCTTTGTAAACCAGAGTGAAGCGGGAGCCACACAGAAATACTTTTGCCGGGTATAGGGTGCAATATTGTCATAGTCTTCTTGACTGGGATAGAGCCGGGGTAGAAATTCCCGGGTGTCCTTTATGTATGCGATCAGGTCAAGATTTCTTTCGATCTCATGGCGTCCACTGGTCAGGTCATGACCAATGCGGTGGGTGAACAGCAGGGAGCAGGGATTTTTTTTGAAACCTGAGGTTTCCCTGGCCCGGCTGAACAAGGTCAACAATCCGGTAGAGGCAAATCGTTGAATGTTGATAACAAGCTCATACCGGTTTTTCCGGATCTCCTTCAGGATGCTGAGGAGGTTCTTGTATTTTTTTTGTGACTTATCCCATACATACAGCCGGGTGATGAAAGGATGTTTCCGGAACAGGCTTTCATTGCCTTTTTTAACAAGGACGTCGATTCTGGCTTCGGGATAAAGCGCGTGGAGTTTTTCCAAAAGAGGTGTGCTGAGGATCACATCTCCGACTGAGGCTGTTTGGACGATGAGAAACTTTTTCGAAGAATCTGACGGATAAGGTTCCACGAAGCAAAGATATAAAATAGGAAGATAGGAAGGTCAGACCTCCACCTGAAAGTTTCTAAGTGTCTCGTTTAGAGATGTTTTCAAGTCTGTTGAGGGAGTTCGTTTACCGATGATCAGGGAACAGGGAACGTGATAGGTACCGGCAGGAAATGCTTTTGGAATGGAACCCGGGATCACCACCGATCGGGGAGGCACCAGCCCCTTGTATTCAACCGGTTCCTGTTGTGTTACATCGATGATTTTGGTGGACCCGGTGATCACAACGTTGGCGCCCAGCACGGCCTCTTCCATGATCCGGGCTCCTTCCACCACAATACAGCGGGAGCCGATGAAGCAACCATCTTCAATAATGACCGGAGCGGCTTGCAGGGGTTCCAGCACGCCTCCGATTCCCACGCCTCCACTCAGGTGGACGTTCTTGCCTATTTGAGCGCAAGAACCTACGGTAGCCCAGGTATCCACCATGGTACCGGTATCAACAAAAGCGCCGATATTCACATACGAAGGCATGAGTACCACCCCGGGAGCGATATATGCGCCAAAACGGGCCACGGCATGGGGAACTGCACGCACACCCAGCGCTGCAAAATTCCTTTTCAGCGGAATCTTGTCATAAAATTCCAAATCACCGGCTATCAACGTCTCCATCTTTTGCAGCCGGAAGTAAAGGAGGATTGCTTTCTTCAGCCAATCATTCACTAGCCAGTAGTTACCAAGCTTTTCAGCTACCCGCAAGGTTCCGTTATCCAGCTTTTCAATTACAGCCTGAATAATAGGAAGAACCGTTTCTGGAATAACGGTTTCGGGGTTGTCCCACGCTTTTTCTATTATTGATCTCAGATCTTCACTCATGATACATATTTGTCCGTCAAAAATAGTTGAAAAACTATTGTGTTGGGCTCAAGTCCGGAGATGATTTTTCTGTTTGGAGGGTGTCTCAAAGGCGCTATTTCACCGCTGAGACGCGGAGACGCAGCGCAAATAGTTGTTTATTCTCAACTCCTTGCGTCTCTGCGCCTCTGCGGTT
>VGGL01000123.1 GCA_016868575.1 Bacteroidota bacterium
GGACATGAGGAGACAACGTTGGATTACTTCTGAATTGGTCTGTACAACATATTTTGCATCTCTTGCTCCTTGAAATTCATTCCAAAGATTATGAATTGGTTTTACTGGGAAATCATCAAGAAACCTGAGATAATTTGGAACTGTCCCATTTTTAATTATTCTCCCTTTATTAATTAACCTCAACATCCCATCCTTGTTGGTACTCCAACTTTTTAACTGAGGTTTAATGGTTTCACCATTAAGCTCAAATTCATAAAAACAAGATGCTGTATATCCTGATGAAGTTACCTTATCATATCTAAACAATCTTGCTCCTTTGGGTAACAACTTTGGATTTGATATTTCTTCTTGAGTTACTTTTCGGATTGATCCATCTTCTAATAAAATGTTTGAATATGGCGAATCGTCTTCAGTTCCTTTGTCATTATATAATTGTCGGTATTTGTACTGATCTTTATTCTTTGCATACCAAATAAGATAATCACAAACACCTCCCAAACCAAATGAACCTAAAGGAAGTGTTTTACGAACCGAAACCAAAGAACAAAAATTCTCACTTCCAAACACTTCATCCATGACGGAGCGGACGAGGTGTACATTTTCGTCGGAGATTTGGACGAAGCAGGAGCCGGAGTCGGTAAGGAGTTCTCGGGCGATGAGGAGGCGGTCGCGCATGTAGGAGAGATAGGAATGGATGCCCAGTTCCCAGGTATCGCGGAAGGCTTTGATTTGTTCCGGTTCGCCGGTGAGGGCTTCGTCGCTGCCGTCTTTCACGTCGCGATTATTGAGTTTGATCTGCCAGTTGCTGCCATATTTGATGCCGTAGGGCGGGTCGATGTAGATCATCTGTATTTGTCCGGCCATTCCTTCCCGTTCCAATAAACTGGCCATGGTAAGGAGGCTGTCGCCCTGGATGAGGCGGTTGGTCCAGCCGTCCTGGTGGTGATAATATCCACTCACTTTTTCCAGTTCATCCTTTTCGAGGGCGTTGCCGAAGAGTTCGTTCACGCTGAACATTTCCAATTGCGGACTTTTTTCCTCGGTAACTTGATAGAGGTTTCGGATCAGGGTTTCCGGGGCAATGTGTTCATGCCGGTAGAGGCTTCGGATGTCGACGCGGAGCAGTTCATCCCGGTCGTCGTTGGCATATTTCTCCAGCCAGAAAAGCTCCGGGTCTTGTCCGCGGTTGACTACCGGATTCTTCGGGATTTCCATCACTTTCCTGCCGGTTTTAACCTTTGGATTCTCCTCTTCGTATCCTGCCTCTTCGTGGCTGGGGATGTGTGCCCGTTTGCTGCCGCCGTGCTTGAGTGAGTCGATCTTTTTAACCATTGGTTGTTGATATTATTTTATCTGGTTGTTGCCTGATTCATTATTTTTCGTATCTTTGCACCAATCCGCCGATGCGGAGGTGGAAGGACGCAAGCGCCTTTGCCCCGAGCAATCGGGGTTTTTCATTGCAGGAGTACTTTTATTTCATCAAGTTTTTCCTTTATTTCCGGGTCAATTTCCTCAACCATTAATATTTTTATCAGCTTATAATAATCTCTTTTATAAAAATCCTGAGGGAAATTTATTCTTTTATAGAACTCACTAAAAATAATATCGAGCCAATCTTCTGATAGTTTTGATTTATCCCACCATTCATGATTGAGGTTATCCAAGTAAATTCTTGGTGTTACATCTTCAATTGCCTTTTTCATTAAACCAGCCATTCTAACAGTCCCAATAGTCGGATATTGATATCCCAACAAAGTTGCATGTCTGATCAATAATTCGGGCTTTGAAAAATAGTTCTCCAGTTCTCTTTTTTTCCAGCATATGATACGAAGCCTTGGATTTTCCTGAAGATTTGGGATATTATCAAAAACCGCCAAACCTTTCAATTCCGGGAAAGCGTCGGAGAGCGCGACAAAATTGTTGATTGCTGTCCATGGCAGGTTATCCGAAGTATATTGAACATTTGCAGATTGAAGCAAATATGCCGTTTCATGATTCAATTTTTGTGCAAACTGTTTCAACATTTCAAGGTCTGTTGATCCTTCAAGATAGAGGACATGTTTTTTTGATTTTGCCAAGTAATATTTTTCCCATCCGATGTCGGTTAATGACTTTCTGAACATTTTCAATTTATGAGAAGAGGTTATCCCATTAAGTTCCTGGACAGAATTTTCAATAATCGCGATAATTTTTGAGGTATCAGCAGCTTCATCAAGAACAACTTCAGAATGTGATGCTATAAGAATTTGGGAATTCAAATCGCTCGCGACTTCATTGATCAATTGAAAGGCTTCACGTTGCCTGATTACTTCAAGATGGGCATCTGGTTCATCAAGTAAAAGGATAGTATTTGGATTTGCATACATATACGCAAGAAGGAGTAATGTTTGTTGAAATCCTCTTCCTGCAGATGAAATATCATATAAAACATTATTTTCTTTGTACTGCAGTTGGATGATTCCCGTCGTTTTATGGAATTCAGGTTTTTGCAATTCAGCCCCAAACATCATTTTTAAGCTTGAGCATAGCTTGTTCCATTTATCATCTTGATTATAATCTGTTGGATGTGGAATGTCAGGAAATAATATTTCATAACAGATATTTCGTAAAACTTCGGCAGTTTTGCCTTCACCAAGTTTTCGATCGATCGAACCTTGGGTTAATTTATCTTCATTCGTGGAAATCCCTGACATTGGTTGAAGAAACCCAAAACGAATACCTCTGTCATTTTCATAAAGCGCACTAATTTCTTTTAGTCCTTTAGTAATTCGACAAGAGAACGATTCAGCATTGGAAAACTCAAACTCCGTATGACAGTCCCAAGGATTTCCCTCGTATTCTCCCTTGAGTTCAACTTCCAACTTTATATGCTTTGTATGATGGCTTGAATCAGGAGCAGAAACTTTTCTGTTTCTCCATAAAAACCTTGCATCAGAAATTGGGCTGTTTACCAAATCTCTACGATTGATAGAGACTGCTCCACTTCTGTTTAAATCATTTTTTTTTGCTGCCTGAATATAATTCTTAACACCAATTTCCCATAAGCATAATGCCTGGAAGACAGTTGATTTTCCAGAGTTATTAGGTCCAATAAGAACAACTGATTGTGAAAGTGGAAATGATATAACTTCAAACTTTTTAAAGTTTTTGATCGTAATGTTTGTTATCATTTTATTATGTATTTGGCGGTAATCCTTTATCTTTGCATCCTTAACAGCCCCGGCGATAGCATCTCCGGGCCGACGGCAGGGGAAACCCTGCCGTTTCTTTTAGATGCCGTGTATCTTATCCATAACCTGGTTTTTAATGTTCCTGATGTCGTTGGCGATTTCGAGGAAATGCCATTCCCCGAAGCCATATTTGTCCTTAATGGCATTGACGGCAGGAAGCCAGTGATGTTCGACATACCAGCGTTTTTCTTCCTTGTCCTTGTTCATCCCGGTGATCTCCACGATCAGATTCTTGACCACCCCGTCTCTCCCTTTGCAACGGAGGATAAAATCGGGAAAGTAGAACCTGTCTTTGCCTTCTTTCACATAAGGTATTTGAAATCCGAGGTAGGCATTTTTCACATAGCTTAGGACTTCCGGTATTTCCTCAAAGGTTTTTGCTGCGATCTGTTCCCAGCTTTCGGTATCCGCCACCACATAATTAACATGGCTTTTGGTGGTTGGAAATACATCCCGAGATGTGTTGCCGTTTACATATTTGGTGCTGCCTGAAGGATTGTAGTAGTTCAAGATGGGACGAAGGTACTCGGTCGAATTTTTCCATGTATTGATACCCCTGGCAATATGGTTGACAACCTTTTTAGGGTCATCGAACCAGGTCAATCTTTTGTACTGTGGTTCAAGGATATTAAGAAGGACAACCTTTGAGTTATACCAGGTTTCCACTGCTTTTTTCAATTTTCCGAACTGCTGGAATTTCGGGTTCTGGTCATCATCTGAGAAATGGTATTTCAGCAGTTCTTTCGTCAGGTAGAAAACGACTTCCTGGTCTCTTTTTTCCAGCACGCTCTGGATTTGAATTTCAATTTCTTCGCTGGAGAAAGCTGTGGCAAGCTTGGTTTTAATGGGCATAAGGTCTCCCCTGATCTCATAATTCTCAAGTTGCGAAAAGTCGAAGGTTATCTCATCATCGGTTTGATCGATACGGTAACCTGTGACATTGGGGAAGATGATTTCATATTGATCCTGGCGTTCGGGCAAAGCCCTGATAGTGGTCGGATTTTCACCGGGAGGAGGAGTAATGGTTTCGCCTCCCCTGAACATCCTGAATGGAATCCCAATGATATGAGCATATTCCGGGGGGAATTTTTCGCTGACGATTTTCTTTTTATCGCTTGTAGGCTGACCTTGTTTATCGTAGCCCTGTAAGAAGTAGTTCATCCTTCTAAGCGCCCTGCCGGCTACCTGTTCGCAAAGAAGATGAGAACCAAATGCACGCAAACCCATGATATGAGTAACGGTATTTGCATCCCAGCCTTCAGTGAGCATAGAAACGGAAACGACACAACGTATATGAGCGCCCATTTTATTGGGTTTCCCAACCGTGTTGACTACTTCTCTGAGAATCTCTGCATCTGTGATTCTCTCGGCGCTGCCTTGTCCATACAGCTGGGCATAGTCCCTTTTAAATTCTTTGATCTCAGCAGTAAAGATCTTCTTGAACTCGTCATTAATCTGTCCGCTGTTCTCCAGGGCATCGCTATCTATCAGAAGGGTTGGAGGTTTTCTAAAGGCTTTGCCGGTCACCTTGTCATAGTTGCTGAATAGCTCCTTGATGCCCGGAATGGTCTTTATAATCCCCTGGTCATCTTCAAATTCATATCCGGCGAGGTATTTGTAAACCTCTTTGGAAACGGATGTATTATTACAAACCACAATGAACACCGGCGGGGAGGTAAACAGGTTCAGATTTTCCTCCCGATTTTTCCGATGACCCTCGAAATATTTTTCATAATGACTATAGAATTGATCCAGCGCGACCTTGACCAATGCCGGAAGTTTCGGAGGCATCTCTTTTAAGGAGACTCCCTCAGAAGCCGCTTCAGCTTTTTTCTTTCGTTGTCCTTTCTTTGGTAATTCATCTTTCACATGGTCATAAAGATTCCTGAGAACCGGAGCCTTGATGTCCTGCGTGGTATCACTTTCCGGGATGAATGGAATTTTCACGAGTCCTGATTCTATCGATTCTATCAAGCCGAAATCGGTCACTGTCCACGGAAAGAGACTGTAGGCCGGATAACCTGATCCTTGAAGATAGTAGGGAGTCGCTGACAAGTCATACACCTGCTGGAGCTTAAACCGTTTGGATATCTCTTTGATCCCGGTAAACCAGACCGCTGCCTTGGCATTTTCGTCGCTTTCTTCGTTGTCTGTCGTTTTTCCGGAAGACTTAGGAAGATAGCAGTGATGTCCTTCATCATTAAATATCAGGAGACGACTGCCGGGTTTGAATTTTCCAAGAGATCTTTTAACAATTTGTGAAAAATCCTCGCAGTTTCCGGTCGAAATCTTTTTCCCATCGAAGTCAACTTTTCCGTCAAACGGACTCCGTTTATTTCCCTGAAGTGTCCGGGGTTCAAAGGTATGATAATTGGTTATTACCAGTCTGGCGTTCAGGTTTTCGAGTCCCGGTTCAAGATGAGGCGGCACGATGGCCCGGATTCGGTAATAATCTTCTATGTCGTTTCGAACTTTATGTTTGGTGTCAACAAAAAGGACATTCAGCCTGGTTTTTATTGTAATCCCTGGAGTCAGGATCAGGAAGTAATCAGCAAATCGAGTATCGGCGCGATATTCTTTTCGGTTGAAATAGTGATATAGGATTATTAATCCCATTACTACTGTCTTCCCGGTTCCAGTTGCCATCTTAAATGCTATCCTTGGGAGTTGCTCCAATCTATCATCACTGATTGATTGCTGGCCATGAAAAAGAATATTCAGGATATGCTGGCCAGGGTTGGACTTTTCAGCGACTTCATTTAACCAAATAGCAGTTTCAACTGCTTCTCTTTGGGCAAAGAACAATCTGATCAGCGCATGCCGTTCAGGGTTCTCAAACCAAAAATTCAGCAGCTCCTTTGTTACCCGGGTGGTTCCAGGATATTTATCCTCCCTCCATTTTCCGACTTCTTTCCTGCAAAGATTGATCACGTGAGTACTGTATTCTTCTTCAAAATCGTTAATTTCAAACATTTGACCCTGTGGACCCTGCCGAGTTGGTATAACATGGATATCATGCGTAAATATCCTTCTTCCTTTTCTGATATCCTGATAGTTCAGCGAGCCATCCTTGTCTGTGGCATAATGTAAGGTGGGTTCTTCGTATGGGCTGTTGAGGATAGGATTATCATTCATATTGGCAACATAGGTTAGGGCAAAGATATTATTTATTCTGTAGTTCAGTTCTAATCAGACGGCACCCGTCATGCATAAAGGTCCATCAGCTCCCTCACCACCTCCGGCACCCCTTCGGTTGCTTTTTTGGCGATGATGCGGAGGTTGGGCATGAAGCCGGATACTTCGGCTTTGGGGTCGATGGTGCTCCGAACTTTCCTCAATTCCCCATGCAGGTGCAGGATATTGGAAGAGCCGGCTCTTTCGTGCAAATCATCCACATTCTGGGTGATGATCTGTACCTCGAATTTCTCCTCCAGAAATACCAAGGCATGATGGGCTGCGTTGGGCTCCACCTCGGAAAGTTGCTTTCTGCGCTGATCCAGGCACCGGTCAGGACAACCAGACAGGGTTTTTGTGTTGAGGGTTTCATGTTTTCTGTATTGGGTCTTGTCAGCAGACTGATCAAAAGTAGGATTTTTTGTATTTTTGCGCTCTTTTGAACAAAAGAAAGGGATGTATGTACGCATATATCAGCGGGAAGCT
>VGGL01000124.1 GCA_016868575.1 Bacteroidota bacterium
GAATATTTGTCTGAAAATGAGCATATTAATTTCGTTACATCTTCCCATTCTTCCAGTAGTCTCTTTCTGAATATATCCTGTGAAGGAACTTGGCATTTACCTTCGAAAAAATCCTGAATGAAAGCAAGTGTTTCTTCTGGGTTTAGCTTTTTCAGCATTCCTTCCCGAATCATCACCTCATTGGCTTTCATTGTCCTTTCCCCACAGTAAACACTTGGGACTCCAAGCATACTGCCTTCCCTGGCCATGCTGTCGCCGGAAGAAATCAGCAGAGCACTGTGATAAATCAGGGAGTGAATGCATTCAATGGGTTCCTGGAGAATGGTCCAGTGTGTAGGGTACTGATTACTTGTTTTTTTATCCTCAAGCGAGAGGAGAACGTTAACATGTTTTGGAATTCGGGCAGCGAAAGAAGCTACGATGTTTTCCGTCTGTCCTTTATAATTAAATGAACCGGTGGAAATTTCCCGGATGAAAATATATTCTTTAGGCTTTACTCCATAAACGTCCAGCACATCTGTCCTCGGAATAAAATACCTGGGAGAAAGATAGGACCATTCCTTCAGGGCGCGGAACACTTTCACTGTTCCAAAGGGCTCAATGAAAAAGGGGAAATAAAGCTCCGTAGCAGTTCTTTTTTCCAGGTTTACAATGAAAGTACGTTCTGGATCATCATCAAACTGTATATTTGGTTTCCGGAAAATGTATTTGAACATGAAACCAGTAAAGAAGTCACCACCTGTGATAGCGAGATTTACCTGTCTTCTCCGAAAATGAAAAAAGAACAGATTCAGGTCACGCAACAGGTTAGCTTCCATGATGATGGACCATCTTGTTCCACGATGGCGGCTGATAAAATGTACCTCAGTTTCAGGTAATTCCTTTTTAACGATGGCAGGCAGTTTTCCTCTCTTGATGGAAATGATGATGACTTTATGTCCGGCAGATTCCAGAATTTTAATGGCATTCTTGAAAAAGTTCACATGGGCTGGGTGTACCATGGTGAAGAGTATTGTCATTGGATATTGGATTGGGTTGACAACATAATTACTTTTACTTTTTCTGCAATATCTCTTGAAAAAAGGATTGCACCCTCTCTGTTCAGATGTTGAATATCATAGAAGAGATGAGGTTTTCCAATAAAATTAGTATCTTTTGTGTAATCCAAAACCGGGAAGTTATATTTGGAAGCTAAACTATTGGTTGTTTGCATGGTAGTTGTTGCCCTAGTATAAGGGAAAAAATCTGGGGAGTACACTACAACCAATAGGATATGATGTTTGGCAGCGAGAACCATCATTTCCTGCAACATCCTAATCATATTATGCTGAACTGGCTTATATGAATTGACTATTTCTTTCTGTTTTTTAACTTCCGTTATATTTATCTGGCCATCCTTGGGTTTCCAACCTAAATCCTCGGGTTTGCCATCTTTCCCTTTTTGAAAAAAGGGTCTGAGAAAATAGACCAATGTGGAATTGTAACAATAAAGATTACTGCTAAGTTTCCATTCTTCAATCTTATTTCCTGCTGATAAGCCTTCCTTGATAAATCGATGATTTTTCGCAAAAGGTTTTAATAAGTTGGCTCTTGGAATTAGTTGGTTGGCACTGTATTCAAGAGCATTCGGCTCAATATTAAGGATGATTATCTTTGGAGCATGACGATGGATCATTGTTTTATACATCATGTACCAGTAAAGGATACCTTGTCCTCCTCTTCCTGCATTCCAGCAAGACTTACGAAGAACTTTAGAAATAGAATGGGGACAGAAATTGGATTCTGCGTGACTACTTCCAACGATAACAATATCCTCCTTGCATTTGTCAAGCGTATAACCAATCTTGTGATACCTGCCGTCTCTCTGAAGTGAAAGCAAGGAAGACCCGGTCATACCAGTAAGAATATCCATCAGAATAATCATGGCTCCGAAAATCAGAACCAGAAATATTTTCTTGTAAGGGAGGATATGCATACTCAGAATTGGAAATAAATAAACTGACCTCCGTCAAATACTCCAAAGAGGCCGATCAACCCAATTAGCAAAGCATAGGAAACCATGCTGATTGCAATTTTTTTGCTTTCAAATAAACGAAAGCGATTCTCAAAAAATTCCTGCTTAAGATCAAACACGATTAACAAAAAAATCCCCAAAAGACTGTAAATGAAAATATCGGGCTCACCTGTAAAAAGAGAACCTTGAACAGATGGGATTCTATTCAGGATATCAAGGGCACCATCCAGGGAAGGTGATCGAAAGAAAACAAACGTGAAAACTACAAGAAGGAAAGTTATTGGAATATGGATCAGTTTATATATTCCAGATTCCTTCTTCAGATGTAGTTTTTTTCGTATCATTTTATTTGATTTCTCCATCTTGTTGGCTATTGACAGCATGATCCCGAACAGAAGACCCCATGCCAGGTAGTTTAGTGTCTCTCCATGCCACAAACCGCATATTACAAAAGTGATTAGAGTAGCAGCAGTATAGATGATCAATTCCGTTGCAACCCCTGCATAACGGTTTTTTTTCATTTTCCGTGAAAAGTATAATGCAAGGGGCAGAAACAAATAATCCCGCAACCAGCTCGAAAAGGTAATGTGCCAGCGGCTCCAAAAGTCTTTCAGGGATGTTGAAAGATAAGGTCGTTTGAAGTTCTGTGTTAAATCAATGCCAAAAAGTTTTGCTGTTCCAATGGCAATATCAGTATAGCCAGAAAAATCCGCATAAAGTTGAAAAGCATATAATACAGTTGCAAAAGCCAGGGTTAATCCGCTATGGTTGCTATAATTGTTATAAACCGCATCTACGTATATGGCAAGCCTGTCTGCGACGACGAGTTTCTTGAAATATCCCCAGACTATGAGTTTCAGGCCTTCAACAATCATGAGATACCCCGCCGTTTTCAAATGCCTAAGCTGGGGTAACAGGTTCTGGGGTCGTTCAATCGGTCCCTGGGCAACTTTTGGGAAAAAGAAAAGATATACAGCAAATACTCCCGCATTTCTTTCAGCCTGTATCTTGCCTCGGTTAATTTCAATTAGGTAGGAAATGAGGGTGAATGAAATGTAGGAAAGTCCAATTGGGATGATCCAGTGGTTAATCTCTGGAAAAGTTTGGAAAATCCTCCAGTTTAGCAAAGAAAAATCTGTAACAGGAACCAGGTAATCAAAATATTTGAACAAAGCCAGGAATGCCACATTGAAGGCAACAAACCAGGCCACGGAAACCGGTTTTCCTGATAATTTCTTTCTTTCCAGGATCAAACCAAAACGGTAGTTCATTCCTCCGAGCAACAATATCAAAAGGGCAAAAACCGGAACAAAGCTTAGGTAAAAGAGTATTCCGGAGACAAGGAGGACTGCCCAGCGGATATTCTGCGGAAACGCATTGAAAGCCAGCCAGGAAAGCAGGACAAACAAGAGGTAATTGAGAGAGTTAAACACCATTCTGCCGGTAGATTCTGGTTATTTTTTCTGCTACTGAAGCAGCATCAAGATGCAGGCTGAAGATACGCTCCCTTCCGTTAGTTTTAGTACATCCTTGGAGGGATTTGTTGATCTTATGAGCAACATCATAAGGCTCAGGGGCAGCCAGGAAACAATTTGAAGTATTTCCTAATATCCATTTCACATCTCCAACATTGGTTGAAACGATGGGCGCATTACATGCCATCGCTTCCTTGATGACATTCGGACTGCCTTCCCAGCGGCTGGTCATTAGCACGACATCTGCAGCATTGTAGAAAATGGGCATATCCTTGTTGGGTACACCAGTCACAATTTTCATTTCAATATCCGGAATATTCAACAGATCGCATGCAGTTTTTGCCAGGTTAAAATTCTTCTCATACCTTTTAGGATCAGCGGCGAAGAGAATGTGGCGCCGGCCTTTATCCCAACCCAGTTTCTCCAGGCAATCTTCCTTGTCGAGCGGCTGATGAACATTGCAATCCACCCCATTCGGAATGACTTCTACCTTACTCAATCCCATTTTTTCCTTCATTCCATTGGACTTGACGATGCAGGTTGTCCAAAAAAAATGGTAAAACAGGCGGATGATCAACCTCCATAACCCCTTGGCCATCACATCACTACCCATAAGTGAAACCACAAGCGGATGACATCCTGACAGCGAAGCAGTCATGGCAGAAAGACTGTAATGGGCATGAACGGCATCAAATGATCCTTTCTTCCAGATCTTTCGGAGATCGGGGATGCTTTTCAGATATCCCTTTAGTCCTTTGCCGCAAATGGTATAATATTTTACGTCAATTCCATAAGAACGCAGGGATTCACCCTGGTTCAGGACAATGGGACTTATTCCCCCAGCACTGTTTCCGCTGCTGACAAAGAGAACTTTCATTCTTTTTTGAGTTGCCTTTTACCTTCATAGTAACCGTTTCTAATCTTGTTGACAAAATCTTCAACCCTTAGTAAATTGCTCCCTTTCCCATGAAATATTCCCTCCTGAAAGATAAAATCATTATCAACGAATTGATATCGACCGGGTACATCGTTAATCTTCATCTGAAATGGAAGATAACTCCCAAACAGAGACTGCAGCTCATTGATATAAAACTTTCCGTCGAGCGATTCAAGAACATCCATTGCAAGTGAGTCGAATTGTCCAACCTCGCATATCTCCTTGACAAGATGAAGAAGAGTTTTTGGAGGATCAACCCACCCAACACGATCTGAACCGCTTGCAAAGTTGCCTTTGAGCAATTTTTGATGCCCCGAATAAGTATTACCGATCTTGATAATTCTCCACTCCCATTTAATGGGAATAAAATCCTGAATGATGACATAATGTTTCTGTGCCATCCCGAATTTTGGAAATCTCAAAGCCCCGATGCGTCCCAGCTTTACCTTCCCCAATGACAGCCTTGGATCAAACATTCCGAAGATCTGATGAACATTCAACCTTGCCCAAAACTTGTTCCTCACGATTTCAACACCGCTTGAAGAAGCTCCGGAATTAGTTTTAAAAACAAGTGGGAACTCTGCTCCACGAAGGTAATCAAGGGCGTCTTTCTTTGTATAGAACACATGAGTTGGCGCATGCGGATAGTGATGTGCGGTCAACCAATATGAGTACATCCGCTTATTCTCATAAAGATACAGCTCATCCAAAGAAGGATATATGGGAATCTTCAGATCTTTACAAATGATCCTCAATCGCTCATCAAACATTTGCTTTTGTTCAGGGATATTTCCAATGACCCTGACCAGAATTCCATCCACACCAGCATTGCGAATCTCTTCTATCCAATTGTCACTCAAGATATTTAACACAATATACTCGAAACCCAATTCTTCACAGGCTTCTTCATAGCTTTTCGTGTATTTGTCGTCCTTGGTAAAGCTTCTTAGTATTCCCAATTTCATATGTAATGACATTTAATCCTGATCAATTCAATAAAAGCTCAACCTATTGCTCTAATGCCTAATTTCGCTACCTTCACCGTTCATTTCAGTTAACACCCAATGGATGCAGATTTTGACATCAGGTACACCGATCGCCCGATCACGCCATTTGGAGGTCTTACGACCGTTAAGAACTTCTATCAGAACAGCGGCCTTCAGGATGTGATCTCGTCTCTGCCTTTGCCTCAACCAGGTTCCAACAGGGGATACGATCCCTTAGATATCATCGAAGGTTTTCTGGTAAGTGTCATTCTAGGTGCTCGTCGATTGGCCCATGCGGGACTGCTCAGGCACGATAAGGTAGTCAGCGAGATGTTTGGCTGGACAAAAGGCATGGCAAGTGAAAGCACGTTCAGTCGGTTCTTTAAGAAGTTTAACGTTGACTTAAACGATGAAGTTTTTGTTGAACTTAACCACTGGTGGTTCACCAAACTCAAGGTAAAACGCCATACGGTGGATATCGATTCTACCGTTATTACCCGTTACGGCAGCCAGGACGGCGTAGAAGTGGGCTATAATCCAAGAAAGCCAGGTCGAGGTTCACATCATCCTTTGATTGCATTTGCAGCCGAAGCTAAAATGGTTATACAGTCCTGGATGCGCACTGGCGACAGCGTAAGCAGCACAGACATCGAAGATTTTCTTGCAGTATTACTGAAAACACTGGACAAATCGAACATAGGATTGGTTAGGGCTGACAGTGGGTTCTTTAGTGAATCCACCCTGGGAATTCTTGAAAAAAACGAACTGAAGTACATCGTTGCGGCAAAAATGTATGCCGGTCTGGCCCAGGAGATCTTCGAAGCCGACAACTGGGTTCCATACTCTGACGGTACTGACATTTGTTCCATCGAGTGCAAGTTAACAGGCTGGGATCATTCCCGCAGAGTGGTGGTGGTCAGAAAGAGTAAGAATGAACATCCCAAAAGCGGTGGAAAATCTTTGTTTGAGGAATACGACGAGTTTTCCAACTACCTCTATTCGGCGTTTGTAACCGATCTTGACCTTTCTGATAAGCTGATATGGGAACTTTACCGCCACAGGGCCGAAGCTGAAACGCAAATCCGGGAACTGAAAGAGAGTTACGGTCTCGACGGCTTTTGTTGTGAAGAATTTGGAGCCACTGAGGCTGCTTTTCGGTGGGTTTGTGTCGCCTATAACCTGATGAGCCTATACAAGATAGCATTGATTAACTCCAAGCATGATCCGACTTTGGCAACCTTGAAGTTCCAATGCATTGCAATAGCCAGTTACCTTGTTCGCCATAGCCGGAAAACTACTTTAGTCATGTCTGTAAATGATCGACGAAGGGCTTTTTTTGATGGGTTGTTCCAAAAAATAGAACAGATCACCCCAAAGTCGAAATTTTTGTTGAAGAAAAAGTTTCTAATGAATTAATCAGGATTAAGAGACGAACGAAT
>VGGL01000125.1 GCA_016868575.1 Bacteroidota bacterium
ATTTATAAATCTCCTAAGAATAAGCAGGATAAAAAAGGATCGTAAAATTAATACATTTTTCTTTTGGTTTAAAAAGGATTGGTAATTTTGAGCATGGTTTGCATGCGATCCCTCCCAAGACTTCTGGCTTTCCTTGTTCTTGCCATGTTTCTGATCCGGTGTGCCAACCCGGTTACCCCTACCGGAGGGCCGAGAGATGTCCTGCCGCCTGCGGTTGACAAAGCCTCTCCTCCCGGGTTCTCAACCCTGTTCAAAGGCAATGATATAACCATCGGGTTCAATGAATTTGTTGAGCTGAAAGATCTTCCAAAAAATATCCTGGTCTCCCCACCGATGAAGAAAAATCCGGTGATCACCACCCGGGGAAAGAATCTGGTGATCAAATTCAGTGAAACCCTGAAACCAAATACCACCTATACCCTGAATTTCGGTAATTCCATCACTGATCTAACGGAAAACAATGTGCTTACCGACTACCGGTACATCTTTTCCACCGGAACGCATCTTGACTCTGCCATGATGGAAGGATATGTGATGGATGCCTTTGACCTGAAACCGGTGGAGGGAGTCATGGTTGTGCTATATGACACTGTTCCGGGGGTTCATTCCGATTCCCTGCCCATGAAGGAAATACCGTCATATGTGGCAAAAACGAATGCCAACGGCTTTTTCCGGTTCTCCTATATCCGCAATGTTCCGTACAAAGTATTCGCTATCACCGATCAGAATAACACACTTACGTACGATTTGCAGGGTGAACGCATTGCTTTCCTTGACTCACTGGTGCCACCGCAACAATTCTCCAAACCTGTCCCAATGGGTACAGGTGGAGATTCACTGGTCTTCTCCGGCGCTACCAATCCCCTGAAGCTTTATCTGTTTATGGAGATCGACAGCACGCAGAAAATCCTCACCAGGCAGTTCATGGGTGAAGGTGAGATCAAGCTGGTGTTCCGGTTTCCTTTCAGGAATTTGACTATCAGTGATTTGAGCGGTAAATTGACAGGACAGCAGTACCTCGAACCCGGCGTGCGAAAAGATACTTTGTCATTCTGGTTCGAAGACAAGCTTGTTGATTCATTATTTCTCTCAGTTGCGGATCCGCCTTTTCATGATACGGTCAGGTTGCAGCTGCAGCGAAAGCAACGGGGTGGCAGAAAAGTTGAAGCAGAAGATATGGCGCCCAAGGCGCTTACTTATTCAACCAACATCCGCAGCAGCCGGCTTGAATTCAATGGCTCACCACTGACCATCAAATGGAAATATCCTGTTATTTCCATCGATTCGTCCCGGATCATCCTTACCTCCGGAACGGATACCCTGACCCGATCCATTCGTTTCAGGGATCCGATCAAACGGATCATGGAGGTAGCTTATCCATTTGGAGAAGACCAGCCTTACCGGCTTATCATCCCGTCTGGAGCCATTCAGGCAATCCGGGGAATATCCAATGATACCATCATCCTCAGTTTCAGAACAAAGAGTTTACGGGATTATGGCACGCTAAGTATTGATGTTCGGCCGGGGCAGGAGAAAGGCCCTTTTATCTTCCAGTTGTTAAATGAGAAAAATGAAGTGCTGTCAGAGAAGTATCTCCGCCAGGGTGAAAAACTCCATTTCCCCTTCTTGATCCCGGGTAATTACAGCCTGAAAGCCATCGTCGACAGCAATTGCAATCAGCGCTGGGATACCGGCGTTTACCTGGAAAACAAACAGCCCGAAAAGGTGATCCTTTTCGGGCGTGTCATCAGTGTCAGAGCTAACTGGGATGTCGAAGAATCCTGGATATTCTGAACTTATTCAGCGGTACAACGGTTGATCGATTCGATCAGCCCGTTCAGGCTCTTCCCTTTCAGCGAATAGTAGATCTTCTTCCCATCCCTTTTGGAGACTACCAGGCCTTTATTCTTCAAGATGTTAAGATGATGTGAGGCTGAGGCCTGCTCAATTTTAAGTCGTTGATAGATCTCCGTGACCGTCAGCTTTTTGTTCTGATTCAGTAACTCGATCATGGCAATCCGCATTGGATGCGAGATGGCTTTCAGTTTGCCGGCGGCAACTTCCAGTTTCGATGGATCAATAAAAGAGCTTTTCATTTCAATTTTTTTGCAAAGGTATAAAAATAATATACCATATATATACATGAATAAAATATTTTTTATTTATCAGGATCCGGAATAGGTGTGAACACTGTTTTGAGCCGCTGGGAGGTAGTTGATCCCGAACCAGCAGATCAGCAGGATAACGAAAGCAAGGCTAATGATCAGCAATGGCGTTAAGGCTTTTTTAGGCGCATAGATCCGGAAATGGATATAGGAAAGGTACCCTGCCCACGTAAGAAAAGCCCAGGTCTCCTTCGGATCCCAGGTCCAATAGTGCCCCCAGGCTTCCTTGGCCCACAAAGCACCGAAGAGCAGGCCAAGCGTAAGAAATGCAAATCCAATGTAGACCATATTGTCAGCCAGCGAAAGCTCCTCCTGTACACCCGTCTCTTTCCAGTGGTGATATAGCCCTTTCAATGCCACCAGCGAAGAGGCGGCAAGCAATGAATAGGCAATCATGTATACGATGACATGCGGGACAAACCATGGACTTTGTAATGCCGGCATCAAGGTCTTATCGTAATTTTCCGGATGCAGGTAGTTGATAAACAGAAAAACAGAAGCCAGCAATAAACTCAATGCCAGAAACCATCTATATCTCCAACGGAGAAAAGTCAGATAGCCAATGACCGGAAGAAAAAAGCCGTACCACAGCCTTGTTTCTCCCAGTGTCCGCATGGGTGGACGATCCAGGTGAATCCAGAGTTGGATGATAAACCAGGCGATAACAAGTATCCCGACCGCCACCAGGGTCAACCCTGCGGCATCTTTTTGCTTCCGCTTGAAAGGGATTAAAAGAAGGAATGTGCCCAAAATCCACAAGGTGAAAGATACCAAAACAACAAGGGGGTAGTTCAGCCAGTTCATGATTGCTCCATTTGTTGCATGATTACTTCCTTTTTATCTGAATCACCGGGAGATTTCTTCCGGTCTTTCCCGATCCAGAAAAGATACAGCGCACCGGCCATCAGCAGGAAGATCCCGGTATAAACCACCGGAAGCCATGGGTCTCTTACGAGTTCGATGGTACTTTCAGGAGACCACTTGCCCGTCTTTGCCTGGTAACTCACCTGATAGATCTTCCATCCGTTGATCTTTTCTGGCTTATTCACTTCCAGCAGGAACCTGCCGGTCTTACCCTCCCGGGTGATGAATTCGATATCTGAGGAATACTTCCTTGCTTCAGGTGCCGCCATTGCAAGTGAATATTTTTCATCAACTCTCATGAAAACCGGTGGATACATAAAGCTACCACTGCTGATCCAACCGGTGAGGGTTGTGGCCGTTCCCTTCGACTTTGCCTCAACCAGGGCTGCCGGTGGGGCGCCCATT
This sequence comes from Bacteroidota bacterium, assembly GCA_016868575.1. Classification (GTDB taxonomy): domain Bacteria; phylum Bacteroidota; class Bacteroidia; order Bacteroidales; family FEN-979; genus VGGL01. Next base: position 3,435 of record VGGL01000125.1, read on the forward strand.
ATGGTGCTTTGGATAAACCCGGTATCCTGTTGCAAAGCGGAAGGAAGGAACGCAAGCACCTGTACTTCCCAATCACCGAAAGTGTGTTTCTTCCCCTGCGTTGACTCCAGGTAAGAAACTTGCTTTTGCTTGACAATTTCCAGGGATGAGGTCTGGATGAGAAATATCTTTGGGGGATACTCCTCAATGGAAAAATCGAGGAGTTTGAAGGCGATGGATAGCGGGATCCCTTCTCCTTCAGCATTAACGGCATTGTTGGAGTAATCCTTCCCTTCCTGCAAGGTAACCGTGAGGCGCTGCATATCTCCGGAACCGCCAAATGCCGCGGCCAGGGTTATCCACAAGCCGGCATGGTTGAGAAGAAACCCAATGCTTTTCTTTTTTACCGGAAACCCGCGTCGCAAGGTTACCAACCCCAGGGTGAGGAAAAAGAAAAGCATGGCAAGAAAAAAAGGATAGCTCCGGACCACGTGAGAAAGCCCGAGGTGTTTCTGAATCACATGGGTTTCGATGGATGGTTGCGGTGTCAAGCCAAGCAAAAGAACCAGAAAGGTCAGCAGGATGATGGCGCTCAGGGAAGCAGGCACGGAAGAAAGCCACCGGATGACCGGCTTATCCCTGAAGAATGCGTGCAGGAATAGGATCACATTGAGCAGTGCGATCAGGATCACCAGGTTGTAAGGGAAGGATGGTGACTTCAAGCCTGTGCCGCCGGTGGCTGCTTCCAGTGCAAAACCGGTGATGAGCAGCCCCAGAGAGATGCTTAATCCCTCACGATAGCCCCAGGGAGGTTGCCAAAATGGCCTCCGCTGGCCTCCGGAATAACGGTCCTTTTCCAAGTTCTCTTTTACAAACAACCTTCGATGTTACAAAGTTCGCATAAAATTGACCATGTCCCACATCTCATTCTCACTTGCTTTCCCTTTGTATCCAGGCATTTCACCTCTGCCTTCAGCAGTTTTATAGAACAAAGCGCCATCCGTTTGGTTTTTCAGATCTTTGGAGAAATCTCCTGCCGGCGTTTTCAGATCCCTGGCTTTGATCCCGTCCCCAAGCCCTTTCGAACCATGGCACGATTTACACATTTTGTCCCACAACCGCTTACCGTTGTCCAGGCTTTTCTTTTCAGCCTTTACCGGATTGGTCATCTTATTATATTTTTCAGGCACAACCCAGGGATTTGTCTGTGCCAGGGTGAAAGCCAGTAATCCAATGACAACACCGGTGAACAACAAATGAACGATAATTTTTTTGGTGATTCCCATAAACTATTCTTTTATTTTGATCGATTTATAGATGTCTATTACTTTATGACTTTAGAATTCATGATGTCAATCACCCCGGTGATAACCGGTAATGATGCTGGAGAAGCCGGACATTGCCGTGGCCCCCATGGTACAAAAATACAAATGAACCATCAGGAACAGGATTCCAAAAAATCCTGCCAGGGTATGGATCATGGCCGTTAAATGAAGACCACTGACACCCCATAGGCTTTGAATGACCGTCTGGGGAAAAAACAACCCAAGTCCTGTAATGATGAGCAACGGAAGTAACAGATAGATCACCAGGAAATAGGTTGTTTTCTGGAGTGGGTTGAATTTACGTTCCAACGTTGCAGGAAATGGATTCGTATGACCCCTGAAAACCCCGAGAAGGTAATACCTGATCTGCATCCGAATCCCTTGTGTAAGATCCTTTCTTGTAATGGCATAGTGCCTCCAGTTACCGGTTAGAAAATGAAAGAAAAGAAACAACCCATAACTGATAATCAGAAGAATTCCAGTGACATTATGAATGGTGATACCCAGGTCAAACCGGATGATCTCCCAGGAGAAATGCATCGAAAAACCCGTTATGACCAATAGCAGGAAGAGGATTGCATTGATCAAATGCCAAAACCGGATCCAGAGCGGATAAAGATACATAGAAGATGATTTATGGTGTTTTTTTGTGGATCATCTTATTCTCGCCTGAACGCTTGATCCGGAAAGCGATATGCAGGATAATACCCAGAAGCGTTGAGGACAGCAGGATGATCATAATTATCGCAACTCCCGTGTTTCTGTTGGCGCCTATGACATATGCATCATTCAGGATGACGGCATTCATAAATCCCATGGTTCGGATATTTTCAGTTGACCGGTATTTATATAAGGTCTGCAGAAGCAGTGAGTTTCCGGAGTGACATGCTACGCAATCGCGCACAGATTTGTCTTTTGGCAGTATCTCATGGGAGACAAGTACCTTCTGATCCACCCTGGCATGACATTCAATACACCGTATTTTGCTGAAGTGATCTCCCTGGTTGGGCAACCATTCATGGATCTTTTCCAGATCGGGAAGTGTCTTCTCAACCAAAGTATTATAAATCATCGAATTGTTGTGACATGCAAGGCAGGTGGCGTTACCCTGGCTGATCACCAGATGCATCTCCTGTTCACCGCGAGCAGCTATTTTATAAGTGTGCGGATCATGGCATTGATAACAGTTGAAGTCTTTACCCATCCGGGATGCATGAACACTTCTATTGCACGCAGTTTCGATCTCCTCAAATTGATATTTGGCATATTTTTGATCACCCCCATGACAATCAAGGCACGTCGATATTTCATTGAATTTCAGTGATCCTTCATGAGGATAAAGATTGTATTCATCAGAATGGCAATCGACGCATTTAAAATTCCGGTGATTTGATTTGTAAAAGCCTTGCTCAGAGATGATCAGATCAGTGTACATCCTGAACAGCACCATTCTTGAAGAATCTGGTGAAAGGATTCGAAAGTGGGTCTTCCCGTGACAGTTGAAACATGCCTGGTTGTCTTGCCTGTTGGTTGGGGTGTCGGCAGGATAACCTGCCACTGCAGTTACAAGGAGGAGGAGGATGAAAACAAACCGGGAAGTGTGTACCATGCTAACCTCGAAATTAGGTTAAAACTTGACCATAATATTGAAGCCAAGCATCAGTCTTTGGAGCGACAGATCCTGGAAGCTCTCATTCATTATTCGTTGGGGACTGATCTTATCGGTGGAGGAGGCGAAGACCTGGAATGAATGGGTGCTGGTGGCCTTTTCAAATCCAAAACTGATCACCGGCTGCGGCTTTGTTTGATAATGCGCGGGAGCATCCAGCCAAAAGTTCTGGCTATACTCAAAAAGCAAGGACCAATCGTTGTAGATATGAACCCTTCCACCGGCCATCAATCCGATCCCGTCATTCTGAAAAACACTGTCAACTTTGTTGAAATGAGAATAACTTCCTGCCAATTCAAAGGAAAAAT
>VGGL01000126.1 GCA_016868575.1 Bacteroidota bacterium
ACGGAAAAAATCGACCTGCCTCACCATGTCATCCTGGATTTCATTGATCGCACGGATCATCTGATCCTGGGAAGTGACGAAAATACTGGCAGGATAGATGGTGAGCTGGTCCGTGGTGCCAATCCGTGAGCCATGGTAGGGATCGAACGACTCGATCACGTCAACCGTGTCATCCCAGAGGAGGATCCGAAAGGCGATATCGGAGTAAGCTGGAAAAACATCCACGCTATCACCTTTCACCCGGAAATGACCCCGGTTGAATTCGGTTACACTGCGCGAGTAGAGCCCATTGACCAGTTGATGCAGCAGCTTGTTTCGGCTTAGTTTTTCACCCACCCGAAGCCGGATCATGTTGTGTGTGAAGTCTTCCGGATTTCCAATGCCATAGATACACGACACGGAGGAGACAACCACTACATCTCTTCTTCCTGACAGCAAAGAAGAAGTCGTACTCAACCTCAACTTTTCGATCTCATCATTGATGGAGAGGTCTTTTTCGATGTAGGTATTGGTAACCGGGATATACGCTTCCGGTTGATAGTAGTCATAATAGGAAACAAAGAACTCCACCGCATTTTCGGGAAAGAATTGTTTGAATTCCCCATAAAGCTGGGCGGCCAGCGTTTTATTGTGGCTTAGAACCAGGGCAGGCCGGTTAACTTTTGCCAGGACATTGGCCACCGTGAAGGTTTTCCCTGATCCGGTGACGCCCATCAATACCTGTGCAGGATCTCCCCGTTCGAGGCCTTCCACGAGTTGGTTGATGGCTTCCGGCTGATCTCCTGTTGGAACAAAGTGGCTGGTAAGTTTGAAAGTCATCGGCGGGCAAATTATTTTTTCGCATTCATCATTCTCGCAAAGACGGGAAAATGATCCGAGTGCTTTAAATTTCCACGCCGGTAAACACAGGAAGAGAAGTAGTCATCGTAAAGGATATAGTCGATCCGGTACGAAGGCATTCGACCCCTGTAGGTACTGCTGAGGAACCCTTTACCGCTCTTCCGGAAAGCATCATTCAGCTCGCCGGATATCTTCCGATAAGCATAAGAATCGGGTGAATCATTGAAGTCGCCACACACAATGACCGGATAATCTGAAGAATCGATGTGTGCGCGAAGCATCTCAGCCTGGTAACTTCGTTTCCGGAAAGCGTCAACCAGCTTCCTGCCGATCTTTTCCGCTCCCTTCAGCCAGGAGGTTGTTGTCTCCGAATTGTTGCCTGTAATATCTTCTACATAGGCGTAGTCCTCGTCCACAAAACGGATGGACTCCAAGTGGACATTGAACACCCGGATGGTATCATGCTCCCTGGCAATATCGGCAAATATGGCATACTCCTTTTTAACGCGGTAATAGAAGTTCCCTTTGTTGATGATGGGGTATTTGGAGAAGATCATCAACCCTTCCATCTTTCTTCCCCGGTGATAATAAGGATCGAAGTAATAGTCCTTGCATTGTAATGCCAGCATCATCTTTTCAATCTCCTGTTTTCCTCCGCCGGGGCTTTTGGCGTAATATTCCTGGAAACAAATGACGTCAGGTTCCAGCCCGTTGATATAATTGGTGATGCTGTCGACATGTTCCTGGCTGATATATCCCTTATTTTGGAAGGCGAATCTGTGAATGTTATATGATAGCACGCCGAAGGTGCCTGATGGGCACTGGTCTTTTCCTCCGAAAAGTTGAATATGGCTTGTCAGGTGGTTCCACCCGATGAGCAGGGTGATCAATGACAGCCAGACAAATTTCCGCCACAAAAGGATCCATAACAAAATGAAGAAGACGTTGATCATGGCGATCACCGGGTAGGCAAGGCCAAAAAAGGCGAGGTACCAGAAGGCAGTTGGGGATACATATTGAGCCACATAGGCCAGGATTAATGCCATGGCCGCAAGGATGTTCAGGATGAGCAGTATAGCCTGGAATATGCCGGTTTTCCTTGTTTTCTGGGCCATCACTTGTTTTTTCCGGAGGCTTTAAAGAGAAATTCCTTTTCCTCCCGGGTGAGACTGTCGTATCCTCCTTTAGCGATTTTATCGAGGATTTCATCAACCCTTTGTTGGTGGACTGCCCGTTTTTCATTGTAGGTTTGATCGGTCATGGGGCGCTGGTAAGAAAAGGAAGGATCGGCCGGTTTCCTCCGTTGTTTGAATGGGTTGGCCACTTTATGTTTCCCGAGAAATCCGAATAATTCCCTGCCTTTGCGCAAGTTGATCGCATAAATAAAACCAAACAGGGCGCCACCCAGGTGGGCAATGTGCCCGCCCGGATTGTCCCTGCTGATGCTGAAGATGTCAACAATAACCAGGATTAAGGCAATGTATTTGAGTTTTATTTTTCCGAAGAGGATCAGTTGAACGGAGTATTCCGGGATAAAGGTGGCCGCAGCGATGAGGATTGCCAGGACTGAAGCGCTAGCGCCCAGGGCAATGGCCTGACCAACAACGGGAGAGAATACGGGAAAGAGATTGTATGCCAGGATGAAGAACAAGGCGCCGCTCAATCCACCCAGGACGTAAGTGATAAGCAGCTTTTTCCCGCCCAGGTATTCAGTGAAAATCGATCCGCCGAAATAGAGGATGACCATGTTGAAGAAGATGTGAAAGAAATCCTCCTGCAGGAACATGTATGTGAACAATGTCCAGGGTCGTATGATCAGCTTCCCGATACTGGCCGGCACACCAAAAAGGTCGAGGATAACCGGGATACCTTCGCTGGAAGGGTCTACCCGGAAGAGCCACAGGAAGAGATAAATGAGGTTAACCGCCAGAAAGACGATAACATTGATCAGGATCAGCCGGGAATGAACCGACCCTGACCGGAAGAAACCTCTGAAGTCCTGGAATGGCCTGTGTGTCTGGGATGCGTTCATAATTTCAGAGCAGTAGTCTTTTTTTCCAGTAACGGATCAGGAAAAATCCAAAGATCATCCCGCCCAGGTGGGCAAAGTGCGCGACGTTATCGCTGGGATTGTGTTTCAGTCCGCCAAACAACTCGATGGCGCCGTAAAAGATCACCAGCCATTTGGCTTTGATGGGAAAGAGAAAATAGATGTACACCAGCATGTTCGGGAACATCATGCCAAATGCCAGCAGGATGCCGTACACGGCACCCGAGGCGCCAACGGTCGGAACATTCGCCTGCAGGTTGATCAGATCCTCCGTAAGTTTTACCGATTGTTTGATAAACCCAATATCATTTGGCTTCATCGACCATTGTGTAATGAAATCCTTCAGACTGGCGTGATATTGCGGGAAGTGATCTTTAACAAAACCAATAAATGCAGTAGGGTCGGGATTATACCGGTAGGCTTCTGCCGCCTGCTGGATGGAGGAGATGTCGATCCAGGTGATGAACATTTGCACAAGGGCAGCGCCGATACCGGTAATAACGTAATAGGTCAGAAACCGTTTTGGACCCCAAACATTTTCCAATAGATAGCCGAACATCCACAATGCGAACATGTTATACAGGATGTGCGGGAAGCTGCCATGCATGAACATGTAGGTAATAAACTGATAAGGACTGAAAAGATCAGAGCCGAAATAGTACAATCCCAGGTATTTGACCAGGTCAATGCGAAATGTATTTTCAAAAGTGATGGTTGCCAGGTAGAATAACCCATTGATTATCAATAGGTTTTTAACTACCGGTGGAAGCAACCTGAAACCGCTGGGACTATATTGTTGGTATGACATGCTTTATCTGTTTGATCATAACGCTTATTTGAACTTTTTATTCAACTCCTCGGTCGTAATTTTGATTAATACCTGTTTGCCATCCGGGCTAACATCGGGGGTTTGGCACGCAAACAATTGCTCAACCAGGGAAAGCATCTCCCGCTCCATCAGTTTTTTTCCTCTTTTCGACACCGCAGCCCGTGCCATGGTTCTGGCAACCAAAGTATATCTTTCTGCCGAGAGGTCAAGGTTCTTTTTTACATTCTCGATGATCCGTTCCAGGATATCTCTTATTTCATTCCGGTCCAAATCGGCAGGGATGGACGAAACCAGAAAAGTATTTTTTCCGAACGGCTGGATCTCAAACCCAATGGAATGTAATTCAGGAAGCAGCTCATTGACCAGATCTGCATCCACCGGCGACAGGTCGACCTGGAAGGGGATGAGCTGTTGCTGACTTACATTCAGGGAAGACTGTAAAACCTTCAGATACCGCTCGTAGAGGATCCGTTCATGGGCATATTGCTGGTCAATCACGACCAGTCCCGATTTGATCCGGGCGATGATGTACCGGTTTTCAAGCTGAAATATCGTGGGAATTGCCGGATCCTGAGCAGGCACTTGTTCAGGGATATCCATCTGGGATGGAAATCCTTGCTGGTCTTCCTGTTCCTGTTTTTGAAGGTGGTCGGTATATAGTTTCTCCCATTGTCCCGGAATGTGTTTTTTGTGATCCCGGGCGGGATGGTTGATCCTTGGTTCAAAAGGATTATAATCAGGATTGATCGTAATGGTGGGGGGACGGATGGGCTGACCGGGTTGAGGAGGAGGGATGTCAAGTCCGGTCTCAACATCAAAATCGATGGCCGGTGTGATATTGTATTTGCCGATCGATTGTCTGACCGTAGACTGAATGACAGCGTAGATATCCTTGCTGTCCAGGAAGTTGATCTCCGTCTTGGTAGGGTGAATGTTGATGTCGATGCGCGCCGGGTTTATCTCCAGAAAGATAAAATAGGTCGGGTAGGAGTCATCAGGGATCAGCTCTTTGTAAGCATTTTCAACGGAATGGTGCAGGTATGGATGGCGGATATAGCGCTTATTGGTGAAGAAATACTGCTCTCCTCTTGTTTTTTTTGAGAATTCCGGTTTACCGATAAATCCTGAAATATTGACGAGGCTGGAAGTTTGCTCAACCGGCACCAGTTTTTGATTGTATTGATTTCCGAAAATGTTCACGATCCGTTGCCGGAGATTTCCTGCAGGCAGTTGATAGATGGGCTTGTTATTGTGGAACAGGGAGAACTTCACCTCGGGGTGGGCGATGGCTACCCTGAAAAATTCATCGAAAATATGCCGGAGCTCGGCGGTGTTCGATTTCAGGAAGTTCCGACGGGCCGGGACATTGAAGAAGATATTCTTGACCGATATGGAGGTGCCGGGTTGGCAGGCAACCGGATACTGGTTTTTTACGGTCGATCCTTCAATCTCGACACAACTGCCCAACTCTGCATCATGCTTTTTTGTTTTCAGTTCCACTTGAGAGATGGAGGCAATGGAGGCCAGAGCTTCACCCCGGAATCCATAGGAGAAGATGGCAAACAGGTCGTCAGCCTGGTGGATTTTGGATGTGGAGTGTCGCTCGAAACACATTCTGGCGTCGGTTTCCGACATGCCGCAACCATTATCGATCACCTGGATGAGGGTACGACCTGCCTCTTTCAGGATGACACTGATCTCGGTGGCAGCAGCATCGATCGCATTTTCGAGCATCTCCTTGATGGCGGATGCCGGTCGCTGGATCACCTCCCCGGCAGCGATCTGGTTCACCACTGCATCTGGTAATAATTGGATCAGATCAGGCATCAGTCAAAATCGTTTAGGAAGTAAAAAGCCATAATAACAGGATGATCAGCGCCACAATATAGATGACCAGCATGGATTGTTTGCCGAATGCCGGACGAATCCGTTTTCTCCACCTTCTGCCGATCTCTTTTCTGATATTTTCATCCGGACGAGCAGGCATCTCCTGCATGCCATCAGAATCCATTCGCGAATAAACAGGCTTGTAGAGAAATGGTTTGGGCTTGGCTTTTTTGATCCACGTGATCTTCACCTGGCAATTTTTACAAAAGTATCGATTTTTCAGCTCAGGAAAGTCATGATGCATATTCTAACGACAAGAAATACTTCATCATGCTGCAGTAATTGATCCTGCTGCCGGAGAGGGATGAGATGTCATTTGATTATTCTGCTTTCTCCAGTGATGGGAACTGCATCTGGCTGAGATAGAAAGCGCCAAAAAACAGCGAGTTGAAGAACAGTGTACCCAGGAGATCGTTCATGAAGAAGGATATCCCGCTGGTACCGTCATGGAAGAAAGCAAGACCTGCGATATAGCATTCGATGAGCCCCTGGAAAGTCTGCGGATAAAAAGGACTGGCAACCCAGGCAGCAAAGTTGGTGATCAGGAAGAAGGTCACCGATGAAAAAATGGAAGCCAGAAAAATGGTGCCGGTACTCAGCGTTTTCCGGAGAATAAAACCAAAAGCCACAATGATGGCAAAACTGGCGTACACAGCAAACATCGTATAATGCATCCCCAGGAACAGGTCACTCAGGAACATGGCAAGCATCGGGATGAGGAAGGCCTGGTATCTTTTAGTCAGGTAAGTACCTCCAAAGAGGGCCATGGCAGCAATGGGAGTGAAGTTGGGCCAGTGGGGCAAAAGCCTGACCAGGGCAGCAATGGCGATGATGCTGATGACGAATATCAATCGGGGTGTAAAAGAGATATGTTTCATAATATATAGCTAGTGGATGTTCATCATTCTTCCGCATACAAAAATAAAAAGGATTTTCATTACTTTGCAAGATAATTGTGAAATTCTTTCAAGTTTTTTCTGCCGGAACATTATAACTATTGATTTTATGAGATTTACACTGATATTCATTGGGATTTTTTTACTCACTGCATCATGTATGAAAAAAGAAGCTGATCTCCTGATCCTGAACGCCAGGATCT